>NZ_AKJZ01000008.1 GCF_000282055.1 Flavobacterium sp. CF136
ATTCACATAACTGGCCTATGTAAAAGAAATGTATTTCTTTTTGAATTCTTTTTAAAATAATGTCTATGTTTCTATGTGTTAAAAATAAAATTACACCCAACAACTATAAAAAAAGCTTCCAAATTATGGAAGCTTTTTTTTATCTAATGAGATTTGTTAATCTAAAAATCTTCAATTTTTGTGTCAGGCTGAGCCTATTCGGCTTTGCTCAGGATAAACTTGGTCAAAGCCTTTTTCGGTACAGGCCTTCGACTCCGCTCAGGGTGACATTATTAGTTCGGGAATCTTAAAAATCAAATTTATAATTCGCTCCAACCAGCACCTGAAATCCTTGTACAGGATAGTTTAGCCATTTTTCGTATGCCTGATTTCCAATATTATTCAATTTTAAGAATAAAGTCAAACGCTCATTGTGTTTGTATCCTAAATGTGCGTTGGCATCAAAATAACTTTTTAAAGTAACTAAAACCAGATCTGTTCCCAAATCAGTATTTGCCTGCATATCCTTACGTTCTCCCACATAAAAAACATTTAAACCCGCATACCATTGTTTGGTTATATTTACATCCAGATTAGAGCTCAATTTCATTGACGGCAAATTCCATGCTTCTACGGGCGCGTCGGTTTTGTAACTATTAAAAGTTCCGTTGATTCCAAAAGTAACATTTTCAGAAAAATCAGCTTTTAGTTCTGCATAAAAACGAAGTGTTCTGATGTCTTCATAAACAACTCCAAAAGAATTTCCGTAAGCGTAATTTTGATTTGAAAAATCTTCTGTATAATTATTGCTTTTAAACAAGGCTTTGTCTTTTTCATTCAAATAGGACCCTGTCAAATTATAATTTACATTGTTCGCCAGTTTCCCTTTCAAACCTGCAAAAGCATTATATTGAGTACTTGATGGTCTCATATCTATTAATGTTGGCGACAAAAACGGATTTTCAGTCACAAAATCAGCGTACGAATTCTGATTTAAACTTCCATTTACACCTGTATAGAAAATCATCAAATCTCCAACCAATTTATACGAAGCATTTACTTTTGGATAAATATAAAACTTGTTTCCGCTATTTTCAGAATCCAATGCATAATATAATCCTGCTCCTAATTCTAAAGTCCAGTCGTTTTCATTAACTACAAAACTTGGCTCGATTCCAAAATTGGTCAAGCTATATTTTACAGGTTCAGTATTATCTCCAGCATAATTATTCTCAAAACGTCCGCTTACGTGGTCAATAATCACATTTGTATTGACTGACTGATCCATTACATCAACTTTAAAAGTCGGTTTTAGGTAAAAGCGATTTTCTGAAGAAGAAAAACTATCTGAAAAGTGCGTAAATTTGGTTGCTACTTTACTAAAAATACTTTCGTTAAATTCCATGTTTCCTCCCAAAGAAATAGTATTATAAGAATGATTTGGATTAATTTTATTTATTAAATCAAAACGATCTCCCGGAAGTAAAGTCGAACCAAAATCAGCCGGCAAGCCATACCAATTGTATATTTGATTTTGATATCCTAAATCAATATTCCATGACATATCGCGATTATTCTGGCCATAACCAACATTTAATGCCGTATCATAAAATTCATCATTCAATTGTACATCTTTAATTCCGCCTTGTGATGAATGATGACGGAACATTCCCGCCACATAATCATTGTTTCCTAAATCCTGCGTCACGAATAATTCGGCATTCAGGGTTCCGTAATTTCCAACCCCTACAGTCGCATAATTACTAAACAAACGCTCTTGTTTTGATTTCTCGACACCTTCTGCTTTTCCTTTTGAAGGTGTAAAAGTAGATGCTACAGGAACTGACAAAATACTGTATTTAATAGTTTCTTTAGGCTGATTCCCTGTATCGTCAAGCGAAGGAGTTTCCTTTACTTTAAAAGCGTCTGATATAGTTGGCGAATAAGGCTTTACCACATTTACAGTTTCGGTACCAATGGTTTCTTCTTTCTTTTGTGCAAATGAAAGCTGAAAAACAAACAGCAAAATCAAAATGATAGTTTTATTCTGGAAATTAATTTTCATATTTTATTTTTTTGAGAACAAGATGAAAGAATATAGAAAATAGACTTTTACTAAATCTATATTTCCTTCAATACTCTTTGCTTTTTGTTCTATTCTCTATATTCTATTTTCTAAAATCTATTTTTATTATCTAATTCTATTCTCTAATTAACTAATCTTCTAGTTAGACTTCCCATTCGCCTGCGGCAACAAATTGGGCTTTTCCTCCAATTTCGATTTCAAAATTATCCTTTGATCTTTTTCCATTGAAATAAATCTGCGAAGGTCTTTGAATATAATCTCCCTGATAATTAATTGTTTTAATTTTATCCAAATGATATTTTAAAAGAAACGCCTGCAGACAAGTACTTGCACTTCCTGTAGCAGCATCTTCAACCAGTTGATTATTTTCTACACATAACATTCTGCTTATAATTTTTGATTCTTCCAAATAATAAAAGTATAATGCTCTGTGGTTTGTTTTGCAATTTGCTTTTAGCCATTTATCCGTTTTATCTTTATCTAAAACCAAATTTTCTAATGCCCTTTTATTTTTAAGCGGGACAATCACAAAAGCACTTCCTGTGGTTACTTCCTGAATTGGATATTTATCTTCAAAATCTTCTGATTTTAAATTGCTGAATAACTCAAAATCATTTTTTGAAAAAGTATCCCAAAATTTTGGCTGAGCAGCCCTTAACCAAATCAAATTCTCTGATTCGTGTATCGGAATTTCTCCAATTGGAACCTGCAAAGCAATATTTTTTGGCTGATTTTGAAATATTTTATTCATTAAAACCCATGAAGTTCCAATAATAGGATGACCTGCAAATTGCATTTCTTTTTCAGGGGTAAATATTCGAACCTCAGCAATATTGTTTTGTGAATCAAGCTTCGTAATAAAAGTACTTTCAGCAAAATTAATTTCGCGGGCAATTTGCTGCATTTCTTTTGCCTCTACAATATTTCCAACGGTTAAAAAAACCGCCAGCTGATTGCCGGCATATTTATTTTCAGCAAAAACATCAACTATATAAAAAGGTAAACTCATTTCTTCTTTTTTTTAGAGAATAGAAAAAAGAATATAGAAAATAGACTCCGCACTCAATCTGTATTCTTTTCTCTATATTCTTTATTCTTATTTAGTAATCGACGAATTTGTTTTAGATTCTTCTAATTTGATCGCGCTTAACTCTCTTTTCGCTTCTTCAACTACATCCGGATAATCTGTAAAATTATTTATTACGTTATCTAAAATATAAGTTGCCTGATAACTGTCTTTTAATCCGTAGAAGTTTTTCGCCATTAAAACCAAACTCTTCGCTCCGTAATATTTAAAAGCTGAATAATTTTTTGCCAACTTCTGAACTGCTACATTCGAAGCATCAAATTTGCCTTCTTTGGTTTTAAAATAAGCATCATAATACAAAGCTTCTGCCGCCAATTCTCCTTTTGATGTTGCAGATAATTTAGCATACGCTGCTTTTGCCTTATCTTCATCTCCGGTTTGCATTGCTGCACGCGCTACGATAATCTGCGCATCACTTTTTACATTTGTATCTGCTTTAGGGTTTTGCAATACTTTGTCCGCATAAACTACTGAATTGTCATAATCTTTTTTGTCGTAATAACATTTCATCAAATTCGCCTGAGCAAAACTTTTATTCTGAGGATAATCTGCTTCGCTTTCTAATCGAACCAATACCGGAATCGATTTATCGCAGTCTTTCGCTTTTAAGAAAATTTGAGATAATCTCGTTAAGGCTTGTTCTGTAAATTCGTTTCTTGACTGATCTATTACATATTGATAATTAGCAACTGATTTGCTTTCTGAACCTTCTGCGAAATATAATTGTGCCAGATAAAAATTAGCTTCCAAAGAATGAATTCCTGATGGAAATTTACTCACATAACCTGTAAAACCTGTGATTGCCAATTTACTATTGTTCTGATTGTATTGTTTAAACGCCCCTTCATAAGTGTCATTATCTAAATCAACATCTGTAACAGCAACAAAATCCAGGGTACGTACCCAAGTTGCATATTCATCTACTTTTCCTGAGTCAACATAAATTAATCTTGCTGTAGATACTGCCTCCAGCGCTTCCGGTGTTTTTGGAAATTCGGCTGCAACTTTTTTGAATTTCACCAAAGCCTGCTCATCACGATCTGTATTATAATAAATCAAACCCTGTTTCAAAATAGCTTTTGAGGTAAATGAACCATTTTTAAATTCTGAAATTAACTGATCGTAAGTCTTAATCGCCTGGTCGTTTTTCTTATCGGCAACATATGTATTGGCCAACTCATATAAAACATCATCCCTGTAAGATGATTTTTTATACATCAAAAGAAAATTATTCAGCTCATCAATTTTCTTGTCATTTTTAGACATAAATCCGTACGAAATTGCTTTTTGATACTGAGCGTAATCAGCGTCAACTCCTTTTGCATTAATAGCTTTCGCATATGCTTCCATCGCAGGTCCATATTTTGCATTTACAAATCGACAATCTCCCAGACGCAGATAAGAATCATTTAAACGTACTTTATCTTCTTTTGAATTATTAATTTGTGCCTCAAATGAACTTGCTGCCTGATCATATTCCTTCAATTTAAAATAGGTATAACCAATATTATAATTGATGTTTTTGTATTCGTCAGTCTTTTTTGCTTCAGCCAAACCTGCAAACTGTTTGTAGCTTAACAGTGCATTTTCAAAATCATCCGTAACATATTCAGATTCTGCTTTCCAGAAAGTGGCACGGGCTGTAAACTCAGGATTTTTTTGTTCTTTAACAGCGCCATTGAACATTTTTAATGCCTCTGAGTAATTAGATTCAGTATATAATTCCATTCCTCTGTAAAAAAGCACTTTTTGGTAGGCTAATTTATTTTCCGGTGTTTTATTTTTCTCTAATAAAACTAAAGCTTCTTTATAATTTTTAGAAGAAATATAAGAGTCGACTAATAATTTTTCTACTTCAGATTTACTTGAATTGTTTGGATATTTTTCCAAAAAATCAAGCAGGATTCCGGGAACTGTCTGATATTGATTTCCAATTTCATAACTCAATTTAGCATAATTCAAAGCTGCATCTTCCTTAATTTCAGCATTAAATTCCATTTCAGAAGCATTCTTAAAAGCATTTAGCGCTTCTTGTTTTTTACCCGTATTCAGATAGCTCAATCCCAGATGGTAATAGGCGTTTTGTGCAACGAAATCTTTTCCTTCGATGATTTTATTGAATTGAGAAATCGCCTTTTCATAATTTTTTTGTTCGTAATAAGCGTAACCCAACTGATAGAAATCAGTATTATTCCATTTTCCTTTTTTACCTGCATATTGCTCTAAAAATGGAATTGCTTTACCGTATTGTTTTAAATTAAAATAACTTTCTCCTATAATTTTATTCAGTTCCGATTTTTCAAGTGCATTTGATTTAGCCATTGCTGTTTGTCCCAAATCGATTGCTTTTTGAAAATTTCCCAGTTTAAAATTCATATCAGCCTGATAATACGAAAGTTTTTCCTTGTATTTTTCTTCGCCTGAAACTTCATCAAAATATTTGGTAGCTTCTTTGTAATCGTCTCCTTCATAAGCCATAAAACCTAGATAATATTTGGCTTGGGAACCAAATTCAGGGGAGTTTACCACTTTATTAAAATAGGATGTAGCTTCTTTTTTCTTTTTGGCATTAAAATAACTGTATCCTTTCTGGAAATTGAATTTATCCAAATCTGACTTGCTCATATAGCTTTCATCCACTTTATCAAACCACTGTAAAGCTTTCGGATAATTGCCTTGCTCAAAGAAAAAATGGGCTGCTTCTATGTAAGCCTGGTTTTGTTTTGTACTGGTTGGATAGTCGTCAACAAATTTTTCCATCAAAGCATCTGCATTTGCCTGATTGGTCCTGATAGCACAATTGGCTATGTAATATGCACAATCTGACTGAACTTCCTCAGTCGTTGCTTCGTTTTTTACATGCTCAAAAATAAGTTGTGCCGAAGCATATTGTTTGTCGTTATATAAAGCCAGCGCCTTATCAAATTCTTTTAAATCGTAGGTGTAAATAGCCGATTTTTGTGCCAAAACTGTGGTCGAAATAAAGAGAACTTGTAGTAAAAAGAACCAGAAAAGTTTACGCATTGTAATTATATTTAGTATTCAAATGTATCATTTTATACCGTTTATAACGAAATGTTTCCTGTATTTATTATAAACAAATATTTTAACAGTTGTTATTTAACACCATCTTAAAGTTCAAAATATTGGTTCTCAAACATTCAAAAACAATTAGTATTTTAAAGGTTTTCTTCAGAAATGATTAAAATTTATTTTGAATCCAACCGTTAACTTATTACTTTTACATTCAAATCAAATTTATTATGTCAGAAATCGTACTATCTCTTAAAGATGTCACTATATACCAGGAAGGAAGAAAAATTTTATCACATATTAATTTAGATGTTCAGCATGGTGAGTTCATCTATATAATTGGAAAAACAGGTTCCGGAAAAAGTAGTTTCATGAAAACCCTGTACGGCGATTTACCTCTTTCTGAAGGTGAAGGACATATTGTAGAGTTTGATTTAGCTACCCTGAAAGAAAATCAAATTCCGTATTTGAGACGTAAAATTGGAATTGTATTCCAGGATTTCAAACTACTTCCGGACAGAACTGTAAAAGACAATATGTTATTTGTTCTTAAAGCTACCGGCTGGGTAGAAAAAGAAGCTATGCAACATCAAATCGATGAAGTTTTAGACAAAGTAGGCATGAAAGATTTCATGAATAAAATGCCACACCAGCTTTCCGGAGGTGAACAGCAACGTGTTGCTATTGCAAGGGCTTTATTAAATGATCCGGAATTTATTTTAGCTGATGAACCTACCGGAAATCTTGATCCACAGACAAGTTCAGAGGTTTTAGAAGTTTTGAAAAAAATCAATAGTAACGGCAAAACGGTTATCATGGCTACACATGACTATGCTTTATTAATGAAATTCCCGTCTAAAACATTGAAGTGTGAGGATGAAAGAATTTTTGAAGTTGTACAGCGATCTGTGTAATGCTTTCTATACTTATTCCTACTTATAATTATAATGTTTTTCCTTTAGTTTTTGAATTAAAAGAACAATGTATTTCGTGTGGAATTCAATTTGAAATTTTATGTCAAGATGATGCTTCATTTTCATTATTAAATATTGAAAATGAGATCATAAATACATATGAAAACTGTTGTTTTTTCATAAACAATTGGAATCTTGGAAGAGGCAAAAATATTAATTCGCTGGCTGAAAAAGCAAAGTATAACTGGTTACTTATTTTAGATTGTGACACCTTTCCTGTTCAAAAAGATTTTATAAAAAAATACATTAAAACTACCGAAAATATTGCACATATAGTAGTTTTTGGCGGAATTGAATATAAAAAAGAAAAACCAGAAAAAGAAAAACTTCTTCGTTGGGTGTATGGAAATAAAAGAGAGTCCCTTTCTTTAAAAACAAGAAAAGAAAAACCAAACGGTCGTGCATTGACCTCTAATTTACTGATCCAAAAAGAAATTTTCACCAAGAACTCGTTTGATGACTCAATAACAAAATACGGTTATGAAGATTTATGTTTTTTGGCTGTATTAGAAACAAAAAATATTCAGGTCAACCATATAGACAACCCTACTTTTCATCTTAATCTGGAAACTTCAGCCCTTTTCCTGGAAAAAACAAAAACTTCTCTGGAAAATTTAGCATTTATTGTTGCTTCCAAAATTATAGATTCTGTCGATACTAAAATTATTACTACATATAACTTATTAGAGAAATTAATGCTTGTTAAATTAACTTCTTATATTTTTAAAAAATTAGAACCGAATATTAGAACTAATTTACTTTCAGAAAACCCTTCCTTATTTCTATTCGATCTATATAAATTGGGTTATTATTGTAATTTAAAAAAATAATCCGACATGGCATTTTTTTCTGTTATCATTCCGCTCTATAATAAAGCCGATTATATTGAAAACACCTTAAAAAGTGTTATCAGTCAAACTTTTACAGATTATGAAATCATAGTAATTAATGACGGATCTACTGATAAAAGTGAAACTTTAGTGCTTGGATTTAATGATGAAAGAATCAATATTTACAATCAAAAAAACCAAGGAGTCTCTGTGGCCAGAAATTTTGGAATACAAAAATCTCAAGGAAAACTTATTGCTTTTCTGGATGCTGATGATTTTTGGTTTCCAAATCATTTAGAAGAATTAGCCAATTTATACCATGATTTCCCAGACTGTGGAATGTATTGTTCCCGATATAAAATTAGAACGACCGAAAATCACTTTCAAATACCCCATTATAAAGAAATAAAAAGTTCTTTTAGGGGAATTGTAGAAAATTATTTTTTTTCAAACCGTCCTTTTAGAATTACATGGACTTCCTGCTTGGCTATACCAAAAGAAATTTTAGAAAAATTCGAGGGATTTACACCTAATATAACAAATGGGCAGGATTTTGAGTTGTGGACAAAAATAGGTATAGAGTATCAAGTTGCTATTACAAATACAATTACGGCTATATATAATTTTTACATTCCTGACAGTCTTGCAAAGAACAACATTAGTTCAATGAAATTAATGGATTTTGAACAATTTATAATATCAGAACAACAAAACCCTGATTTAAAAGCATTCTTAGACATACATCGTTTCTTTTATGCTATTTTATATAAAACGTATGGGGATAGTAATATTGCCAACAAATTTTATTATGGAATAAACAAAAAAAACATAGGTTTAATAAATCGTTTGCTTTTTCATTTACCAAAAAAAATGTTGCAAAAATTATACAAAATTAAACATTTACTCAAGAAAAAAAGCCTTGAATTCTCAACATATAACTAAGAAGTTCTTTTTTGGTAGACACCAAATATGGAATCATTTTCACCAGATAAATTTAAAAAATCATTTTCTTTTTCAATAAAATTATGAATGAGCTCTTTAGTTTCATCATCATCAATTAGAAAATTATGAGCAATCCCTTTAAGAAGGATGTGTAAGATATTTGTTCCGAGTTTTTTTTCTTCAAGTACTTTAAAATTATTTTTTAATGACTTCACAAGATTTTCAGAATCCGGTGCCTCTGAAGGATCAACAAGTAACATTCTTAGTAATCCTGGTCTATAAACTCTAGTTTTGATATTCTTACCATCAATTAATTTTCTGAATCTTAACGGAATACTTTTTAAGATTTTATTAGCTTCCTTTAGTTGTGATTTTTTCCATTGCAATCTGTTTGGTCCACAATATTCAAATACAACCACATACCCATTTTCATTCAAAATGGATAAAATATTATTCTTTAAAAAATCATCAATTTTATCAAAATGATGTAAACTGGAATCAAATAAAACAACATCAAACTTATCTTTTAAGAGAGTTGTTTTTCTAAAATCATCACAGTAATAATTAATTTTCAGATTATTTTCAGCAGCTAAAATCTTAGCATTCTCTATACTGTCTTTTGAAATATCAATCCCAGCTACATTGCTGAAAATTGAATATTTAGCAAAATTTCTTTCATGTTTACCTTCTCCACAACCTACAGCCAGTAAACTTAGATTTTCTTTACCTTCAAAATATTTATGACAAACATAATCCTCATAAGTCAAAGTATCATCTCCCGAAATTTTATAATTCCATGTTTTTGTTATTTCAGGAATAATCCAAAAATCAGACTTGGAAACAAATGAATCCCATTTCGAAGAAACACGATTTTTATATGAGAGCCTGGAAAATTTAGAAAGTAAAAAATTGATTCCTCTTGTTTTGATTTTATAATATACATCCACAAAATCACCAATACTGACTAATGTAGTTTCTTTATTAAAAATCATGATTTATATTTTATAAACTCTTCGAAATCCCTAATATAATCGTCTTCAATATAAACTTCTGAAGCTACCACCAAACAAACAGAACCCGAAGAAAAATTCTGAAGCTCTCTCCAAATCCCGGAATTGATCAATAAACCCTCATATGGCTTATTTAAAGTAATAATTTGTTCTTCTTTTCCATTATTAAGAACCACGTCAAAACTCCCGCTTAAAGCCACTAAAAACTGTTGCAGGTTTTTATGCGCATGACCGCCACGTTCGGCACCACTAGGTACATCATATAAATAATAAACCCTTTTAATATCAAAAGGAACGGTGTCATTTTCTATTACAGAGAGATTCCCTCTTCGCTCTTCTATTTTAGGTATCGATATAATTTGTACATTCATTTCACGAATATATATTAATTCCCATTAAATCCTGCCATTGCTTTCCTATTTTTTCGATTGAAAAACGTTCTATACTTTTTAAGGAATTATTTTTACATTGATTATACAAAACAGTCTCTTCAATAAATAAATTCATAGCGTCAATAAGCTTTTCAAAATTTTGATTTTCCACCAAAAGACCATTTTCTTTATCAGTAATAATTTCATTAGGACCTGAAACACAATCAAATGAAATAACAGGCGTTTCACAAGCTAATGATTCTATCAAAGTCATAGGAAATCCTTCATATTTACTGCACATTACCAAGAATTTTGCTTTTTTTAAATATTTATAAGGATTGCTTTTAAATCCCTCAAAATAAACTTTATCAGCAATACCTCTTTTAATAGCTGTCTCTTTATAAAAATCTTTAAGTTCACCATCGCCCAATAACACAAGGGAAATGTTTTTTTTTGGTAAAGTGGAATTAGAATAAGCTATAATTAGTTTATCAAATTGTTTTACGTTATGTGAATCGAATCTTCCGACAGCGATTATATAAGGAAAATCTAAATCATTTTGCTCTAAAGATTTAGATTTAATATCGTCAATATCAATTGGATTATTAATAGTAACCACATTTTTAATATTAAACTTTGCTGTTACTAAGTTCTTTATTTCTTGTGAAACGCAAACCAGACTATATTTTTTATTGCAAATTTGTTTAGTTAAAAAGCGAAAATTTGGCAGATAAGTTTCTAACCTGGAACTATGAACTGTATAAATTGTTTTGGTATCATAAACCCATTTTGACAATATGAATTCCTGAATAGGTTTGATTCTGTATCTAAAATCGATAATATAATCAAATTGATTATCCTTTATATATTTATTAAAAAACAAAAACAGTTTTAATTTTCCTAACAAACCTTTGCTATTTGTTTTCATTTTTCCAATATTCACCAATTTTCCTGAATAGGGATACGAAATAGCATCAACAAAAAGAATATTATGGATTTCGATATTTTTTTTACCAAAATAAACAGACAATGAAGACATGACTTTTTCCAGTCCGCCATCATTTAAACGATAACCAACTAATGCAATCTTGTATTTCTTATTTTGTTTTATCATTCACGAATACTATTTTAGTCGCTAAATATAACGTTTTATACCAAGTCATGCAAAATCTCCCATTAGTCAGTATTATTTGTTTGTGTTACAACCATGAACGATTTGTAGTTGAATCATTAAATTCGGTATTAAACCAAACTTATAAAAATGTTGAACTAATAATTGCAGACGATGACAGTCCGGACCAATCAAAACAAACTATTCAAAGTTGGCTTAAAAACCATCCGGATATCAAGTTTATTTCAAACGAAACTAATTTAGGAAATACTAAAACTTTTAATAAGGCATTACAGTTTGCAAAAGGAGATTATATAATTGATTTGGCCGCAGATGATATTTTATTGCCGGATTGTGTTGAAAAACAAATAAATACTTTTTTAAGTTCTGAATTAAACAATTTAGGAATTGTTTATGGTAACGCAGAAATAATTTCGGAAAACAGCACTCATATCGGTTATTATTATGAAGTCAATGCCGAACAAAAAGCTCTAAAAAAACCAGCTTCAGGAGACATATATTTAGCAATGTTAAGTCAAAGCAGTATGATTTGTTCCGTTTCTTCTATGATAAAACGAAAAGTTCTGGAACAGCTGAATGGCTATGATGAAAATCTGGCTTATGAAGATTTAGACCTTTGGATTAGAACATCCAGAAATTATAATTTTGAATTTATTGATTCTGTCTTAATCCAAAAAAGAGAACTTGAAAATTCAATGGGAAACCAGTTTTATAAAAAATTTAATTCCCGGACCAAAAAAATAAACCATACATCTTATCTTGTTATCAAGAAAGCTATTGCACTAAATAAAACGAGGCAAGAAAACAAGTCACTCTTAAAACGGGTTCATTATGAAATGATAAAAGCTTATAAAACTTTTGATGTTTTGCTATTTATGAAATACATCCTTTTAGAGCTAAAATTAAGATTTTTATAAATTATTATTTTTGTACTGATCCTCTTGTATCCCAACTCTTTTTTTATAAAAGCAACTAATTTATCTTCATCATTACTATGTAAGAACACTTGATAAAAAGTCAGGAGACTTTTAAGAGATTTACATCTACAAAAACATTAAAAAAATTGCGCAAAGTCAGAGACATTTGCCAGCTTTTCATTAGGAATGCTTCGGAGATCAGGGCTTGCATTGCCACCATTAACTCTTTTAACGCCTTGGGCTATATCATGCTTCAAGGTTTATATTAAAAATTTCGTGCAATATTACTAAATAAAACAACAGTTATTCTTAATAAAAATAAGTTAAAAATACAGAAATAAGGGTTTATTAAAAATAAAGGAAAATAATTATTTAAAATATAATTATCTAAAGTATTCAATGAATAATTATACAGAAAATCACTCTTTTCTATACTTTAAAAGTAATTTCACGACCTCTGTTAACTCATCTACTTTTAGTAACCAACAGATAAAGAGATAAACTATTACACCAAGAATAACTCCAAAAAATAGTTGTAAGACCAGATTATCAATAAAATAAGTCATAGTAACAATCGGAATTGCCATTCCTATTGTAGCTCCAAAAAAAGGCAGCATATCTTTCAATTGTTGAATTGGACCATACCCATAAAATTTCCCTGGAAGATAGGCGTTTATTAAAAAAGCAAGGCCTGATGTAACAACATGTCCAATTATCATAACTTTTACCCCAAGAGGAATTGTAATCACCATAGCCAATATTGTCAATGGCAATTTAGACAAATCTACTTTTAAGAATAAATCCGAACGCCCAATTGCATTTAATAAATTCATATTGAGTGCGCTCATTGGAAAAAAAATACGCGCAAAAACCATCCATTGCAAAAGTGGAATTAGAGAAACCCATTTATCGGTCAGCAATAAAATAACAATGGGTTTTGCCAACAAAGCAATAAGAGTCATAATTGGAATAATAAAAAAAGCTGACATACGAATCATTCTGCTATAAATAAAAACTAATCTCTCTTTATCGTATTGTACTGATGTAAGAATTGGAAATGTAGCCTGTTGTATAACACTAACAATTGTCCCTGCTGACAGATCTGCAAAACTCTTAGCTCGTGTATAATAACCCAATGAAGCAGTTGGATAAAATTTACCTACACAAATATTATAAACATTATTGAGGGTTTGAGCATACAGACCGGCAATCAGCAATTTTGAACCATAGCGAAATAAGGACCCAAAAGATTTTTTTGAAAAAGCAATGGAAGGGCTCCAATTACTAAAAAACCATAAAGATACAGACGAAGCGAAAGACCCCATGAGCGTTTGAACAACCAACGACCAGACTCCATATCCATTTACAGCAGCAATTATTCCACATAATCCACCTGTACTCATTCCAATTACATTACTTTTTGCTATGGATTTAAAATCAATCGCAATTGTTAGCTTAGTTCGCTGTACTATCGCGAAAGCATTTAAAAACAAACTTAAACCCAGGATTCGTGTTAAATCAGTTAATTTAGGTTGTCCAAAAAAATACGAAATAAAAGGTGCTGAGAAAAATAGCACCAAATAAAAAAAACTGCTTACCCCTAAATTAAATACAAATAAAGTCGAAAAGTCAATCTCTGATCTGTTTTGACGTTGAATCAAACCCATCCCCAATCCGCTTTCAATAAAAATTTGTGACAAGGCTATAAAAATGGCTAACATTCCTATTAAACCAAAATCCTCCGGCACCAAAATTCGGGCAAGCACTATGCCTACAACGAATTGCCCTAACTGAACAGCAAATTTATCAACTGCTGACCAAATTATTCCTTTTGTTGCGGTTGCTTTTAGAGAGGTATTCTGCATTTAAAAAAATTAAAATTTGTTGTACTTAATAATTATTACAAGTGAATTCTTAATTATTAAAAGATTTGGCTCTCTAAATAATTCAATATGTTTTCAGATGCGGTTAAATTGTTCTTTGGTAACAGCGTATTTTTTACAAAAGCATTGCGTTCTTCTTTCATCGGATCGTTTTCCTTCAGTACCACATTTTCGATAAAATCGACTACTTGTTTTTTATTTCTGGATTGATAATGTACTGCTAATGTTTTTTCTCCAAAAGCATTCCAATAGTTCATAACGGATTCGTCTCTAACCATAAAAAGAGATGGTTTTCCTGTAATAAGATATTCTGCCATAAACGTGCCGCTATCATGAATGAGTGCATCTGATGTTAAAAAAAGATCGATATAATAACCATCTCCAAATTGACCATTTTCAAGGTTTACCCATTTATTGAAGTAATTATCGGTTTTTTCCTTGCCCCAATTCGGGTCATTTTCTAATTTAACTCTTAATAAAGGATGTGGATTGAATGCAATTTGCAATTTATCCTTATAATTAATGGCTAATTCTAAAAAGAAATCGTAATACTCTAAAAAATTAGACACTTTGCTTAACTCGTTCATTAAATGATGTGGTGTCCATATAATTTTTTTTAAGACTGGGTTTTTATTTTTCCAAACCTCTTTTGGCCTTTTATTCAAAAGCAGGTCGAATCCCGGATAGTCTGTTAGAATTCTATTTATTCCTTTGTTTCTTTGTTTTTCGGATGCCATTTTGTGGTGAATCTCCGTTTCTGAAAAAATTTTCCAAACCAGGTTGTGAAAATCTAAATTATAAGTAAACTCATAATTAACTGTCGGAATACTATAAGGTACATAGCAGGTTAAGGTTTTTGGAAACTGCTTAATGTAAAACCTATAATCTTGTAAGGTTTCGTAAGGATTTGTAAAAAAAATAATATCAGGAGAAAACGTTTTTTTTATGTCTAGATACTCTCCTGTTTCATTATCATATGTTTTTATAATATTATATCCTTTCTTTTTAAATGCTTCAAATGATTTGTTCATTTCAAACAACATATTTTTAAAACCAAAATTCACTATAGGACAAACAAATATAACTGGCTCAAATTTACCATGTTGCAACATTAAATCAAAAAGCATATCGTATTTCCACACCGATTCATGAGTCAAAAAGAAAGCAACTTTTATATTTTCTTTTTTTCTTACTATTTCAAGTGCTTTTCGATGTCTCCCTGGTGCCCTTTTAATTAAATATAAATTATAGAGATCTCTAAGTTTTATAAAATTGTATATCTTAATAAGTGAAATCCAGATTTTTTCAGGTATATATTTTTTAATAGTTAATTTTAATTCTCTCATTTTTTTAATAAAATCCCATTTAATAATTGTTTAAAATTGAAACAACAAAATCCACTTCATCATTAGTCATTACCGGACTGATTGGCAAACTTAAAATTTCATTATGTATTTTTTCAGTAATTGGAAAATACAAATTATTCCAGCTTGAAAATGCTTTTTGTTTATGTGGCGGGATTGGATAATGAATCATTGTTTGAATCCCGTTTTCTAATAAATAACTTTGTAATTTGTCTCGATTTTCGGTTCTGATAACAAACAAATGAAATACATGATTATTAGATTGCTTCGTACCTCGAAATGACACTGTAGGCAATATAATCTTTGCGTTTTTTATTTCAGACAAATAACGTTTGGCGATAACACGACGTTTTTCGTTATCCACATTTAAATTTGATAGTTTCACATTCAAAAAAGCCGCTTGCAATTCATCCAATCTTGAATTTACACCAATATATTCGTTATGATATTTAACTTCGGAACCATAATTCCGAAGAGATTGAATAGTTCTTGCTAATTCACTATCATTTGTCGTAACCGCTCCCCCATCTCCCAAAGCTCCCAGATTTTTTCCCGGGTAAAAGCTAAAAGCAGCTGCATTCGACAGATTTCCGGATTTTTTACTTTCGACTTTCTCCTTTCGACTTTCAACTAACATGGCTCCGTGCGCCTGAGCTGCATCTTCGATTACTAATAAGTTATTTTGATTTGCAATTGTATTAATCACATCCATTTCGGCTAATTGACCATACAAATGAACTGCCAAAATAGCCTTGGTTTTTGATGTGATTTTTTCTGAAATCAAATCCGGATCGATATTGTACGTTTCTAACTTTGGCTCAACCAAAACCGGAACTAAATCTGCTTGTAAAATTGCCAGAATACTGGCGATATAAGTATTCGCCGGAACGATAACTTCATCTCCCTTTTGAAGTTTCCCTAACTGAATATAACCTTTAAAAATCAAGACTAAAGCATCAAAACCATTACCGACTCCTATGCAATATTTTGAATTACAATATTCTGCAAAAGTTTTTTCAAATGTTTCCACTTCCCTCCCTAAAACATACCAGCCATTATCCAAAACTGATTTCAATTTTTCCTGAAAAGCAGTTTCATATGGTTTATTTATCTTTTTTAAGTCCAGAAACTTTATCATTTAATACTTATTTTATAAAAATCCTGATTATAAACAGAACAACCTAACTCTTCTTTTTGTTTTAAAAGCCCGGAGTTATATCCTTTTTTATTATCATCACCAACAATACCCATGTCAAAAAAATATTTTCCTTCGTTCTTGTATTTTTCTATTAAATTAATGAATAAAAAATCAAGTGCCCTTACCTCTTCCCCTTTTTTAGTAGTAGCACCATATTGCGATTTTACAATTTTTTCAGTTTCAAAAATAGTTATTCCGGCAATTATTTTATGCTCATTGTAAACTGAAAATTGCTTTACATTTTCGGGAAATTTTTTTTTCAATATTGTAATTTCTTCTTTTGTATGAACGGGTTTTGTATTATGTTTTTCGATTAATCTTGGCTCTAAAACTTCTTCCCAAAACGGATACATTTTTTTTTCTTCAATAATCTCTAAATGAAGATTTTCGATTCTTCTGAAATGTTTCAGTTTACTTTTCGATATTTCTAACGGAATAGTCAGATTAACAACCAAATTCATTTCTTTTCGCTCTAATACACCCCCTTTTTTAATCAAAAAGAAATCTATTTCCTGATTTCCTTTCGAAAGATAAAAACTTGGAATTGGCTTATAATAAAAAATATCAATTGTATTTTCTTTTAGATAGAATAAAACTTCATCTAAAATCAATTCAACTTTTTCTGCTTTTAATTTAGATGAAAACACCAATCCGCCATAAGTCAATCCCTGATGCGAATACACTATTTCTCCTGACCTGTTAGCCGGTAAAACGGCAACCAGTTTTTCTTCTTCAAAAATCATTAAAGAATAATCCTCAAAACGATCTTTATGATACTCCATAAAATCACGATGAAATAAAAATGTAGCATTTTTGGCCTGAGCAATAAAGTCATTCCATGTTTTAAAATCGTTTTCAGTATATTTTTTTACGGTATATTTATCCAATGTTCTTTTATTTATGATCAAAGGCCGGCAAATACCATTTGAATTTTACAGCCATTAAGCGTACCGAAATTATAACAATTGAAGTAGTTAAGTACAATACATCCTGATTTAATTCTAAACCTCGCAAAGCAAAAAATACTATACCTCCAAAAATACAAATGGTAGCATAAATTTCCCTTCTGAAAATAGTTGGGATTTCAGTACACAAAATATCCCTGATTACACCTCCAAAACAAGCTGTCATTGTTCCCAAAGCAATGCAAATTACAGGATGCAGACCTATTGAAATTCCTTTTTCCAAACCTATTAAAGTAAAAACGCCTAAACCAATTGTATCGAATAAAAATAATGAGGTACGAAGCTTGTCAAACTTTTTTCTAAAAAGAATAGCAAGACCAAAACCCAAAATAATTACATAAACATATTGCAAATCCAGCATCCAGCCTACCGGAGTTCTTCCTATCAAAACATCGCGAAGTGTTCCGCCACCAACTGCTGTAACAAATGCAATAATAAAAACTCCAAACGGATCTAGTTTTTTATGCATCGCGGTTAAAGCACCCGACATTGCAAAAGCCATTGTACCTATAATATCTAATAAATGGAACATTTTTTTTAGGTTCTAAGGTTCTGAGTCACTAAGTTTCTAAGATTTAAAAATTATCTTTTTTTATTGAATTTGACATTGTTATTGATATTGATCTTTACATCTACATATTCTGCGTATAAAAATTATAATCTTTTAAAACAGTACGGATAAAATCTGTAGGATTTCCTGTCGATTGATTTTTGATTCCTGTTACATTTTCAATTTTAGAAACTAATTTATAAATGATTTCGTAATCATTTTTGGCCTCTGCCCTTTGAAACGTTTCCTTGATGATTCGCATATCATTATCTGATAATTTAATTACCAAAGGATAAGTTGGCACATAAGCTTCTCCTATTTCTTCCAGGATCGTATGGCTTATATTAATTTTATTTTTTAAAGTAATAACAGATGTTCCTGCCACCATATCTCCTAATCGTTGACTTTTTTTACTGGAGATCACCGATATCAAAGCAATAATTCCACTAAAAATTGAAATATCAACCAATCTGAAAAACCAACGCATTAAATAATCACCAAATCCGGCCTGATAGCCATCAATTTTAACTACTTTGATTTTAGTAAGCTTTTTTCCGATTGTCTGTCCTTCAAAAATGCTTTCCAGAGTGATTGAATAAATTATTATAGGAAAATAGAGGAATAAAATAATCGAAACTCTTGACCAGTTATCTAAATTAACCATTAATCTGTCTATATTTAACCAATAAAAAAATATCATCGAAATCACTATGCCATAGGCGATTTTGATGATTAAATCCAAAAAATAAGCTCCTATCCGCTCACCAACTGAAGCCGATTTAAAATTTATTTTAACATTTTGTGTTGTATTTATCGATAATTCTGACATATTTTATATTTTAGCCTACAATGAGAGAAGTTGCCTTCATAAAACAAAATAAAGAAAAATGGCTGGAATTTGAGCTAGCTATTTTTGGTAAAGCTAAAAAAAATCCTGATGAGTTAGCTAATTTGTACATTCAAATGATGAATGACTTGTCGTATGCCCAAACCTATTATCCAAAAAGTAAGACTGTAGTTTACTTAAATCATTTGGCATCACAGATTTATCAGAAAATTTACAAAACAAAACGAGCTGAGAAAAACAGACTTTTAGAATTCTTCAAAATCGAAGTTCCACTGCTTATTTATGAATACAGAAGATATTTAATGTATGCTTTTGTATTGTTTTTTGCTACTGTGGCGATGGGTGTAATTTCAGCACGATATGATCCTAATTTTGTACGGTTGATTTTGGGTGATGGTTATGTAAATATGACTTTAGAAAACATCAAAAAGGGAGATCCCATGGCTGTTTATGGCTCAGGAAGTAACTGGGGAAGCTTTATTGGCATTACAATGAACAACCTTTATGTTGGCGCAAGATGTTACATCTATGGAATTTTTGGCGGAATTGGAACGTTTTATATTTTTCTGCAAAACTCCCTGATGTTAGGAGCTTTTCAATACTTTTTTTACGAACAAGGTGTTTTTTGGAAAAGCGTCCGCGGAATATGGATTCACGGTTCTATGGAAATTTTTGCAATTGTCATTGAAACTACTGCCGGATTTATTTTAGGTGCTTCTATCCTGTTTCCCAAAACTTTTTCGAGAATAAATTCATTTAAAATGGGTTTTAAAAACAGTTTCAAAATATTTTTGAGTACTTTTCCCTTTACAATCAGTGCAGGATTCCTGGAAGGTTTTATTACCCGATATTCTATCGATATGCCTAATTGGCTCAGTAGTTTTATTATTTTATTTACGCTTGGAGTAATTTCTTTTTACTATCTGGTTTATCCTTTTATTGTCCATAAAAAAACAACTTCATTATAATGTTTGAACTTTTAAAAAAACGAGGGCTTAGCGAATACATCTCGGATACATTTACTTTTTTCAAAATTTTTGGAAAACACTTTTTCAAAAATTACATTATCATCAATGGAGGTTTTTTATTGATTTTGTGTGTTTTGATGTACTTCCTTTTCAAAATTTATTTTGAAGTTTTATTTTCTGTATCCGGAGCTCCCAGCGGAAGTTATTTTTTAGAATACTTCAATAATAACTTTGGCATTTTTATAGGTTCCATTATACTTTTCGGAGTATTGATTATTATTTTGTCATTGCTGAATATTGCCTATCCAATTCTTTATTTACAACTTATTCAGGAAAAAGGAGGAAATGATTTTACAACTTCAGATATTATTCTGCTATTGAAACAAAATACAGGAAAATTATTAAAATTCTTTATCGGATCGGTTTTTATTCTTTTTCCGATAATGATTATTTCGTTTGTAATTTTGTTCCTTTTATGTTTCATCCTTATCGGTATTCCGCTGATTATGATTGCGATGCCTGCTTTTATAGCCTGGGGGCATTTAAGCCTTTATACGTACCTTACAGAAAAAACAAGGTTTTTTGAATCCTTAAAAAGAGGTTTTTCATTGCTGAAACAAGAATTCTGGGCCATTACAGGAACAACATTTATCATGCTTATGCTGATACAGATTGTACAGGGATTTATTACAATGATACCTTATATGATTGGAATGATTTTGTTTTTTACCTCTTCCAGTCCCGCTTGGAATAATAGCTATGCTGATTTTTCATCTATTGGTATTTTCATAACTGTTATTTTTCTGTTTACCATCATACTAAGCTATCTTTTTAATAATCTGATCATTGTCAATCAGGGAATCATTTATTATAGTTTAAGGGAAGAAAATGAAAATCTAACTTCTGTTAGTCAAATTGATTTAATCGGAACCGATAATGAATAAAATTTTCCTAATTCTTTCTTTTCTTTTTTTCTTAAGTATTTCTAATGCTCAGGATACTTTGGCTACAGCCGAACCGCCAAAAGCAACTTCAGTAAAATATACTGAGAAGGATATCCAAATTGATTCGGATACAATTGAAACCAAAACATTCCCTAAAAATTTCAAAAAAAAATATACAGATTCAGACTTTGTGTATGAATATAAAACGCCCGAAAAAAACTGGTGGGATCATTTTAAAGAATGGCTGGCAAGTATTTTAAATAATTTATTCCGATTCAGCAGTAACGAAGCTTCAATGAATTTTGTCTCCATCTTATTGAAAGTTCTGGCTGTTTTGATTGTTGTTTTTGTAATTTATTTAATTGCAAAAGCTTTAATAAATAAAGACGGGCAATGGATTTTTGGAAAAGATGCAAACAAAAAAACGATCTATTACTCGGATATTGAAAAAAACATCCATCTTTTAGATTTTGAAAAGTTAATTGCAGCAAGTATTGAATCAGGAGAAAAAAGAATTGCTGTTCGTTATTATTACCTTTGGTTATTGAAGGTTATGGCTCAAAATCATTATATCGAATGGGATATCGAAAAAACCAATTCAGATTATTTGTACGAAATTCAAGGGCCAGCTCATAAAGAAGAGTTTACCTATTTATCATACTTATACAATTATATCTGGTATGGCGAATTTGAAATTGATGAAACAATGTTCAGAAAAGCCGAAAATCGTTTTAAAAACGCAATAAAAACTTTTAGCAATGAATAAAACCTTAAAAATATACATTGCTATTCTGGTTGTTATTTTCACCCTGATAGTAATGGCAGACCGTAACCGGCCAAAACCTATTGACTGGAGACCAACCTATTCGGTAAATGATAAAATTCCGTTTGGATTATATGTTTTTGATAAAGAAGTTAAAGGACTACTTAAAAATCAAAAGATTGAAAGGGTTTCTGCAATAACACCTTATGAATTTTTAGATTCCAAATACGACAGCGATTCGCTGGTTGAAAACTATAAAATAAAAGGTACCTTTTTTAATATTTCAGAATTTGAATCAATTGACGACCAGTCTATCAAGGAAATCCTCTATTTTGTCTCACACGGAAACAATGCTTTTTTAAGTATGAAAACATTTCCCCAGACATTATTAGATACTTTAAAAATTGATTTCAGAACCGATTTCCAATATTCTGACAATACTTCAGTCTGGCTGGCCAATAAAAATGTAAGTGCAAAAAAATATCATTTGGTTGAAGGAATGGGTGACTATTATTTTTCTAAAATTGATACTTTAAACACTACTGTTTTAGGATATCAAGGCAACAAACCAACCCAAAAGCGCATTAATTTCATAAAAGTCCCTTATCTGAATGGCTATTTTTATCTGCATACACAACCCGCAGCTTTTACCAACTTTCATTTGTTAAAAAGTGATCATTACCAGTACGCTGAAAAAGTATTATCTTATATTCCGAAAGGAGATGTTTTTTGGTATACCAAAGGGCAAAACAGCGAGACAATTTCCGATTCGCCATTACGCTATATTTTAAGTCAGCCTGCGCTAAAATGGGCCTGGTATTTATTTTTAATCGGAATGCTGATTTTTATTCTTTTTAATGTCAAACGAAAACAAAGAATTGTTCCAATATTAAAACCTCTGCCTAATTTAACGGTTGATTTCACCAAAACCATAGGGAATTTATATTATCAGGAAGGTGATCATGACAATATAATCGACAAAAAAATCATTTATTTTCTGGAAAGAGTCCGAAATGAATATTTAATAGATACTGCAAAACTTGATGATGTTTTTATCAAAAAACTGCATCATAAATCAGGAAAAGACGAAAATGATATTCGGGATCTTGTATTTCTAATCAACGAACACCGAAAAAGTTACCACGGAAGTCTCGAAGAAGATTTAATCCGAATTAATAATGCCATTGAGAAAATTTTACATTAATATTTTTACAGAAAATCATTTAAAAGAAAACATACTAAACCATGGACGATATCAATACTACAGAAACAGAAATTACAAACGAAAATGTAAATTTTGAAACCAGGCTAAATTTAGCACCACTTTTAGATCACGTAAATGCCATCAAAAAAGAACTTGAAACGGTAATTGTAGGTCAGCATAAAATGATCGATCAGCTTTTGGTCGCTATTTTATCAAACGGACACGTTTTGCTTGAAGGTGTTCCGGGTGTTGCAAAAACCATTACAGCTAAACTATTATCAAAAACCTTAAATATTGGCTTTAGCCGAATTCAGTTTACCCCGGATTTAATGCCTTCTGATATTTTAGGGACTTCGATTTTTAATTTAAAAAATTCTGAATTCGAATTTAAAAAAGGCCCTATTTTCTCTAATTTGATTTTAATTGATGAGATTAACCGTGCCCCTGCCAAAACACAGGCTGCCCTTTTTGAAGTTATGGAAGAGCGTCAGATTACAATTGATGGCGCAAGATACCAGCTCGAAACTCCTTTTTTGGTCCTTGCCACACAAAATCCAATTGAACAGGAAGGAACGTACCGATTACCGGAAGCACAGTTGGACCGTTTTTTATTCAAAATCACTATCGATTATCCTAAATTAGAAGAAGAAATCATAATTATTCAAAGAGAACATCTTTTACAGGATCATGGTAAATTGGAAGCCATTAAAACTATCCTTTCTGCTGAGGAAATAAAAGGGTATCAAGCGTTAATCAAACAAATCAGAGTTGAACAAAACTTGTTGGAATACATTGCCCGAATTGTCGTAAATACACGTGAAAATGCCTTTTTATATTTAGGGGCTTCACCTCGTGCATCAATTGCTATATTGAATGCTTCCAAAGGTTTTGCTGCCATCAATGGTCGTGATTTTGTCACACCCGAAGATGTTAAAGAAGCTGCAATTCCGGTTTTACAACATCGTGTTATCGTAGCACCGGAACGTGAAATGGAAGGTATTACAAGTGTAGAAATCATCAGGCAAATTATTGAATCTGTAGAAATTCCGAGGTAGTGTTCAGTTGCAGTTTTCAGTATCCAGACTGGAACTATAAGCAGAGAATAATGCAAATCGAAAGTGTCATCCTCAGCAAAATCGAAGACTTTTGAAACTTGAAAGGGCTTCGACCTCAATCAGCCTGACAATAACGAATAAAACATAAATCTGAACCTGAAAAACTATTTTAAATTGAAATTCATAAAAAGTCTATATCTCAATAATTTCTTCTTCTATTTGCTTTTAGGCATTATAGGGCTGTTCATTTGTGCTTTTATTTTTCCTGGTTTATACAACGCTGTTTGGTTTATAGTTTTGATTTTAAGTACTTTTCTCGGACTTGATATACTGATTTTATATCTGGCCAAAACTGGAATTGAAGCTACGAGAGAGACTCCTGAAAAGTTATCGAACGGTGATTTGAATCCCGTAAATATTTCGATCAAAAATCATTATACTTTTACAATTTCAGCAAAGATTATTGATGAAATTCCGTTTCAGTTTCAGATACGTGATTTTAAAATTTTAAGAACCATCAAATCATCTGCTCAGGATGTAATTGGATATGATTTGCGCCCAACAGAACGTGGTGAATATCATTTTGGAAACTTAAATATTTACGTGTCTTCGCCATTAAAGTTAATTTCAAGAAGGTTTACTTTCGACAAAGATAAAATGGTACCCACATATCCATCCTATATTCAGTTGAGAAAATATGATTTGTTGGCTTTTTCGAATAATTTATTCCAATACGGAATCAAGAAAATTCGCCGAATTGGGCACACAATGGAATTTGAACAAATTAAGGAATATGTTCAGGGTGATGATCTTAGAACCTTAAACTGGAAAGCTACTGCCAAGAAAAATGCGCTGATGGTAAACCAATTCCAGGACGAAAAATCACAATCAGTTTATATGGCAATTGATAAAGGCCGTGTAATGCAAATGCCTTTTAACGGTTTGAGTTTATTGGATTATGCTATTAATTCGACCTTGGTCCTGGCAAATGTCATTCTGAAAAAACAGGACAAAGCCGGAATTTTTGCATTCTCCAAAAAAGTCGAAAACAGAGTTTTTGCCGAAAAAAGAGGTTCGCAAATGCAGAAAATTCTGGAGACTTTATACAATATCAAAACTGATTTTTTCGAAAGCGATTACAGCCGTTTGTATGTCGATATCAAGAAAAATATCAACCAGAGAAGTCTGATTATTTTGTACACCAATTTTGAAACGATGGATGGTTTGAATCGCCAGATGCCATATCTGAAAGGAATAGCAAAAAGTCATTTATTGGTAGTGATTTTCTTTAGTAATACTGAGCTGAACGCCATTATCAATAAAAAAACCGATACAATTCAGGAAGTATACGACAAAGTAATTGCCGAAAAATTCATGTTCGAAAAACGACTTATTGCGAACGAACTCAAGAAATATGGAATCCATTCGGTATTGACCCAGCCTGAAAATCTGACTTTGGATGCTATTAATAAATATTTGGAGATTAAGGCACGAGGAATTTTGTAAGGATGTGAAATGTATGTTGTGAAAATGTAAAATGAGTATTATTAAGATATCAAGTTCGTAAATTAAATTTAAGAATGATCAAAAATCTTTGAATCTTTGTTCCTATGAACCTTTGTAACTCAAAAAACATGAAAAAAGCACTTTCAATCCTACTCATTTTATTTAGCTTTTTATCACATGCCCAAAAAACAGAAAACATCATTATAATAACCACAGACGGTTTTAGATGGCAGGAAATTTTTAAAAGCATGGATCCTGTAATAGCCAATGATAAAAAATTTAATCAGGGAGACAGTGCTTACATTTACAAAAAATATTGGAATCCTGATTTTAAAGAATCACGTCAGAAACTAATGCCTTTTTTATGGTCTGAAATTGCATCGAAAGGTCAGATTTATGGAAATCGTGATCTCGGAAATAAAGTAAATGTTTCAAACCCATATTGGTTTAGTTATCCCGGATATAGCGAAATCATGACCGGAAACGTTGATATTTTAGTCAATTCTAATGATTATAAACCGAATCCAAATGTCAATGTTTTGGAGTTTTTAAATCAGCAGCCAAAAATAAAAGGGAAAGTTGCCGCCTTTGGAGCATGGGATGCTTTTGACAGAATTTTAAATGAAGAAAGAAGTGGTTTTCCTGTAATTTCAGCCTTTGATAAAATTGGAGGAAAGAATCCAACGGCTGTTCAGAAATTACTAAATGAAATACGGGATGATTCGTTTAAACCTTTTCACGAAGACGAATGTCTGGATGTTTTCACACATTACCAGGCCCTGAACGAACTTAAAACCAACAAACCAAAAGTACTTTACATCTCTTATGGAGAAACCGATGAATGGGCTCATTCAGGACATTACAGATCTTATCTGGATGCTGCAAATCAGGTTGACAAATGGATAAAACAAATCTGGGATTTTGTTCAAAACGATCCTCAATACAAAAATAAAACGACGCTATTGATAACCGTTGATCACGGTCGCGGCGACAAAACAAAATCCGAATGGACAAGTCACGGCGAAAAAATTGCAGGAGCATCAGAAATTTGGTTTGCCATCATAGGTCCTGATATTGCATCTAAAGGCGAAATAAAAACAGAATCTCAATTGTATCAAAAACAATTTGCACAAACGATTGCCAAAATTATGGGATATACTTTTACAGCAGCACATCCTGTTGCAAAAGAGATTACAGAAATCTTTGAGAAATAAGATTTTTTCTTGCCACGAATTTCACGAATTAGTATTTCACCTTAATGTGAATAAAAATTAGCGAAAATTCGTGAAATTCGTGGCACCTTTTTTTTGTTTCATCTTACTTGAAACCTACAAGGTTTCAAAAACCTTGCAGGAAGAAAAAAACCTCTGTACCTTTGAGCCTTTGCAACTTTGAGCCTCAAAAAAATGAAACAAATCTCTTCAGTACAAAATCCGTTTATAAAATCGCTTGTTTTATTGCAGGAAAAAGCAAAAGCCCGCAAACAAACCGGAACATTCTTGATTGAAGGGTTACGTGAAATTTCATTAGCCATAAAAGGTGGTTACGAAATAGAAACCGTTTTATTTTTACCGGAATTAGTTACAGAGAATCAGATTTCTAAATTGGTAAATTCGCCAGTTGAATTAATCGAAATCAATAAAGAAGTTTATCAAAAACTGGCTTATCGCGATACTACCGAAGGCATTTTGGCAGTAGCCAAAACCAAATCGTTACAATTGTCAGATTTGAAATTATCCGATAATCCGTTAATTTTAGTTGCCGAAGCTCCAGAAAAACCAGGAAATATTGGTGCGCTTTTACGTACTGCTGATGCTGCGAATCTGGATGCTGTTTTGATTGCCAATCCAAAAAGTGACTTATATAATTCAAATATTGTACGTTCAAGTGTAGGCTGTTTATTCACCAATCAAATTGCTACAGGAACAACAGCTGAAATTATTACTTTTTTGAAAGATAAAAAAATTGACTTTTACTGCGCAACTTTACAAAATTCAACTTCTTATCACACACAGAATTTTACCACACCAACCGCTTTAGTTGTTGGAACAGAAGCTACAGGTTTAACACAGGATTGGCGGGATGCTGCGACTCAGAATATCATTATTCCGATGCAGGGAGAAATCGATAGTATGAATGTTTCTGTTGCTGCGGCTATTTTGATTTTTGAAGCAAAACGTCAAAGAGGGTTTTAGATTTTAGATTGAAAGTCTGCGACTTTGCTTTCTTCATTTTTAAATGTTTTTTACTTTTTTTTCTAACAAAAAGATAACTTTTATATTGTCCGACTGAGCGGAGTCGAAGTCCTTTTGAAACACAAAATAATCTCTAATCTACTCGATTCGACAAGCTAAAAAATCTAAAATCTAAAATCTGAAATCAACAATGCAAAGCCTTGCGTATATTCAAACAAATCCTTATTTTTAAGAATTGAACCATGCCGTTATGATAGAAATAGATATAGAAAAAGAAAACAAAGCAATTGCCCAAGAGTATAAAGAATTACTTAGAATCAGTTATCAAACTTTAACACCTGCAGATAAAAAGTTAATTCGGAAAGCTTTTGATGTGGCTGTTGATGCCCATAAAGAACAAAGACGAAAATCCGGCGAAGCGTATATCTTTCATCCTATTGCAGTTGCGAAAATTGTAGCTTCCGAAATTGGTTTGGGGGCCACTTCTATTGCTGCGGCATTATTGCATGATGTTGTCGAAGATACTCCCATAACTGTTGAAGATATTGAGCGGTTATTTAATCCAAAAGTAGCTCAATTAGTTGAAGGTTTAACTAAGATTTCATTAGTTCAAAAAGATTTGAATGCGTCCATGCAGGCAGAAAATTTCCGTAAAATGATTCTGACCCTAAACGATGATGTACGTGTAATTTTAATCAAATTGGCGGACCGTCTGCACAATATGCAGACAATGGATTCAATGGTCGAATACAAACAAACAAAAATTGCCTCAGAAACGTTATACATTTATGCACCACTCGCCCATCGTTTGGGACTTTATAACATTAAAACCAAACTGGAAGATTTAGGCTTAAAATATACTGAGCCGGCAGTTTACGAAGATATCGTAAGCAAAATAAGAGAAACCAAAGAAGAACAGGATGCTTACATTAAAGATATTTCAGATGTTCTGAAAAAATCTTTAGACAACGAAAATATTGATTACATCATAAAAGGACGACCAAAATCTATTTATTCGATACGTCGAAAAATGAGGGCCCAAAATGTGAGTTTTGATGAAGTGTACGACAAATTTGCCCTTCGAATTGTCTATAAATGTGACTCTCATGATGAAAAATTTATAGCCTGGAAAATTTATTCAATCGTAACGGATCACTACAGACCAAGTCCGAGTCGTTTGCGTGACTGGATTTCGTCTCCAAAATCAACAGGCTACGAAGCTTTGCACATTACCGTGATGGGACCAAAAGGACGTTGGGTTGAAGTGCAGGTTCGAAGCGAACGTATGGATGAAATTGCCGAAAAAGGATATGCAGCCCATTACAAATACAAAAATGGCGCTACCGAAGAAAGCGGTTTGGATGTGTGGCTAAATTTACTTCGTGAAGCTTTGGAGAATCAGGAAACCAATGCGGTAGATTTTGTAGAAGATTTCAAAATGAATTTATATTCAAAAGAAATTTTCGTCTTTACGCCAAAAGGAGAAATCAAATCATTACCAAAAGGGGCTACTTCATTGGATTTTGCATTTAGTATTCACTCAGAAATCGGAATCAAAACCAGAGGAACACGTGTAAACGGACGTTTGGTACCATTAAATCATGAACTTAAAAGCGGTGATCAGGTTGAAGTTATTACCTCTGCCAATCAAAAACCAACGATAAACTGGTTAGAATATGTAACGACTTCCCGGGCGAAAAATAAAATTAAAAATGTTTTAAACGAAAACACCAAAAAAATTGCGGAAGAAGGAAAAGAATTGCTTACCCGAAAACTGAAACATTTAAAGATTACCATAAGTGAACAGGTCATCAATGAATTAGTTAATTTTTTCAGGCTTAAAACCAGTTTAGATTTATTTTACAGAGTTGGAATCGGTGCAATCGAAAACCAGCAATTAAAAGATTATGCTGCACAAAAAAGTAATTCTATCATTAATTTCTTTAAAAATAAAATTAAAAGGAATAAAGATACTGCTGATGAAGACATTCACAAACAAGTTATCAGCAGCAATTATGACATGCTGGTTTTTGGGACTGAACATGACAAACTCGATTACAAGCTTTCACAATGCTGTAACCCAATTCCGGGAGATGACGTTTTTGGATTTGTAACCATCAATGAAGGGATAAAAGTGCATAAAAAAGATTGCCCAAATGCAATTGGAATGCAGTCGAATTATGCCTACCGTATCATGAGTGCAAAATGGATCGATTCGTCTCAGGAAGAATTCAAAGCTATTATCAACATTACAGGAATGGATGTTTTAGGGCTTACCAATCAGCTGACCAAAGTTATTTCCAACAATATGAGTGTGAATATCCAGAGTATTTCTTTGAGTACTGATGCCGGAATATTTCACGGTCAGATCGCTGTAATTGTAAAAAACAATACCATTTTGAAAAAAATGATCAACGCTATTAAAAAAATTGACGGAGTCGATAAAGTGACCAGAGAATACAGGACTTAATTCTTTATAAACGATCAATTAAAAATAAAAGCTTTTAGTTATGAAAAATGATAATTTAAAAATACCGGAATTAAATTTTGATGAAAAAGGAGAACTTATCATTACAGCCTCTGATTCTTCTTCGAAAAATGATTTTGATTTTTTTAAAGGCAAATCCAATATTATAAATAAAAAATTGAAAACAAGACTTTCCAATTGTACGGAATGGATCGAATTTCCATCGACTCAGGAAATGTATACTATTTTAAACGGAATTGGCAATATCGATAACTTCCTGGCTACTTTTGACGGAGAACCTTTTGAAGGTATGACAGTTCGTTTGTTTAATCCTCTGACAAAATTATGGAGTATTTATTGGTCTGATTCAAATACAGGTGTTTTAGACAAACCGGTAGTAGGCTCTTTTGAAAATAATGTTGGGCACTTTTTCTCAAAAGACACATATGAAAACAAAGATGTAATTCAGGCGTTTCGATGGGACGCCAGAGATGAAAAAAATCCTGTCTGGAGCCAGGCCATGAGTGATGACAAAGGAAAAACCTGGGAATGGAACTGGTATATGTTTATGACAAAAGTCAAATAACAATTGTTAGTTTTATCATAAATAGAAACAAATATGTTAATATGTTTACTCTGATCAGGAAAAAATAGTCATCCAAAAGCCTACAACAAGCACATTAAGACTGACTTAATCCTGATCTGAAAGTTAAACTTTGAACCTTAAACTTTTATTCATTAAAATAAAAAATTATCTTTGCCAGATTATGACACTAATTTCAACTGACAACACTAGGAATCAAGAAATTGTAAAAAATGTTTTCACAATGTATCTTGAGCAAAAAGGGCATCGCAAAACTCCTGAGCGTTATGCTATACTTCAGGAAATTTACGATAGCGAAGAGCATTTTGACATAGAAAACCTTTATATCAAAATGAAAAACAAAAACTATCGTGTGAGTAGAGCAACTTTATACAACACGATCGAGTTATTGTTGGACTGCGCTTTGGTTAGAAAACATCAATTTGGGCAAAATCAGGCTTACTACGAGAAATCATATTTTGATAAGCAGCACGATCACATCATTATGACAGATTCTGGTGAGGTTATTGAATTTTGCGACCCAAGAATTCAAACCATCAAAAAAACAATCGAAGAAATCTTTGATATCGAAATCACGAATCATTCATTGTATTTCTACGGTAACAGAAAGCAAAAACAATAGTCCGGAAAGGAATTATTCAAAAAATATTAAAAAAGAAAATTAACTACATTAATCAGTAGGGCAACTTAAATTGTCTCAACGCAAATTAAAACAGAATGACCGTAGATTTATTACTAGGATTACAATGGGGAGATGAAGGTAAAGGAAAAATTGTTGACGTTCTTACCTCAAATTATGATATTATTGCACGTTTTCAGGGAGGACCAAATGCAGGACATACATTAGAATTTGACGGAATCAAACATGTACTTAGAACCATTCCTTCTGGAATTTTTCATAAAAAATCAATAAACATCATCGGAAATGGTGTTGTAATAGATCCGGTAGTTTTTCAAAAAGAAATTGAAGGTTTAGAGAAATTTAAAATAGATATCAAAACGAAACTAATCATTTCCAGAAAAGCACATTTAATTTTACCAACTCACCGTTTATTGGATGCAGCCTCTGAAGCATCAAAAGGAAAAGCGAAAATTGGTTCTACCCTTAAAGGAATTGGTCCAACTTATATGGACAAAACCGGTAGAAACGGATTACGTGTCGGAGATATCGAATTAGAAGATTTTAAAGAAAGATACAGAGCATTAGCGGACAAACACGAAGCGATGATTGCTTTTTATGATGTTGCTATTCAATATAACTTAGAAGAACTTGAAAAAGAGTTCTTTGAAGCTATTGAAGAATTAAAAAAATTAGATTTTATTGACAGTGAAGAATACATGTACCAGGCTCAAAAAGCAGGTAAATCTATTTTATGCGAAGGTGCTCAGGGATCTTTATTAGATGTTGATTTTGGAACTTATCCCTTCGTAACTTCATCAAACACTACTGCTGCCGGAGCTTGTACCGGTTTAGGAATTGCCCCGAATAAAATCAAAGAAGTTTACGGAATTTTTAAAGCTTACGTTACACGTGTTGGCAGCGGACCTTTTCCAACTGAACTTTTTGACGAAATTGGTGCTACAATGGCAAGAGTCGGAAACGAATTTGGATCTGTTACAGGAAGACAAAGACGTTGTGGCTGGTTAGATTTAGTGGCTTTAAAATATGCTGTTCAGGTAAACGGAGTAACACAATTGATGATGATGAAAGGTGATGTACTTTCCGGATTCGAAACGCTAAAAGTATGTACAGATTACAACTATAAAGGAGAAAACATTTCGCACTTTCCTTATAACATCGAACCGGAAAATGTAACTCCTCTTTATAAAGAATTTAAAGGATGGCAAGCTGACTTAACTGGAATGACCACTTACGATCAATTGCCAAAAGAGCTAAAAGAATATATTGAATATATTGAGAAAGAAGTTGAAGTGCCAATCAAAATCGTATCGGTTGGACCAGACAGAAAGCAAACAATAATGCATTAACAACACTAAACGCTCTGATAATCAGGGCGTTTTTTTTTATACAAAACATTTTTAATTATGGCAGATCCAAAAATTGAAATAAAAGAAACTAAATTATTATCAGACAATTGGTATATTTTGAATAAGGTAACTTACAGTTACCAAAAAGAAAACGAAGCATCCCAAACTCATATCCGTGAAATTTATGATCGCGGAAACGGAGCAGCTATTCTACTTTATAATACTTATAAAAAAACAGTCATCTTAACAAGGCAGTTTCGTTTACCTACTTTCCTTAACGGAAATAAATCCGGAATGATGATTGAAGTTTGCGCAGGTCTTTTAGATCAGGATAATGCCGAAGAATGCATTATTCGTGAAACCGAAGAAGAAACCGGATATCGACTAAATAGGGTTCAAAAAGTTATGGAAACCTATATGTCTCCAGGGGCCGTAACAGAAATTTTATATCTTTTTGTTGGAGAATATGATGAAACCATGAAAGTAAGTGAAGGAGGCGGACTGGATCATGAACAGGAAAACATTGAAGTCCTTGAATATACTTTTGATGAAGCTTACGCAATGATTGAATCCGGTGAAATTCTGGATGCTAAAACTATTTTATTATTGCAGCATGCGAAAATAAAAGGATTGATTTAAAAATCACACAAGTTTAAAGCTATTCTGTAATAGCCTTAATAGCTTTATTAGAATACCCATCAATTTCATTTTCCTCAATTATTTTAGCATATTTTATTTTTTCTAATAAAGAAATTGCATGATCATAATCTTTAAATAAATTTTTAGATTTAGGTTTTCCTAATAATAAATCATAACGTAAATTATTTTTCTTTGCCTCATTTTCTAAATCAATAAACTGTCCCAAATTTTTATACGCTTTCTCTGCAATACTTTTTGACTCTTTAAGATCAAAACTTATAGGTTTTATTAAATTCAAACTGCCATTTTGCCAAGCATAATCAAACTTAAACTCATTCCCAGTTTCATTTACAATAGTATAATCAACAAAGAATTTTTTCTCATTTTTATTGATAGATTTAAAATCTAGTCCTTTCAAGTTATTATAAAATTGTTGCGAAAGTTGAGGCTCTTTTGGTTGATTAAAATGAAACTTTATATCATCAATAAAATATTTATTTACAAGAATTTTTTTTATAAAGTCATTTTGAAAGTCATTCTGTAAATATGTCTTACAATTGGTAAACTGCAAAACACTTCCATCGAATGGTAGTAAATATCTAGAGATAAATGAAGGTAAATCATCAACTTCTAATTTATAGAATATATCATTACTTGATGATAATTTTGCCAGTTTTTTATCAATTTGCTTAAGATATTCCTTAATTGTTCTTTCAGGAATGTTGTTATAAATGTTTTTTATACGACTTAAATTTTTAGAATAAGTAAATGAAAAATCACCCGTATTACTATAAAATATAAGTAAGCCAATATTAATACTCTCATCAAGAAACGGAGTATGCTTATATTTTAATATACAATATTTATAAAAATCTGTTTTCATTTTATTATACCAATTAAATGATTACATATTGGAATTCTTTTACTTTTAAGCCATTCCAAAAATAAAAAAAAATCATCTCTATCACCGAAGTTAATCTTTAAATAATCCAATTCATCAAAAATACTTATAAATCTTTCTATATTCAAATGCTTTAACATTTCTAAAAACTCATCAAAAATACCATTTTTTAATCTCATAGATTTTAAATGAGTGATTACTAAATGACGTTGAAAGGGGTAATTTTGCAAATAAGTGAAATAATTTGGATTACTGTAAGAGTTATTTATAAAAGGTAAAGTTTGTTCATGATCAATCAACAAAATTTCATCATCATTAACCAATAGGTTGGGTTTATTTCGAAAACCTCCTCTATCACTATTTATTATGACATTGTCAAATGCAAACAAATTTGCAATATCATATGATTTTATAAACTGGAGAGAAACTAATGGGTTAAAAATTACATATTGCCCATTAAATTCACTGCAGAACTTGTACCCTGAATCCAATTTTTCTAATTCATCATTGTCAAAATATTCAATTAGTAAACTATGATCAATATCAATAACCGCATAATTTGGAACTGATAGATTAAATTCCTTTGCTAATTCTGAGATTAAAACCTCTTTTGCAATACTAAAATTTTGATCAACATAATTTTTCTTAAAAAGTTTCATCACATATTGATTAACATTTCCAGCTTCATCAACAGCTGTAATCAGTAAAGGCTTTGAGCTTCCACCATCTATAAAACCATCAATATGAACTAGTTTTAATATTTGCATATATCTTTATTAATATTGAAATATAATAAAATTCAACAACAAATAACCTGCTTAAAACAATTATTAAAGTATTTTTTAATAAATAACTATGATTGTATTCTTAAAATCAAGAACTAATTTAAAAACTAATGCAAATCAAACAAACAATTCAAAAAATTGTGTAACTCAGATAATTGGCAAATAAAATAACTTTACAAGGTTAAAAACCCTATGTATGAAAAAGTTATATTACACATCAAATATCTTCCTTTTATTAGTTTTGGTATTAGGCTCTTGCAAAAAAAGCGAAACTACAAAAACAACTGAAACCAAAGCTCACAAAACTATTGAATACAATAAACCAAAATCTTCTGTTTCTTATCATTTTGAAAAAACAAAACAATGGCTTGAAGGCAATAAAAGTGATTCTACTAAACTAGATATTGCTTACGCTCTAAATAGAACGGACAAAGCTAATCTCGCAAAAATGGATTCAATTATAGTTCCAAGTGATTTTAGTGGTGATTTGGTTTATTACCTTCCTTTTCCCTTGCATATTTCTTCTTTAGAAGATGTTTCAAAAATCCTGATTTTTTCTTACGCTACCCAAACTTTTGCAGCATATGAGAATGGCGAACTTGTTTATACAGGTCCAACAAGCATGGGGAGAAAAAAAGACCCTACTCCAACCGGATTATTTTTCACCAACTGGAAAGCCGAAAAAACAACGAGTACTTTTAATGACGAATGGGACTTAAAATGGAATTTCAATATCGAAAATAAATTAGGAGTCGGTTTTCATCAATATGAACTACCCGGTTATCCTGCCTCACATTCGTGCTTGCGTTTACTTGAAAAAGATGCTAAATACCTTTATAAATGGGCAGATGAATGGATCCTGAAAGACAGTGAGAATGTGAAAGTAAAAGGAACTCCGGTCGTTGTTTTTGGAAGTTATAATTTTGATGGTCCGAAACCCTGGTTTGAATTAGTAAACGATCCGAAAGTTTTGGATATTTCTGAGACAGAAATTGAAAACCAGATCAAGCCATTTTTACAGCAGATTCTTGATAATCAAAAACTCAGAGAAGCTGAACAGACAGCAACTCCTTAAAATATTTTCCTTTTTAAATTAAACAACTCTGACAATTGAAATTTACAGAAGAACTAAACAGAATGACTAAACTTTTTAAAGAAAGTTAATATGATTTTAAAACAAGTCAGTTTTAATTTATTATTTTCGTTCTAAATATCTCTAATCCGAAAAAGGAATAAAACTGAAAAAACATAAATAAATGTCGAAAAAATTAATTCTGTTGTTTCTTCTGTCTTGTTTTTGCATGACAGGACAAACCAATGATAACTCAAAAGTAGAAACCTACACCAGCCGAAAAGGAATTTATCAAATAAAATATGCTCCTGAAAATTGGATTCTTACTGAATCAACTGACTGGGATGTTCAATTTAATGATAAATACAATTTAGTAAATGCCTATTTTATTGAATATGATTATTTTATATCCGATAAAAAGCTAAAATCAACAATTGAGGATGAATACAAAGAGTTTGGTAAAATTAAAAATCTTAAAATCTATAAAAAGAAAATTAATGATCTGACTGTGAATTATTTTGAATGTGAATTAGATTACAAGGATTTTTTATACAAATATCAAGGTTTTATATACAACGGAAAAGGCGGTTCTATACAAATGCAGTATGGTGCTCAGGCTGAAGCAATCGAGCAGAATCAAAATATTATTGATGAATTAAATAATGGTATTTCTATTATAAATTAAAAACAAAGAAGGCGTAAGAATTAAATCTTACGCCTTCTTTGTTTTATAATGAAAACTTAAACAATTATCTTGAATAATTTGGAGCTTCTTTAGTAATCGTAACATTATGCGGGTGGCTTTCTGTGATTCCGCTTGAAGTGATACGAACAAAACGTCCTGATTCTTGTAAAGTCGGAATATCTTTTGATCCACAGTATCCCATTCCGGCACGAAGACCTCCGATGAACTGCAGCATACTTTCGTTTAATTCTCCTTTGTAAGGAACACGACCAACGATTCCTTCCGGTACTAATTTTTTAACATCGTCTTCAACATCCTGAAAGTAACGGTCTTTTGAACCTGTTTGCATTGCTTCAACAGAACCCATTCCGCGGTATGATTTGAATTTTCTTCCTTCGAAGATAATAGTTTCTCCCGGTGATTCTTTTGTTCCTGCTAATAACGATCCTAACATTACACAGTCAGCCCCTGCAGCGATTGCTTTAGGAATATCTCCTGTATAACGAATTCCACCATCAGCAATTACCGGAACTCCGGTTCCTTTTATAGCTGCAGCTACTTCAAGAACTGCAGAAAACTGAGGAAAACCAACACCTGCAACGATACGGGTTGTACAGATAGAACCAGGACCGATTCCTACTTTTACACCGTCAGCACCGTTTGCTACTAAATATTTAGCAGCTTCCGGGGTTGCAATGTTTCCAACAATTACATCTATATTTGGGAATTTTGTTTTAATTTCTTTTAATGTATTGACTACACCTTCTGTATGCCCGTGAGCAGTATCGATAATAATAGCATCTACACCTGCAGCTACTAATGCAGCGGCTCTTTCGACAGCATCACCTGTAACTCCAATTGCAGCAGCAACTCTTAAACGCCCGAAAGCATCTTTGTTTGCGATTGGTTTTTGAGTTAGTTTAGTAATATCCCTGAAAGTAATTAAACCAACTAATTCGTATTTATCATTTACAACTGGTAATTTTTCGATTTTGTGACCTTGCAAAACTACTTCTGCCTGCTCTAATGAAGTACCTTCTGCAACAGTAACCAAGTTTGTACTTGTCATTACCTCAACAATTGATCTTGCTCCATTTTTCTCGAAACGTAAATCACGGTTTGTTACGATACCTTTTAAGATTTTATTTTCGTCTACGATTGGAATTCCGCCAATTCCGAATTCTTTCATTGCGTTTTTAGCATCTGCAATTGTAGAATTCATTGGTAAAGTTACCGGATCGATAATCATTCCGGCTTCTGCACGTTTTACTTTTCTAACTTTTGCAGCCTGCTGCTCGATAGTCATATTTTTATGTAAAACACCTATTCCTCCTTCTTGTGCCATAGCGATTGCCATTGCGCTTTCGGTAACTGTATCCATAGCAGCAGATACGATTGGAACGTTTAGTGTTATATTTCTTGAAAATTTTGATTTGATACTCACTTCGCGAGGAAGCACATTCGAGTAGTTAGGTACTAATAATACATCATCGTAAGTTAAACCTTCGCCGATAATCTTGGAGTTGTGTGCTATCATGTTGCAATTTCTAGTTGAATTGCGTGCAAATATAGTGAATAAATTGGAAACTTGTGTACTAACCTATTTAGATTTTTTATGAACCGATAACGAAATCGTTACCTTATGTCCTAGCCCGGATGGAAATGGAAAGCTGCGAAAAGTAAAACAACCTTTTTTTCTCAGGTTTAAAAAGCGACCAGCGGAAGCTCTTTTTAACCTTTAGAAAAAAGTGGTTTTGCCGGAGCACTTGCAATGGACAGCCGGAATAGCTCCTGAAAAAATTATTATTCTGAATCGTCAAAAATATAATTCATCCCAAATTGAAATGCCAGACTATTAGCTTTGGAAACGTCTTTATATTCTAAAATATTATCAGCAAGAACATACATATTAAATTTTCCGAGAGTTCCTGAAAGTCCCAAACCGATATTTTTATAAGAAAAGGAATCTACTGTATAAGTAGTTTTGATCTCTAATTTTCTGAAAACACGACGTTGGTAAAAAGCCGTAAAAGCCACAAATGGACTTTTTGGCATTGTCATAGCAAATAATTGGGCTCCAATTGCATTTACATACAGACGTTTACTTGGTGTTTTGCAACTGCATTCACCATCATCAAATCTCGATTCTCCAAATGAATACTGAATAGAAGCATTGAATTTCACAGGCCTCCAGGTTGTGTATTTATTGTGGAGTGTATCACGAGGAATCGCTTTTGCGAAATCATCAAAAACATTTTCCGGTTCATTTACTGAGCCGAAATTTGGGTTTACACCGTTATATTCGTAACGCCCTTTGTAAGTATATGTTTCTATATCTTTTGATTGTCTGATAAAACCAAGATCAATGATACTTGCCGTAAATTGAAAGTTTTTTTGGAAATAGTATGTAAATCCGGCATCAATGCCCAAACCGAGGCTTCCGTTAAAAAAGGTGTTATGAATAATATCCTCAGGAATACTTCCATCATATTCATCCCTTGTAAAAGCAGCAATTCCAGAGGTTCTAAGTTCTAGATCCGAAGAAATAACCTGATTATAAATATTCGTATCTGCTGTCCCGTTTGCGGTAAAAATAAATCCTGAATTTTTAGTCGAAGTAGCATTTGCACCGCTTGAATATAACTTGACACGCCCGCCAAAAACAAATTTTTCATTCAGTTTTTTATGGAATCCAATATGTAATACTGAAAGCACTTCGGCACGCAGATTTATATCGCCCAAATTGAATGATTTGCCTATATAATCACGATTTCCGTCTAATGCCAAAATAGCAGGATCCTTTGGCACGTACATTAAAAAATCGAATTCCTGATAAACTCCAAATGAAAAATAAGAGGTACTTTCTTCGCCGCCAACCCTGAATCCTCCTGAAAATAATTCGAGCTGCTGGTTTGCATAAACCTTGTCTTTATTGGAAGATTTATTAATGATATTTCGAACTTTATCATTAAAATCAACTCCGTTATCAGCAAATAAATCATAGGCTGAAAAACTATTTGAGCTTACTTTTGCTGAGATTCCCGATAACAAAGGCACTCCGAAATAATATTTATACGAAACATCGGCACCCGGATTTACCAGTAATGATTGTGGAATCGACGTAAAGTTATACAAGATTTGCTTGTTTTGCGAAAAACAGATGACATGAATAAATACTAATATGCTCAGATATATTATTTTCATTTCAAATCTTCTATTTCTAAATATAACGTTGCACCCGAACGAAGTTTTAGGTTTCCTGGACTGGTTTCTGTCAATGGCGGGCCTGGTGCCATTGTTATTGCGAAACTTATTTTAGCAGTAGTTTTAAGCAGCACTAATCTTTGATTTTCAAAAACCTCGGAAAAATTATGGATGTTGGCAGTTCCAGAATAAGCCGGAACATTAAAAGTCAGCGTTTCAATATTTTGATTATTCTTATTAATAAGATTTAAATCAATTCTATAGGCTCGTGTAATGGTATTTGTTATCTCAAAATCAAATTCGGTCTTTACCAAATCGTCTCTCAGTATAGAATTTTTAAACGGATTAAAATCCTGAGCATCAAAAATAACACTTTGCTCATTTCCGTTATCAACAAAAGCATTTGCCGGAACATCAAAATAAGTGAGGTTAGCCACAAAAACAGGTTCTAATTTGAGATCATCAACCTGATTAAAATCCAAATCGCTTGAACATGAAAAGCTCAAAAATGCTAAAAGCAAAAATTTTGGAATGTTGTTTATACTTGACAGTTTCATAAATAAAAAGTTTACAACTTACTGAAACAACGCACTTTAACAACAGCTTATTGCTCACAATAGTAAAGTTACAACTTTTTAAAGAAATTTCCTAAATAATTTAGAAGCCTCATTATAAGCACTTTCAAAACTTAATGTATTTAAGCCTGTATTCTTTTTATTTGCAGTAAAATAGGAGATCAGTTTTTCTGTAGGCATATTACCGGTTAACTTATCAGTTGCCATTGGACAGCCTCCAAAACCTTGTATGGCGCCATCAAAACGGGCACAGCCTGCTTTGTGGGCAGCATCTATTTTTTCGAACCAGCTGTCTGGCGTCGTATGCAGATGCGCGCCAAATTCGATTTGAGGGTATTTAGGAATTAAATTTGAAAAAAGATAGGTAATAACTTCTGGTGTTGAACTTCCCACTGTATCAGAAAGTGATAAGATCTTCACGCCCATTCCTGCCAATTTTTCTGTCCATTGGCTTACGATTTCAACATTCCAGGGATCTCCATACGGATTTCCGAAACCCATAGAAAGATAGGTTACCACTTCTTTATTTTTTTTATCAGCGATTTCGAGAATTTCTTGGAGGGAAATTAAAGATTCTGCAATGGTTTTATGGGTATTCCGCATTTGAAAATTCTCAGATATAGAAAAAGGAAATCCTAAATATTGAATGGCTTTATACTCTGAAGCCAACGCTGCACCCTGCGTATTAGCAATAATTGCCAATAATTTACTTGTCGTCTGAGAAAGATCAAGCTGTGCCAATACCTCTGCCGTGTCCTGCATTTGTGGAATAGCTTTTGGCGACACAAAACTTCCAAAATCAATTGTATCAAAGCCTACTCTAAGCAAAGCCTGGATATAGGTAACCTTATTTTTTGTTGGAATAAAGGTTTTGATACCTTGCATGGCATCGCGGGGACATTCGATAATTTTGATTTCTTTATTCAAAGCTTATTCTTTTGTAAAGGCTAAGTTAGTTTCTTTTTTAAAGAAATAAAAGTTATAATTTTCTTTAAATTTTACTATTACGCAATATTGTAATATTAAAAAACATTACCAAATAAGGTAATAATTAAAATTATTACATAAAAGCGTAATAATTAAAAATATTACGTATATTTGTAATAGTAAGTTTATTTATTTTTAATTATATTTGAATCTATGACTAGTGTAATTACAGGCGACATAATTGACTCAAGACAGCAAAAATCTAAAGATTGGGTAGAAGATTTAAAAAAAATCTTATCTCCATTTGGAGAAACACCAAGTCAGTGGGAGGTTTACAGAGGCGATGAATTTCAAATCGAAATAACAAATCCCGAAGAGGCTTTATTGTCTGCTATTTTAATAAAAGCACAGTTAAGAGCCATAAAATTAGATGCCCGAATGAGTATTGGTTTTGGAGATAAAACGCATAATGGCGAAAAAATATCCGAAAGCTATGGCTCCGCTTTTATAAATTCCGGAGAACTTTTTGAGACTTTAAAAAAACAAAAAGTAACTTTAGCCATGAGAACGGGCGATGGATTAATAGATGAAAGGATGAACCTGATGATTCAGTTAGCTTTGACTTTTATGGACAATTGGCTTGTACAATCTGCTGAATTTGTAGCTATTGCAATAGAAAACCCAACTTTGTCACAAGAAGAATTAGGGCAAAAACTAGGCATCAATCAGGCAGCAGTAAGCCGAAGACAAAAACGCGCCCAATTTGATTTGGTTATGAATTTAGAACGTTATTTCAGATCACAGATAAAACAACTTACAACATCATGATTTTATTTATAAAACTACTTTTAGCACATTTACTGGGCGATTTTATATGGCAGCCAAACTCATGGGTAGCCGATAAGGAAGCTAAAAAACATAAAAGCATTTATTTATACCTTCATATTCTTTTGCACGGAATTTTAGCAGCACTTTTGACTGGAGAAATTCAGTTTATACCTTATGCAATTCTAATTGCTGTAACCCATGGGGTTATTGATTTAATCAAATTAAATTTTCAAAAAAGCACAACAAAACGCACTTGGTTTGTTGTAGATCAAATTGCACATATCTTAATTTTAATCGGGATTGTATTTCTATATAAAAATAAAACGATAGAGCTCCTTTGGTTTGGTAATCAGTTTTGGATATTGATAACCGGGCTTTTATTTATAACAAAACCAACTTCAATTTTCATTAAAACGATTATTTCGATTTGGAGTCCTGAAGAATCAAACAGCCATATTGATAATTCACTTGCGAGCGCAGGGAATTATATTGGCATATTAGAACGATTATTTGTTTTCGGTTTTATTCTGACAGGACACTTTGAAGCAATCGGATTTCTGTTGGCTGCTAAATCAATTTTTAGATTTGGAGATTTAAAAGAAGCCAAAGACAGAAAACTTACCGAATATGTTTTAATTGGTACTTTAATAAGTTTTGGAACTGCCATCCTCACGGGATTAATCGTGCAGGCTTTACTTTTACAACTGCTTTAGAACCTTTTTGTTTATAGCTTTTATCAAAGCCGGTCCTTCGTAAATAAAACCGGTATATAACTGCACTAAACTTGCTCCTGCATTAAGTTTTTCTATAGCATCATCCGCTGAATGTATTCCTCCTACTCCAATAATAGGAAATGCTTTATTGCTTTTTTCAGAAAGAAAACGAATAACTTCAGTAGACCGTTTTGTTAATGGTTTTCCTGACAAACCTCCCATTTCAGATTGATTTTGAGATTGTAACCCATCTCTTGAAATCGTAGTATTTGTTGCAATTACACCCGCAATCTGCGTAGTTTTTACAATATCAATAATATCCAATAATTGTTCATCTGTTAAGTCCGGAGCAATTTTTAAAAGAATTGGTTTTATTTTCTGGGCACTTGTTTTTTGCTTTTCCACATTTCTGTCTTGTAATGTCTGAAGCAAAGCTGTTAGAGGTTCTTTATCCTGTAATGCTCTTAAATTTGGTGTATTTGGAGAACTTACATTCACCACAAAATAATCTACATGGTCAAACAATGCATCAAAACAAATAATGTAATCGTCTACAGCATTTTCGTTTGGAGTCACTTTGTTTTTTCCAATATTTCCTCCAATTAAAACACCTGAATTCTTTTTTAAGCGCTCTACTGCTTCCAGGACACCGCCATTATTAAACCCCATTCGGTTAATAATCGCCTGATCTTCTTTTAATCTAAACAAACGTTTTTTAGGATTTCCTTCCTGTCCAACGGGTGTAACGGTCCCTATTTCTATAAAACCAAATCCGAAATCAGAAAGCTCTTTGTATAATTTGGCATCTTTGTCAAATCCTGCAGCCAATCCTACCAGGTTTTTAAATTTAATCCCGAAAACTTCTCGTTCTAAGCGAGTATCTTTTACCTCGTAAATTGATTTGATTATTGATGAAACTCCCGGTATTTTTGAAATGAATTTAACGAATGAAAAAGTAAAATAATGTACTTCTTCTGGATCAAAACAAAAAAGTATCGGACGAATTATCAATTTATACATAGGGAATTGTTGTTATTTTTTTGGTTGCAAATTTAATTATAATACTTGAAAATGCCTCTTTTTTACAGAAAACAAATTTTATAGCTTAATACAAGCGGCAAAATTTAGAACACTGTTTTCAATAAAATTGAAAATATAATGAGTATATTAGATATAATTTACTTTAAAACAAACAGTTAGAAAAACAAAAAAACTACCTTGTTCCTTCTGAGCCTGGATTTATAATTACTTACTCCGTTCAAAAAAGAACAATCAGTTTCATAAGGAATTTTAAACCAAAATCACTTTTGTTTATCTAACCCATATAAACAATAAATACAATAAAAAATGAAAACCACTCTAAACTCCCTTAAAAAGATGATTCTGACAGGTATGATAGGATCATTTTTTCTGATTTCAACAGATGGCTTCGCACAACGGCGCGAGAATAACAGAACACAAAGAACCGAAAGACCAACACAAGCAAGGCCACAAGTAAAATCAAGACCTTCAACCAATACAAGGTCTGCAGCTTCCAGACCATCTGTAAACGACAAAATTTCAACAATTAACAGACCTGTTAATGGCAATAGGGCAACAATGCCATCAAATCCCCCTACATCAAAAATTAGAGATAAAAAATTCACTAACAACAGAGCTGCTTTTACACCTGACAGAAATAATAAAACTGGAAATAAAAACACAAACATTCGCAGGAGTACTGTAAATAGAAGCCAAAACAACGTTACCATTAATGTAAATAACAATGTTCGTATTCGCAACAACCGCAATACAATTGTAAGAAGAAATACTGTGGTCTATGCGCGTCCGGCTTACAGATATAGCGGTTATAGATATTATGTGTACCATCCGTATTATTATCATCCATACAGACCTTATTACTGGGGACCGGTTTGGCACCCATGGGGATTTTTTGCAACAACTCTGGCTGTTACGGCAATTGTAGTTAACGTACAAAGCACGCCATATCATTACGATCAGGGCGTCTGGTATGCACCGTACAATGGTGGTTATGAAGCAGTACCTGCCCCTGTTGGAGGAATTGTAAATAATATCCCTGATGGAGCTCAAACAGTCTATACCGGTACAGTAAACAATTATTATTACGGCGGTACTTATTATGAAAAAGACGGAAACTCATATAGAGTAGTTGCACCAACTGCAGGAACTTTGGTTGATAGTCTTCCCGAAGGTGGTGAAGAAGTTACAATTGGAGATGTAAAATACATAAAATTTGGAGAAACTTACTACCAGCCCGTTCAGGTTGACGGCAAAGATAAATACGAAGTTGTTCTTGTTGAGGAAGATAAATAAACAAAAACAATTTAATTTGACTAACCCTATAAAATAAATAGAATTTTATAGGGTTATTTTTTTGTTTTAACTTAATTTTGCCATTGACAATTACTTTCAATTAAATCTGTTTACAATGAAAAATAAAACGTATTGGATTTTTGCAATATTGGCAATATCTGTCCTTGCAATTACCTATGGTTTTACAAAACCTGATACAGCAAAAGATAAACCAGAAGCAATGGATTGTACAGAAACAGCTAAGACTTCCGGAGAATCACAATTCAAACCAACAATAGAAAATAAAAACACACCTCCAATTAACAAAACACCAAAAGGAATGGTTTGGATTCCTGGTGGAGAATTTTCAATGGGGAGTAATGTAGAAGATGAAAGCTTATGCAGTATAAAAGGAGTTACAAAAGACGCAGCACCAATTCACCGTGTGTATGTTGATGGCTATTATATGGATAAAACAGAAGTTACGAATGAACAATTTGAAGCTTTTGTAAAAGCCACAGGTTATATAACATTAGCCGAAAAAAAACCAACTATTGAAGAATATCCTAATGTTCCTGTAGAGAATCTGATTGCCGGATCAGCAGTTTTTACTCCTACTCCTGCAAAAGTAGATTTAAACAATTACATGCAATGGTGGAGCTATGTTGGAGGTGCAGACTGGAGACATCCTGAAGGGCCAATGAGCTCAATAAAAGGAAAAGAAAAATATCCTGTCGTTCAGGTTTCATATGAAGACGCTGCAGCTTACGCAAAATGGGCTGGGAAAAGATTGCCTACTGAAGCCCAATGGGAATTTGCAGCCCGTGGTGGAAAAACAGGAGAACTTTATGCATGGGGAAATACATTAAAACCAAAAGGAAAATTTCAGGCCAATATTTATCAGGGCCACTTTCCTATGGAAAAAGGAGATACGGGTGAAGATGGCTATATAGGCATAGCTCCAACAGCCAAATTCGCACCAAATGGATATGGATTATATGATGTTGGAGGAAATGTTTGGGAATGGACAAATGATTGGTATACAGCAGATTATTATTCAACTTTAAGTCAAAATGGTGAAATAGCCCGAAATCCTAAAGGCCCGGACTCATCATACGATCCCACAGAACCAGGTTTACCAAAAAAGGTGCAGCGTGGAGGGTCATTTTTATGTACAGATCAATATTGTACACGCTATATGGTAGGTACAAGAGGAAAAGGCGATTATCAGTCTCCAGCAAACCATATTGGTTTTAGATGTGTACAATAAACCATCAAAATAGTTTGCCACGAATTTCACTAATTTTCACTAATAAAAAATTGAGTCCTAATAAACTTAAAAATTCCATTTTTAAATTTAAATTGATTCGTGCTAATTTGTGGAATTCGTGGCAAACTTTCATTTTTTTCATTTTTGCAGTACCAATAATTTACATTTATCAACCGCCTGAATAATTGTTTATCTTTGCTAAAAAAACAAACAAATGCAACATATTATAGATCGTTTTATCAGTTATGTAACGATTGATACAGAATCAGACCCAAATTCGCAAACAACACCAAGCACAGAGAAACAATGGAATCTGGCCAATAAATTAGTAGAAGAACTAAAAACTATTGGCTTAGAAGATGTTACTATAGATGACAAAGCTTACATCATGGCTACTTTACCAAGTAATGTTGATCACGAAGTGCCTGTAATTGGTTTTGTATCTCATTTTGATACTTCTCCCGATTTTAGCGGGGCCAATGTAAAACCTCAGATTATTGAAAATTATGACGGAAAAGATATTGTTCTGAATGCGGAGAAAAACATCATTTTATCTCCAAATTACTTCAAAGATTTATTACAATATAAAGGTCAAACTATTATCACTACAGACGGAACTACTTTGTTAGGTGCCGATGATAAAGCAGGAATCACGGAAATTGTTTCAGCAATGGAATATTTAGTTCAGCATCCGGAAATCAAACATGGAAAAATCCGAATTGGTTTTACCCCGGATGAAGAAATTGGTCGTGGTGCTCATCATTTTGATGTAGAGAAATTTGGTGCGCAATGGGCTTATACTATGGACGGAAGCCAGATTGGCGAATTAGAATATGAAAATTTTAATGCTGCAGGAGCTAAAATTACTTTCAAAGGTAAAAGTGTTCATCCTGGTTATGCCAAAGGAAAAATGATCAATTCGATGCTGATTGCAAATGATTTCATCAACGAACTTCCAAAAAAAGAAACTCCGCAGGAAACTAGAGGTTACGAAGGTTTTTTTCATGTTCATCATTTAACAGGAAGTATTGAAGAAACTGTTTTAGAGCTTATTATCAGAGATCACAACAAGGTTAAATTTGAAAAACGTAAAGATTTAATTGGAAAAATTGCCAAGAAAATCAATAGAAAATTCGCTAAACAATTTGGTGAAGATATTGTAATTGCTGAAGTTAAAGATCAGTATTACAACATGAAAGAAAAAGTACTTCCTGTAAAACACATTGTTGATATTGCCGAAAAAGCAATGAGAGAATTAAATATAAAACCCATCATAAAACCTATTCGAGGCGGTACAGACGGGTCGCAATTATCATACATGGGATTACCTTGTCCGAATATTTTTGCAGGTGGTCATAACTTTCACGGCAAATATGAATATGTTCCGGCAGAAAGCATTCAAAAAGCAACTGACGTAATTGTGAAAATTGCTGAATTAACTGCTATTCCGGGAATTTTTGATGTAACTGAAAAATCTAAAACAAAAAAATAGTGGAACCAACTTCAAATAGCGTTTGGAAACACAGTAATAAATGGGAAGAAGAACTACTCCTTCTCAAATCTATTATTGATAAAACCGAACTTATTGAAACCACAAAATGGGGTGGTCCTGTTTTTGTTTATGAAAAGAAAAATATTATTGGCCTTGGCGGTTTTAAAGATTATTTTGCGATTTGGTTTTTTAACGGAGTTTTCCTGAAAGATGATAAAAAGAAGCTCATTAATGCTCAGGAAGATAAAACAAAATCTTTGCGTCAGTGGCGATTTACCTCAAAAGAAGAAGTGAATGAAAAAGAGGTTTTAGACTATATTCTGGAAGCTATTGAAAACGAAAAGCAAGGAAAGATTATCAAACCGGCAAAGAAAGAAGCTATTATTTCTGAATTGCTGGAAAAGGAAATGAGTCAGAACCCGGCTTTAGCGGAAGCTTTTCAGAAATTCTCTCCTTATAAACAATATGAGTTCTTAGAATATATTGAAACGGCCAAGCAAGAGAAAACTAAATTATCCCGGATTGAGAAAATTATTCCGATGATTTTGGAGAACGTTGGACTGAATGATAAATATAGGTAGAGTTTAGAAATTCCAATCTTGTCAAAGTTTAAAACTTTGACAAAGATTTTTTTACCCATTTTTTTGTCATTTCGACTGAAAGGAGAAATCACACAATAGGTGATCGACAAAGATTTTCTTTGAGGAATTTCTTGTGTGATTTCTCCTTTCAGTCGAAATGACAAGATTACAGACATAAAAAATCCCAAACTCCAATCATTACGTTGGGGTTTGGGATTTATATTTTTCTTGAAATTTAAAAAAACTTATGCTTTTTTATTCAAAGCAGCAGTCTTGTCTAGAGAAATAGCAGATCTGTCTATTTTTAATTTTCCTGACATTGTTTCTATAACTAAAGTAGCTTCAGAAATTTCAGTAACTTTTCCATGAATACCACCAATAGTGATTATCTTATCTCCTGCTTTTAAGCTTTGAGCAAACTCTTTCTCTCTTTTTGCCTTTTTTTGAGCTGGCATAATCATAAAGAAATAAAGAACTCCAAACATTAGTAAATAAGGAGCAAATTTCATTACATCTTGCATAATTTTTGTTTTTTTATTGTTTAGGATTTATGTTTATTATTTTTAAATTTATTCTCATTACATCAAACCTCTTCCAACCTTAATCATCTTTTTGTTGGCTTCCAGTTCTTTAACCAGATTATCTAAAATTCCGTTGATAAAAATACTGCTTTTTGGCGTAGAATACTCTTTTGCAATTTCTAAATATTCGTTAAGAGTTACTTTTACCGGAATTGAAGGGAATTTTAAAAACTCGCAAATAGCCATTTTTAAAATAATCGTATCAATTTCTGCAATACGGTCGCTGTCCCAATTTGGTGTTTTATCATCATATTCTTTTGCAAAAATAGATTCATTTAAAACAGTTCTTCTGAATAAATCTTTTGCAAAATCCTTATCTTCAACATCTTTGTACAATTTCGGCACTCTGAAATCATCCGGATTTTCGGTTTTGATTGCTTTAAATTGCTTAATAATATGAGTATTTACAACAGGAATATCATCAACCCATGTTAATTTATCATCTTCCAGATATTCGTATAATTTATCATTTGGAACAATAACATCAGTAAACAAATCAATTACAAATTGTTTGTCTTCTTCAAAAGTATTAGTCGAATTGCTCATGTATTTTGCATACAATTCACTTGATTTAATATCATTCAAAAGCAACAAAATATAGTCATCATTCAATGTCCAGTTATTGATTTTACGATTTTCTAAAGCGATACTAAGTGAGTTGCTTTCGGCAAGTAGTTGAAAAATTTTGTTCTTGATAAATTTTTCATTCGGATTACGTTCTGCAGCAGTTGCAAGATGTTTTTTGCTTGAAAGATGTAAAAAAACCGATTCTTTTTTGCAAATTTCAATCAATGAAGAAAGCATGATAAGATATAAATCCTGAATATTGTCAATACTGTAAAAAAGAAATTTCTCTTCTTTTTCCAAATTATCAGAACCACTTTGATGCATTGCATAAATGGATTGCATGACTTTAACGCGTAAGTGTCTTCTATTTACCACCTTGTAAGAACATTTAAAAATTAGGGTGCAAAAATAAGTATTTAACGCCTGATATTAAAATTTAAACCAATTAATTTTCGAACAAAAAATCAGTCGCAGTGATCAGTCTCAGTTTTCAGATTCAAAAAAGTCTCAGTTTTCAGCCTCAGTTTTCATTTGCGAAACTGTGACCGAATACTGAGACTGTAAACTGTAAACTAAAAAATTATTTCCTCGCGGCGTTTTCAATTTTTCTCAAATCAATACGGTTTTGAGCAATTGTAAGTGCTGCTTTATGCGTAGTAATTCCGTTTTTCACAGCATAATCGATAATTTCTAAAGTAGTGTTATAGATATTCTCGGTTTTACTCATGATTTCTGCTTTGCCATAATGCTCTAATTCAGCATAAACATTAATAATTCCGCCAGCATTAATCAGGAAATCAGGTGCATATAAAATCCCTCTTTCCTGTAATCTTGCTCCGTGAACATTTTCATCAGCTAACTGATTGTTGGCAGCACCGGCAATAACTTTAGCCTTAATTTTGTTTACTGTATTATCATTAATCGTTGCCCCCATAGCACATGGTGCGTAGATATCAACATCGGCAGTATATAAATCTTCTCCGGTATAAATTGTTGCATTATATTTTGAAGCTACCTGATATAATTTTTCTTCGTTAATGTCAGTAATAGTGACCTGTGCTCCTTCTTTAGTCAAATATTCAACCAAAGTTTCACCCACGTGTCCAATTCCCTGAACCAAAACTTTTTTACCTTCTAAAACATCAGAACCAAACTGACTTTTTGCAGCCGCTTTCATTCCTAAATAGACACCGTATGCAGTTACAGGCGAAGGATTTCCGGACCCGCCTCTTTCTTCAGAGATTCCGGTAACATAAGGCGTTACATCCCTGACAATGTCCATGTCCTTAGTCTCCATTCCAACATCTTCCGCAGTAATATATCTTCCGCTCAATGAATGAACAAATTCACCAAACTTACGCATTAGTTCAGGTGTTTTTTGCGTTTTGGCATCACCAATAATTACCGCTTTCCCTCCACCAATATTCAGTCCGGTAATTGCAGCTTTATAAGTCATTCCTCTTGAAAGACGCAAAACATCATTTAAAGCTTCCCATTCAGTATTATAATTCCACATTCTGGTACCTCCTAAAGCCGGCCCCATAACTGAATTATGAATACCAATAATTGCTTTTAAACCTGTATCTTTGTCATTGCAAAATACAATTTGTTCGTGATCGTCAAAAGATAACTGACCAAAAACAGGATCCATTTTTTGAAATTCCTTTCCAGTTGTGAAAGTTGCATCCATAGCGCTACTATTTATTTGTTAAAATTACGAATTCATCAATAAGATATCTCAAACTTAAACAAAAAATACATATGTGCTAATTTTTTAACCTAATAATGATAATGTAATAAATAAATAGTGTTGCGAAATATACTAATTCTATATTATTATATTAAGAATAGTTTACAGAATTTGTCAAATCTGACATAGAATATATTATAAAAATGAAAGAATTACGCTATTTAAATAAATATTTCATCAAATATAAATACAGTTTTTCCTTAGGTATTTTAATCACCATAATCGCACAAATTTTTTCTTTATTTACTCCAAAGCTTATTAGTAAATCCTTAAATGCGATTGAAAAGTTTGATAAACTGCCAAAATCCGATCAGGTATCTCAGGTAATTATAGCATCTTATCGTCAGGATTTAATTCATAACGTACTGCTAATCATAGCTACTACAATTGTTGCAGGTTTTCTAACTTTCTTAATGCGTCAGACTTTAATTGTAATGTCGCGTCATGTTGAATTTGACTTAAAAAATGAAGTCTTTAAACAATATGAAAATCTCTCTCAAAATTTCTACAAGCAAAACAGAACTGGAGATTTAATGAACCGAATCAGCGAAGACATTTCTAAAGTTCGTATGTACGTAGGTCCCGCTGTAATGTATACGATAAACACCTTTATCCGTTTTGCGATTGTTATTCTGTATATGTATAATGTCTCTCCTTTATTGACTTTATATACAATCCTCCCATTACCGGTTCTTTCGTATTGCATTTTTAAGCTAAGTTCAGAAATCAATAAACGAAGTACTACTTTCCAACAATATTTATCTAAAGTTTCCAGTTTTTCACAAGAAATATTTTCAGGAATCCGTGTAATTAAAGCTTATTCTTTAGAAAATCAACATCAAAATAATATGGTGGCCCTTGCCGATGAAAGCAAAAGCAAAAGTTTGGATTTGGCTAAAGTTCAATCGCTGTTCGGACCTTTAATGATTGCTCTTATCGGAATCAGTAATTTAGTAGTGATTTATTTTGGAGGTGTAATGTATATCAACGGAACGATTCCGAATATAGGAACCATTGCCGAGTTTATTTTATATGTAAATATGCTAACCTGGCCGGTCGCGTCATTAGGATGGGTTTCTTCGATGGTTCAGGAGGCAGAAGCTTCTCAAAAACGTCTGAATGAATTTTTGAAAATTGAACCCGAAATCAAAAATAACAATGAGAATTCATCAGATATTAACGGAACAATTTCTTTTGAAAATGTAAGTTATACTTATGAAGATACTAATATTGAAGCTTTAAAAAATGTCACTTTTACAGTAAAAAAAGGAGAAACTTTAGCTATTTTAGGAAAAACAGGTTCCGGAAAGTCTACAATTTTATCTCTCATTTCACGCTTGTATGATGTTACCGAAGGAAAAATTACAATCGATGAAAATGAAATAAGTACTTTAAACTTAAATGACTTGAGAAATAATATCGGAATTGTTCCTCAGGATGCCTTTTTGTTTTCGGATACTATTAAAAACAATATCAAATTTGGCAATCAGAATGCTACTGATGAAGAAGTAATTGAAGCCGCTAAAAATGCTGTTGTCCATGATAATATTATCACTTTCAACAAACAATACGATACTATTTTGGGAGAACGCGGAATCACTCTTTCGGGCGGGCAAAAGCAACGTGTCTCAATTGCAAGAGCGATTATTAAAAACCCGGCGATTTTACTTTTTGATGATTGCCTGTCTGCGGTAGATACAGAAACAGAAGAAGCAATTTTAAATAATTTGTTTAAAATCTGTAAAGATAAAACTACAATAATTGTCAGCCATCGGGTTTCTTCTGCAAAAAATGCAGATAAAATAATCATTTTAGAGGATGGCCGAATCATCCAACAAGGCTCTCATAATCAATTAATAAATCAGGACGGTTATTATTCGTCGTTATATTTAAAACAACTTTCGGAAAAAGAATTACTTTAATTGTTGTGTAATCAATAAATTTTTATGATTTTTGAGTACTATTAATTCCAAAATGATAGAACGTATTATGAGAGAAAACGACATGTTAGAAAAAGAAGAGATTTTTTCTAAAGTATTACGAGCAGGAAGAAGAACTTATTTCTTTGATGTGAGAGCAACCAAAGCTGACGATTATTATATTACAATTACCGAAAGTAAAAAATTCACTGAAGAAGACGGCTCTTTTCATTTTAAAAAACACAAAATTTACTTATACAAAGAAGATTTTAGTTCTTTTGCAGAAATATTAGAAGAAATGACTTCATATGTCCTGAACCACAAAGGCGAAGAAGTAATTTCTGAAAGACATCAAAGAGATTTTAAAAAAGAATACGGTTCCGATAAACCTGAGGGACAAAGAACCAGCTTTACCGATATTGATTTTGACGATATTTAGTTCAAAATAACTTTTTAAAAAGTACGAGTCCAACATGTCCTGCATTTTGGACTTTTTTTATATATTTAAACTTCTGTTTCTAAAAGTTATAAACGAAATCCAACATTAAATATTACGATTCAGATACCAATAAAAATAATCTCTAAAAAAATCCACGGCAATGGAAACAAATTTATTAATATTACCAGGACTGGGAAACTCAGGCGAAAAACATTGGCAAACCTTTTGGCATGAAAAATTTAAAAACTCCAATCGAATTGTTCAGGACAATTGGGATGAACCTATTCGTGAAGAATGGATCGAAAAACTAAACGAAGAAATTTCTAAGCTAAACAGTCCGACTATTCTTGTAGCACACAGTTTGGCGGTTTCTTTGGTTCTGCATTGGGCAGCTTCAAATAATAACAAAAATATAGTTGGTGCTTTATTGGTAGCTCCTGCAGATGTAGATTCGCCTCAGCATACTCCGGAAAGCGTTAGAAACTTTTCTCCAATGCCAACTATAAAATTACCTTTTCCATCAATTGTTGTGGCCAGCGAAAATGATCCTTACGCTTCTTTTGAAAGAAAAGAATATTTTGCCGAAAAATGGGGAAGCGATTTTGTAAATGTGGGACAAAAAGGACACATCAACTCTGATTCTGATTTAAAATATTGGGAAGAAGGACAATTGATTTTAGAACAATTGATCGAGAAAATTTCTTAGTTTTCAGTCACAGTTTTCAGTATTTAACTATAACTGAAAACTGTGACTGAATAGTAAAACTAACCTATTCGTAATCCGTTTTCTATTTTAAAATCGGGAGCTAATAAAATAACGTCTCCCTCTTGGCCTACGGCGCCAAGGACCAGACATTCGCTCATGAATTTACCTATTTGCTTTTTAGGAAAATTAACAACGGCTACAATTTGTCTGTTTAATAAATCTTCTTTTGAATAACGTCTGGTAATTTGTGCCGAAGATTTTCGGACACCTATTTCTGTTCCAAAATCAATCGTAAGCTGATAAGCAGGTTTTCTTGCTTCTGGAAAATCACTTACTTCAACTATAGTTCCAACACGCATGTCGACTTTTTCAAATTCGCTCCAGGTTAAATCCATATTCTTTTAAATTCTTTACTTTTTACAAACCTATTAATTTTGTAATTATTACTCCTAATTCTATAATTATTTTTTTAGTGTATCCTTTAATTTTATAGATTAAGTTAACGCTAAAAAAATACAAAATGGAAAATAATTTAATAAACACCTTTGAAGCTATCAGTGAATCAGATTTTGATGTCCTGCAGCAAAATACAGATAAGTACGTTGAAACTGCTCAAAACGTAAAACTATACGTAAAAGATTATGGTAAAGGAAAACCGGTAATCCTGATTCATGGATGGCCGCTTTCTAATGAAATGTGGGAATATCAAATACAATTTTTAGTGCAGAATAATTTTAGGGTAATTGCTTACGACCGCCGTGGTTTTGGTAAATCATCACAACCCTGGGATGGTTATGATTATGATACTCTGACAGATGATTTAAGTGAAATTATTAATCAGCTACAGTTAGAAAATGTAACGCTTGTAGGTTTTTCTATGGGTGGTGGTGAAGTAGTTCGTTATTTTAGCCGTCATAACGGAAAAGGGGTTACAAAAGCAGCCTTAATTTCGTCAATTATTCCTTTTTTATTAAAAACCGATGATAATCCTGATGGACATCCCAGAGAAAAAAGTGAAATAACTGCAGCTGCTATCAAAGAAGACCGAATAGGATTTGTAGATAATTTTGGAAAAACGTTTTTCGGTATAAATATCATCAATAAACCATTAAGTACTCCTTTATTGGAATATTACAGAATGTTATGCTCTTTTGCTTCTCCGCGTGCAACATTAAAATGTGCCGAATCTTTTTCGAATACCGATTTTAGAGACGAACTTCATACAATAAAAGTCCCTACCTTAATTATTCATGGAGATGATGATAAAATAGTTCCGATTGGGCTTACTTCACAAAAAGCATCCGAGTCAATTAAGAACAATACCTATATTGTTTATGAAGGCGCTCCACACGGATTATTTTATACTGAAAGAGAACGACTAAATGAAGATTTACTTGATTTTTTAAATTCATAACTAATATATCCAAAGAGCCGGCTATTTAAAATAAACGCCTCTTTGGATATTTTTTATCCTTGTGCTCTTTCTTTTAAGAATTTAAAGATTATTTTTGAATAAAGATTCTAAAAAATGGCACAAACTCCTTCAAATATGTTACCTCTTGGAACTATTGCTCCAGAGTTCAGACTTAAAGACACGAATTCTAACTATGACTATACGTTTGAAGATTTAAAAGGATCGAAAGGAACTCTTGTCATTTTTATGTGCAACCATTGTCCATTTGTGCTTCATGTCATCAATGAAATTGTTATGATTGCAAATGATTATCGGGTCCAAGGGCTTGGTGTAATTGCAATTTCAAGTAATGATATTGAAAAGTTTCCGCAGGATTCTCCGGAAATGATGACCGAATTTGCTTTTAAGAACAAAATAGATTTTCCGTATTTATTTGACGAAAGTCAGGAAGTTGCCAAAGCATATGATGCTGCCTGTACCCCTGATTTTTATTTATTTGATAATCGAAATCGTTTATTTTACCGTGGACAATTGGATGATTCGAGACCTAATAATGGAATTCCGTTAAGCGGAAGTGATTTACGAAGTGCTATTGATGCCCTGATTTATAACAGAAGTCTCAAAAACCCTCAAAAACCAAGTATTGGTTGTAATATCAAGTGGAAGTAAAACACGAATTTCACCAATTTACACTAAATAGCTTCGTGCAAATTGATGAAATTTGTGATTGTATTTTTTTACTTTTTATAATTGCGAATGAATATAATCCGTAATCGAGGCCATCTGAACATCATCCAGCTTCGCTTTTTTCTGCATCTTTACCAAAATTGGGTGCCATTCTTCCTGTGTAAATTTTTTCGGCTCGAATAATTTGTGGCATTTTGCACAATTGTTAGAATACAGGCTCTGACCTTCTGCTAATTCAGGCGTCAAAGCCTCAGCTTTTACAGTTTCAGCTGGCTGTGCTGCAGCAACTGGAGTGTTTTTTTGTGTACCGCAGGAAACCATAAACACGATTACTGCTGCAAGGGTAAAAAATTTATATTTCATTGACTATGTTTTTTAAGTAAATATAAAAAAAATCCCATTCGTCAAGCGAATGGGATTCATTATTAAGATTAATTTAAAACTAATCTAATTACTTATTTTACGTCCATTAATTCAACGTCAAAAATCAAAGTTGCATTTGGTGGAATAACTCCTCCTGCACCAGCTGCGCCATAAGCTAAATCAGATGGAATTACAAAACGGGCTTTGTCTCCTACCTGCAATAAAGCGATACCTTCATCCCAGCCTTCGATAACCTGACCTTGTCCTAATCTGAACTCGATTGGTTTTTTGCGTGGGTAAGATGAATCAAAAACTTTTCCTGTTTCTAAAGATCCTTCGTAATGTACCGAAACCGTTTTACCTGCCTCAGCTTTTTTACCATCTCCTTTTTGAATCATTTTATAACGTAAACCACTATCCGTTTTATCAAAACCAGCAGCCAATTGTTCCATTTTTGCTTCAGATTCTGCTTTTAAAGCTGCATCACGTTTAAGTCGGGCACCTTTTAAAGCGATGAAAGCTTCAATAGCATTCCATTTCTCTGCTTCTTCTCCAACTCTGATGATTTCTACCGTTTCAAGAGCATCACCCTGAGCAACAGCATCAACAACATCCTGACCTTCGATAACATGTCCAAAAACAGTATGCTTACCGTCTAACCATGAAGTTGGAACGTGTGTGATGTAAAATTGAGAACCATTAGTTGCAGGACCTGAATTTGCCATTGCCAAAACTCCCGGACGATCGTGTTTTAAACTTGGGTGAAATTCGTCATCAAATTTATAACCAGGATCTCCTGTTCCTGTTCCCTTAGGACAACCTCCCTGAATCATAAAATCAGGAATTACTCTGTGAAATGTTAATCCATCATAGAATTTATTCCCTTGAGGCTTTACTTTATTTTCCATATTTCCTTCTGCAAGAGCTACAAAATTCCCTACGGTACCAGGAGCTAAATCATGCGCAAGTTTTACTAAAATCGAACCTTTACTTGTGTTGAATTTAGCGTATATTCCGTTTTCCATTGTTGTTATTTTTAATTTTGAATGCAAATTTACGAATTAATTTTATATCAATTTGTGCTTTCTATTTTTTAGGATTTGATTTGTAAGTAAGTCTGGAGACTAATAATGATAATAGTACAAAACTACACATCCGATAGTTACCGCTTGCCATTATTCAGGTTTCTACAGTAATAATCCATAGGCAGAACCTGCAATTACACTTTCTATTGAAAAAAGGACATTTATTATTTCATAAAGTCTTCCCGCATCGGGCTAAAAACATCTATGAGCATTCCTTCTTCTACACATAAAACTCCATGAATTGCATGTGGAGGAATGTAAAAACTATCTCCTTCTTTCAGCATTTTTGTAACTCCGTTTATAGTAACATCAAATTTCCCTTTTGCCACATACGTAACCTGAGTATGATAATGCTCATGCAAAGTACCAATAGCTCCGGTTTCAAAATAGACATTGACTAACATTGCGCGATTATCAAAAGCTAAAATTTTACGTTTTATACCTTCACCTACAATTTCCCACTCTATTTCTTCTGCAAAAAGAAACTCATTACTTGTAACAGAACTTTCCATACTTTTTTATTTATTATTAATTTTCAATATGTTTTTCAAAATTCCTGATGAATTCCCGAAGATTAAGCAACGTTTTTTCATCAATAATATTCCCTTCATCATCTAATTTACCTCGAATTCCCTGTATCAAAAGCTGCGTTTTATCATCAAACTTAGCTTCAATCGTTTTCATTATCAGGCTTAATTGCTCATGTCCCTTTTCTCCGGATGCCGAAGCAGTTATCAGACCTACTTTTTTATTTGAAAAAACTGTTGTCGAAACACACCATTCCAAGGCGTTTTTTAAACTTCCCGGTAAACTGAAAACATATTCCGGCGTACAGATTATTACACCATCAGCAGCCAAAATTTTATTTCTGAAAATCGTTACTTCTTCCGGTGGATTTTCGGTATCTAAATCCGGATTAAAGTGCGGAATACTTTCTAAATCTTCGAATATTTCAACCTCATACTGACTATTTGTATGTTCAGAAATAAATTTCAGAATTTTAAAATTACTGGAATTCTTTCTTGTACTTCCGGAAACAGCAATTATTTTTTTCTTATTGTCAGGCATTTCAATTTTTTAATCTAATGAAACGGCAAAATTTACCGCTGCTTCCGAATGTATTTTTGTGGTATCAAAAACCGGGACCGCAACATCTTCCTGACTAATCAACATTGGAATTTCAGTACAGCCCAAAATAATTCCTTCAGCACCATTTTCAATTAATTTTTCAATAATAGAAAGGTAGGCTCTTTTGGTTTGTTCCTTGATTATTCCCCGTCCTAACTCTTCTTTTAAAGTCTGCTGAATAAAATCTCGTTCTTCTTGAAGAAAAGGAACAATTGCTTCTATATTATTTTCTGTAAGTTTTTTGAAATAAAAATCCATCTCCATGGTGAATTTTGTTCCCAACAAACCTACTTTCTTTAATCCTTGTTCATTTATTTTGTTTGCTGTAGCTGTTGCAACATGAATAATAGGAAGCTGTATTTCTTTTTCAAGTCTGTCTGAAACTGCATGCGCTGTATTAGCACATAAAACAATTGCTTCGGCACCACTTTTTTCTAAACTTTTACAGGCATTTAAAAGCAATTCAAAAGTTGCATCCCAATTGTCATTCGTATTATTTCTCTGAAAATCATCAAAATTCAAAGAATAAATAATACACTCTGCAAAATTAAGACCTCCTAATTTCTCGTTGATTCCTTCATTTATAAATCGATAATAATCAATTGTCGAAACCCAGCTGATTCCGCCTACAAGTCCTAGTTTTTTCATATTTAGTGTTTCTTAATTCCGAGATTTTTATTTTACATTATTTATTATTGCTTTCTGACCGCTTATTATCATTTTTACACCATAGCAAATTGTTGAAACTGCACAGCAAATACTAATAATTGCATTAGCCAAATTTACTGTTGTTATTTTTTGAATTATGACATACAGCCCGATAATTGCAACTGCAGAAGTCCAGATTCCCATATAATAATCAAATTTTCTTTTGAATAATTTACCTAAAGGGAAAAAGTGAAGCCCGACGATTAAAGCAAAAAACGGAATAAATAATTCATTATGATTTATGTTTATCAATATATTTTTTGCCAAAAAGATTCCTAATCCTTCCAAACCAAAAATCCACAGAAACCGCTTATCTTTTTTATCTTCTTCATCCGTTTTTTCAATAGCAGAATCAGGTAATGCTTTGTAAAATTTTGTAAAACGGACATAAAAAAATAAAAAGCCTAAAATTACAATCCCAATTAAAACCCCAACAATCCTATTGTCTTTATTCTCTAAATAATATTCGGCAATCAAAGTCCATATTACTGTGTTAATAATCATAAAAAATAGTCCGCCAATTGCTTTTTCGATCTCTTTTTTTGTGTTTAATTCCATTATAATTATTATTTAGTTTTAATTATTTAATACTTACAAGATCATTTTCCATTAATTGTAATTCTTCAGTCAAATTATTACTTTTAAAATAGTTTGCAAGTCCTGTTAACCTTTTTTTATTGTCGTATTTTATGCCGGAGTTTAATTTCTTCTGACAGACAGAACATAATCGAATTGAGTTTCTATCCGTTTCTGATAAGCTATTTGTTCCATTCATGACGCAATTAACCTCAACACAATGATGCAAGCCAAACATATGACCAATTTCGTGCGAGCATATTTTTAATAACCGGGACAGACACAAATTAAAATTGGCTTCCGTTAATTTTCCATCCTGCAACCTATAAATCGAGCTTACCCCAACTTTATCTACATAAGACGCCAATCCGAAAACAAAATTCCATTCCGGTTTAGGATACAAATCTATTTCTGTTAATCCCATTAAAGCAATTCTGTTTAATGGTTTTTCCTTTTTTAAAACACTGTCTAAAATATAACCTGCCAGGAATTGTTCCTGATTTTCATTCCCGATTCTTCTCGCTTGATCAGGAATAATATCATTTGAGATACTTTCTGAAACTTTAGTTTTTAACTGAAAATATATTTCTAAATATTCTCTGACCAATGCAATCTGTTTGGTTTGCAAAGCGTCAAAATTACCAATGGGCTTTATATAAATGATGTTAGCTGCGACCGTCGGAATAGCATGTTTTGATTTCATGAACCCCTCAAAACTCTGTCCTTTTTCTTTATGATCAAATAACCATTCTCCTTCAACCGGTTTAGAAAGTGCAACATCATTATCTTTTATGTTTTCGAAATACTGATTTTCTTTATTTGAATGACATGACCAAAGAAGTATAATGACCAAAAGAGACAGTTTTCTCATAAATGCTTAAATTAAGTTCTTCGAAATAAAATCACAGCTTGTTTTTATAGACTCAAAAGAATTTACTGCAAAATTATTCTCCTGTTCTACAAAAAAGTATTTCATTCCCGCAAGTTTTGCTTCTTTAAAAATAGGTTTAAAGTCTATAGAACCTGAACCGACTTCTGTATTTAAAACCGGTTTCAGTATATCCATGTCCTTAACATGCCACATTTTAAAGCGCCCCGGGTTTTCTCTAAATAATTGCAGTGGATCTTTTCCCGAGCGAACAACCCAATATAAATCCATTTCAAAATAAACCAAATCCTGATCGGTTTCTTTTAATAAAATGTTATAGCCAGTGATTCCGTTATAATTTTCAAATTCAAAATCGTGATTGTGATATGCTAATTTTATATCCGCTTTTTGACACATTCTCCCAGCTTCATTTAATCGGGCAGCAATTTTTTTGTAATCGTCGATATTACTTCTAAAAGGCGGATCTACCCAGGGAATTGTCAAGTATTTGCTCTTTAAAATTTTCGCGGCATTAATTGCAGCTTCGAGCTCAGTTGTATTTCCGTCAGCCAAAAAACTGCCAATTCCGTAATGGCCGCTTATTGCTTTTAGATTGTTTTCGTCTAATATTTTCTTTAATTCGATTGCAGATAATCCCCAAAACTGATCTTTAATCGAAAAACCATATGTTTCAACAGTTGTAAACCCCGCTGAAGCTACTTTTTCTAAAACATCTTTTACATTTTTTGGCAGTTCATCCCGCAAGGTGTACAATTGCAAACCAATTTCTTTTTTATTCATATTGAAAGCTAATGATGGTAAAGCTAAAACAGAGACAACTGCCAAACCGCTATTTTTTATAAAGTTTCGTCTGGAGGTCATATTTTATTTTGGAATTTATACAGTAAATTTAACTTTATTTATCAGATTTTGGATCATCAAAATTATCAAAATAAGTAAAATCTTTGGTTATTTTTCCGTTTTCAATTGTGAAGATAGTACAAACAGGCAACCTGAGCTTTGAACTGTCTGCAGCAGTTCCTGTTGAAACAAATTTTACAATAATATGTTCCTCATCTACAGGATAGATGTTTAACTTTATCGCAAGTACAGAAGGTAAAATTATTTAATAACCAGATGGGTGTAATTATTTTACACTAAGCGAACTCGTGCTTATCAATTCACCTGCATTAATTTGCTGGGGTGGAAATACTTGTTTTTCTTTTCGCCATGAAGCAACTCTTCCTTCCGTATTTATATAAACAAACATATAATTCCAATAGTTTGAACCCGCTATTGTAGAACTATGCTGATTATTTGAATTTGCATAAACTTGATCTGCGTAAATAAGTATTTCACCTTTTTTATCATTATTTAAGATACGTATTGGCAACCCCCAGCTTTTAATAAAGCTTTGTTCAGTTTTCCCTACCCATGTATCCATCGCTTTTTTTTCTGTTGAACATGATGCGTGAATAATCAATATAGCGGCTAAGAAAATTATTTTTTTCATAAAGATTTTATTTACTTATTCTAGATCATTATTTTTCCGAATAAAAGTAAGAAAAATTTCCATATAATAAAACTAATTTATTGTTTATCAATATATTAATTATTTTTGTTTAAAAAATAAAGCATTATAAAAGCTCCATTTTTATTTTTAAAACCGATATCTGTTAATCGTCTCCAATTTTTAAATATTTAAATTCTCAAATATTTACTTTGTATCTTTGCGCTTTACAATTTTGAAGAAAAAAAAATGCGAATTGACATTATAACGATTTTGCCGGAATTATTAAAAAGCCCGTTTGAGGCTTCGATTATGAAACGTGCCATTGATAAGGGTTTGGTTGAAGTTCATTTTCATAATTTACGTGATTATACCACTAATAGACAAAAAAGTGTCGATGATTATCCGTTTGGCGGAGGCGCCGGAATGGTAATGACGGTTCAGCCAATTGATGCCTGCATTACACATTTGAAAAGTGAACGCGAATATGATGAGATTATTTATATGTCTCCGGATGGTGAAACGCTGAACCAAAAAATGGCTAACACAATGTCAATGTATGAAAACATTATTATTTTGTGTGGACATTATAAAGGTGTAGATCAACGTGTACGCGATCATTTTATTACTAAAGAAATTTCGATTGGCGATTATGTATTATCCGGCGGTGAATTAGGCGCTTTGGTTTTGTCTGATGCATTAATCCGATTAATTCCCGGTGTTTTAAGCGATGAAACTTCGGCATTGACAGATAGTTTTCAGGACAATTTGCTTTCAGGACCAATTTATACAAGACCGGCAGACTATAAAGGATGGAAAGTCCCGGAAGTTTTAACCAGCGGGCATTTTGCTAAAATTGACAAATGGCGCGAAGATATGGCTTATGAACATACTAAAAACAGACGTCCAGATTTGCTTGAAGAGAAATAAGAGTTTTCAGTCTCAGTCTCAGTTTCCAGATTGGATTCGCCAAAGATTGAGATTGAGACTGAAAACTGCGACTAACTACCATTTTATCAAATACTTAAAATAATTTATAATTTACAATTTATAATTCATAATTATTTTCTACATTTGCACCCGAATTAGACTAACCTCTGGCGAGATCCGTGAATGTTGCTCTATATAAAAACCATAATTATAAGATATCATGGCAGATTTAATGAAATTCGTTCAAACCGAATTAGTTGCTAAAAAAGATTTCCCTGTTTTTGGAGCTGGAGATACTATCACAGTTTTCTACGAAATTAAAGAGGGTGAAAAAACAAGAACTCAGTTTTTTAAAGGAGTTGTTATTCAAAGAAGAGGTTCTGGTAACACAGAAACTTTCACTATTCGTAAAATGTCAGGAGCTATTGGAGTTGAGCGTATCTTCCCGGTAAACTTGCCAGCTTTGCAAAAAATTGAAATCAACAAAAAAGGAGCTGTTCGTAGAGCCAGAATTTTCTACTTCAGAGAACTTACTGGTAAAAAAGCTAAGATTAAAGATAAAAGAAGATAATCATTTATCTCTTTGTTATAAAAAACTCGTTTCAGGTAATTTGAAACGAGTTTTTTTTTGGAGGTAATTTTCGAAATACTAAAACTGTAATTTTTCATTATAAAAATCATTGATTTGATAATTTAAAGTCTTCGAAATAACAATCTATTAATTTCAGGATTTATACAGAAAACTAAACCGTTTTCGGACTGTTTTTATTATATTTGCTCCGCTCATTTTGAGCCAACTATACCTTGAAATTGCTGACTCCCAGCGATACGATTATAAAAAAAAAAAAAATGACACAGAATTCAAAAATTTTTTACACCTTAACTGATGAGGCGCCATTGTTAGCGACTTATTCTTTTTTACCTATTGTTCAGGCATTTACTGCTACGGCCGGTATTGCTATTGAAACCAGAGACATTTCGTTAGCAGGTAGAATTTTATCTAATTTTCCTGAATTTTTAACAGATGCCCAGAAAACAGGTGATGCTTTGGCTGAACTAGGTCAATTGGCTACACAACCTGAAGCTAACATCATTAAATTACCAAACGTATCTGCTTCAGTACCGCAATTAAAAGCAGCTATTACTGAATTACAATCACACGGTTACAAAATACCTGATTTTCCTGAAGAGCCTCAAAATGATGCTGAAAAAGAAATCAAAGCAAAATATGCTAAAGTTTTAGGTTCTGCTGTAAATCCTGTTTTACGTGAAGGAAATTCTGATCGTAGAGCACCAAGAGCAGTAAAAAACTTCGCAAAAGCAAATCCACACTCAATGGGTGCTTGGTCTGCTGACTCAAAAACTAAAGTTGCTTCAATGTCAAATGGTGATTTCTACGGAAGTGAAAAGTCACTAACTGTTGCAGAAGCTAATGATGTAAAAATCGAATTTGTGGCGAAAGACGGAACAACTACTGTTTTAAAAGCAAGTACTCCCCTTAAAGCCGGTGAAATTATTGACAGTTCTGTTTTAAGTGTAAAAACTTTAAAATCTTTTGCTGCTGAAGCTATTGCTGAGGCTAAAAAAGAAGGCGTTTTACTTTCTGTGCATTTAAAGGCAACTATGATGAAAGTTTCAGATCCAATTATCTTTGGCGCTATCGTTGAAGTTTATTTTGCCGATGTTTTCAAAAAATATGAAGCTTTATTCAATGAAATAAATATTGATACCAGAAATGGTTTAGGCGATATCTATGCAAAAATTGCAGGAAGACCTGAACAGGCTGCAGTTGAAGCTGACATTACTAAAGCTATCGAAAACGGACCAGCTTTAGCAATGGTAAATTCTGATAAAGGAATTACCAATTTACACGTTCCTTCTGATGTTATTGTTGATGCTTCTATGCCGGCAATGATCCGTACTTCCGGACAAATGTGGAACAAAGAAGGAAAAGCACAAGATACCATCGCTGTTATTCCGGACCGTTCTTACGCCGGACTTTATACTGCAACTATAGATTTCTGTAAAAAACATGGTGCTTTTGATCCTAAAACAATGGGAAGTGTTCCTAACGTAGGTTTGATGGCTCAAAAAGCGGAAGAATACGGATCTCATGACAAAACTTTTCAATTACAAGCTGACGGTGTTGTTCGTGTAGTTGACAATAAAGGAACCGTTTTAATGGAACAAAACGTTGAAGCTAATGACATTTTCAGAATGTGTCAGGCAAAAGACGCTCCTATTCAGGACTGGGTTAAATTGGCTGTAAACAGAGCCCGTTTATCTGCTACTCCTGCTGTTTTCTGGTTAGATGAAAACAGAGCACATGACAGAGAATTGATTGTAAAAGTTCAAAAATATTTAAAAGATTACGATACTACAAACTTAGATATCCGTATTTTAAATCCAATTGCTGCAACTGAATTTACTTTAGACAGAATCATCAAAGGTTTAGATACAATCTCAGTAACAGGAAACGTTTTACGTGATTACTTAACTGACTTATTCCCAATTTTAGAACTAGGAACTTCAGCTAAAATGTTATCTATCGTTCCGTTAATGAATGGTGGTGGATTGTTCGAAACCGGTGCCGGAGGTTCTGCTCCTAAACATGTTGAGCAATTTACTCAGGAAGGTTATTTACGTTGGGATTCATTAGGGGAATTTTTAGCTCTTGGTGCTTCATTAGAGCATTTGGGACAAACTTTAAATAATTCTAAAGCGATTGTTTTAGCAGAAACACTTGACGAAGCAAATGACAAATTCTTAGCTAACGATAAATCACCGGCTCGTAAAGTAGGTCAGATTGACAACCGTGGTTCTCACTTTTATTTAGCATTTTATTGGGCTCAGGCTTTGGCTGCCCAAAACAAAGATGCCGAATTGAAAGCTATCTTTACTCCAATTGCTGCTGAATTTGAAGCTAATGAATCTAAAATTGATGCTGAATTAATTGGTGCTCAGGGGAAACCTCAAAATATTGGTGGTTATTACCAACCAACTCCTGAATTAACCAGTAAAGCAATGCGTCCTAGCGAAACATTCAATTCTATTATTGCTAAAATAGCATAATTAAAAAATAGTAAAACCTATTTATATTCAAAAGACAACTGGAAACGGTTGTCTTTTTTTTGCTGATAGTAAAATGAAATTTAAAAGCTAATTAAAGCAATTAACAAGATGCCCTGCACAGTTGAACTATATATAATGAATGGACACCGATAACTGAACCAAAATGTTTAAAACAAAAATCCTCTAAAGAAATTTGATTATCATAATCTGGAAAGAAAAACGGTAAAACTAGATGATGTATTGAAATTGATAATGGCTTATGAAACAGATTAAATTAAGCTGTTTTAAAATAAGTAGCTTTTTTGTTTTAATTCTTAATCAATCTTTTATATCCTTAAAATGTTTTACAGCTATTTCTATATCAGGCAGAATTTCAGTATATCTTTCAATCACTTTATTAAAATGCATATCCAAATATTGTTTTTCTCTTTTTAATTTTTGTATATCGATAATTCCGTTTTTTGCAGAACGAAATAATGACTTTGTTCTGTCATCGGTTCTTAATTTATTTAATTCTTTTAAAAAAGGTGTAAAGAACTTCTCTTCAAGAATATAAATATCATACTCGGAGTTATTTTGATATGGTATTATTTCAGCTTGAATCAGAGATGCTAGTGGAAGGAATCTTGCATCAGTATATAACTTTTCAGGATTATCTAACTCTTTTTCTATTTGAGTAGCATAATCTGTAAAATTATCTATTAACTCATTAAGGTTGATATTGAGACTAACTGTGAATTTAGATGTTTCTTTCAAGTAGTCAGTATACTTTTCTCTTATTATTTTAAATATATCTTTTAGCGTAACAATTAAAAAATTAAAGAAGTTCGAATTTTTAATTGCTTCGTTATAGTTGTTGGATTCAAACTTTTCAAAATATTGTATCAAATCAGATTTATCAAGGGAATCAAAAACGGCACAATCTAATGGTGAAAAGATGGTCAATATCGGAATTTGATATTTCTCTTTATTATGTTCTACCAGAAAACTCTGCAAAGATTGAATTTGTTTAGAAATGGGTTCTTGTAATGAATTAATTTCCGATTTCCAACGTTCTCCACTTTTTTTAATTTTTTTTCGTTCGTTAAAGTAATCGAATCCTCTATTTAAAAAGAAACCAAGGAATAAAGTTATAATAGGTAGTATGTCTTTTAGTAAATTACTTTTTTCATTCTTTAAAATAAATAATTTAAAATCTTTATTTTGTAATTCCTTATTTTTAATTAACAAGGAATCTTCTTTTTTAGATAAAACAAGTACTTTTTCAACTTTAATTTTGTGAATTAAAGAATCCTTGCTGTTTGCAAATGATATGTAAAAAAGAAAGAAGATAATTAAAGCGTATCTGTGCTTCATAGTAAATAATTTTATTTTAAGTACTTAAAAATGTTGCTAATTTATTTTAATTTTTATTCATTAAATAGCTTTTCTAATTCAATTATATGAACTTTTTCAATAGGCAACTTTGAAACTTTATCTAGTTTAAGCGTATCAGTAACATTTATAAAAATATATTTATCATTGAAGTATAAAATTTCTCTTTTAGAGGTTGGATATTTTTCTTTTAATATAGATTGTATATTTTCAATATTATCTAATTCACTTGTAATTAAAAAGTTTTTATGGATAATATTGTAAACAGTAATTAATATAATAATATAAAGTACAAGTAATAGAAGGTTAAAATATTTAAAATACTTTTTTAATTTCCCAGTAGCTAAATTATATAATTGATGTAAGTAATTATTCAATATTGTTATGTAAAAAACAGCCCAAATAAATTTGTAAAAAACATCAAACAAATCTCTTGTCTCGCCATTTATAGATTTAATAAACATATATATTGCAATGCTGTAAACAAGAAATAATTGAATTAACAGATTTAAAATTTCCCTTTGTCTTTTTTTCTGAACTTCTAATGGGCCCAATTCTTTATTTGACGTATTTATATTTAGCTCTGGTAGAATGTATTTTCTAAAAAAAGTTCCAATTTCTGTGGCGATTATAATTGAAAAAATGAGTACCAGTATTAATATACCATCGGGAACAATCTGTGAAATTGAAAAAAATCTAATATATGGTATAGATATACTCATTAATTCTATTGATTGCCAAAGACCACCAATAAATGCTGGAACAATTAATATAACATTAAGATGTTCCTTAATATAATTAATAATTTTTGTTGCGCTTATACCTGTTTGAATCATTTATTAAATGTTAATTTAAAGTAGAGCATAGCGGTGGATTGCACATAACATTATTCACCTAAAAGTTCTCTAAATTTATTTTTTATTTCCAATTGGATTGGTTCTATCAATTCTGGAATTTTTTTATACGCAGTTGCGGCTGACATATAGACTTTACTATTAAACAGTGCTCCTTCTCGATTTACAAACTCATTTTCAACATACTGATTAAAAATATCTAATGAGGAAGTAAAATATTTTTCTAATAATTCTTCAATTTCATCATTGAAATAAATCTTATTAAAACTGTAGTACTCGTAAAATTTATTATGAGCGTTACTATAATCGGTAAATTGTGTGTAATTAATTTCTTCAGCTGTTTTATCAGTAGGTACACCTTTTAGCGGAGCTACATAAATTCTTAGCTTAAACAAAGCATCAGTCAAATACTTATAAGTTTCTACCATCACCTCAAATCGCTTTTCGTGAAGTTTAGTAAACTTAAAACTTTCTTTAGATTTCAGGTGGTTAAGCTCCGATTGAAACTGAGAGATTTCTTTTGAATTGATCATTTTTACTTCTTCTAATTTAATATCAAAAGAGTTCTTAATTTTATTTTTTATGCGCTCTGTTATATAAAGAGTAAACAAAGAAGAAATTCCAAGAAACCCAGATATTTGTAAAATGATTTTGACAACTTCCATAAATAATTATTTTTTACTTTATTATATACAAATGTTTAATTTTCAATGATGCAAATTATCCCAGCCATCCATCACGATCCAAACTTCTATACTGAATCGCCTCTGCAATATGTGAGGAAATTATATGCGGAGCAGAATCTAAATCAGCTATAGTTCTCGAAACTTTCAAAATTCTGTCATAAGCTCTTGCTGAAAGATTTAAACGTTCCATTGCCGTTTTCAATAATTGCTTGGATTGATCATCCAAAGGACAAAACTCCCGAATTAATTTACTGCTCATTTGTGCGTTGTAATGAATATTGGCCATTTCTTCAAATCGAACAGATTGAAGTTCTCGGGCTGCCGTAACCCTTTCCCTGATAGAAACACTGCTTTCCGCTTTATTGTCATCTGATAATTTCTCGAAAGGAACCGGTGTAACTTCTATATGAATATCAATCCGATCCAGTAAAGGTCCTGAAATCTTACTCAAATAACGCTGCATTTCATGTGGAGAAGAAGTACTTGGCGAACCCGGATCGTTAAAAAAGCCACTCGGACTTGGGTTCATACTTGCTACCAACATAAAAGAAGAAGGATAGGTTATTGTAAATTTAGCCCTTGAAATAGTAACTTCGCGATCCTCCAGAGGTTGTCTCATAACTTCTAAAACGTCTCTTTTGAATTCCGGTAATTCATCCAAAAACAAAATACCATTGTGTGCCATCGAGATCTCACCGGGCTGCGGATAACTTCCTCCACCAACAAGGGCAACATTAGAAATCGTATGATGCGGACTGCGAAATGGCCGCTGGCTCATTAATCCAACTTCTTTTAGTTTACCGGCAACACTATGAATTTTTGTAGTTTCTAATGCTTCACGCAAAGTCATAGGCGGTAAAATACTTGGTAATCGTTTGGCAAGCATTGTTTTTCCTGCACCGGGCGGTCCAATCAAAATTATGTTATGCCCTCCGGCAGCAGCAATCTCCATACATCGCTTTATACTTTCCTGTCCTCGGACATCTGAAAAATCAAATTCGGGAAAATCGAGGGTTTTATAAAATTCTGCCCTGGTATCAATAGTTGTTGGTTCGAGAGTTCCTTTCCCTTCAAAGAAATCAATAACTTCCTGCACATTTTCGACTCCGTAAACATCTAGTCCGGCAACTATTGCGGCTTCTTTTACATTTTGCTTCGGAAGAAAAAATCCTTTATAACCTTCTTCCTTAGCTTTGATTGCAATTGGTAAAGCGCCTCGAATAGGTTGTAAACCACCATCTAACGAGAGTTCACCCATAATAATATACCGATCAACCTCAGGAGCTTTTATCTGCTCTGACGCTACTAAAATTCCTACGGCCAGTGTCAAATCATAAGCAGAACCTTCTTTGCGTAAATCGGCCGGAGCCATATTAATAGTTATTTTTTTACCCGGCAGCGCATAACCGTTATTTTTAAGAGCTGCAGCAATTCGGTAACTGCTTTCTTTTATCGCATTATCAGGTAATCCTACCAAATGATAACCAATTCCCTTATCTATATTTACCTCAACCGTAATGGTAGTGGCTTCAACCCCAAAAACTGCGCTTCCAAAAACTTTAACCAGCATACTTTAATATCTTTAATTGTAAATTATTGCTAAATCTAATTAAAATAAACGGGATATTTTTAATAAATAAAGTATTACAATTTAAAATAAAATTTCTACGGCAGTCTAAGAAAACTCCAATCCAATCTGTAACTTGACTTCCTCAACCATTTTACTTAAATCCAGACTATTTTGGTGTGACCAGAATTCGCTTTCAATTCGGCTATTCCTAATACAGTTATGACATTCTATAGCTTCATGCGCATATCCTTTCCCAATATTAGGCAAATTGAAATTGGTCTCTTCTTCCTCCTTAAAAATTGAATAACCTTCAGTCATAAACCAGGGCGATTGTATCTCAATCCTCCCTTTAGTACCGCTAATAATCGCTTTCATATCAGAAGTTGAAACAAAACCAGCGTGCAAAACCGCCTGTGCCGATTGATATTGCAAAATCATACTGGTTTGCAAATCAACCCCGGTTGTATGATAGATAGATTTTGCAATAATTTCCGTTGGAATCCCTAGTATAATATAGGACAGAAATAATGGATAAACCCCAATATCAAAAAGAGCGCCTCCGCCTAATTTTTTGTCAGTCAATCGGTTTCCTTCTAATTCATTTACATAAAAAGCAAAATCAGCTTTAAGATATTTAATATCTCCTATCTCATCATTTTTTACTTTTGATAATACTTCCCGAATGGATGGGATAAATCGTGTCCAAAAAGCTTCCATAAAAAATTTATTATATTTTTTTGAAGTTTCTGTCATTTTCATAGCATCATTATACGATAGGGCTAAAGGTTTTTCACACAATACATGTTTACCGTTTTGCATTGCCCTGATTGCTAGTTCAGCATGTGAATCATGCGGTGTTGCAATATAAACGATATCAATTTCATCATCTATAAAAAGAGCATCATAAGAGCCATAAGACTTTTTACAATTGTATTTTTTTGCAAATTCATTTGCTTTATCATTATTTCTGGAAGCTACGCCCGTTAGCTCGGCATCATCTATCAATTGTAAATCAGAGGCAAACTGGCTGGCAATATTTCCTAAACCAATAATTCCCCACCTTATTTTATTTGTATTTTTCATATAACTTTTGCAAATGTGCTAATTTAAAGGACTTATAAAAAGTAATTTAAAATTAACGAAAAGATTCTAAACAAATAGAAAAAATTAAACTTGTATAACTGTATATGTTTTAAAAAACGGGCCAATTGCTGCTATCTGGTGAAAATTATTTAGTTTCTTCAGCATACTGTATTGATGCAAAAGGGAAACATTTTACAACAGTATTATTGGTAATTGTTTCATTTAAAAAATACTATTTGCAACAAGTATTTAGTACTTTTTTATTATAATCTAAAAAAATTTAGAAAAATGATCATAATAAAGTCGTAATTTCTCTCAAAATAAAAATTATAATTATCTTTTTTATCACTAAATTGTCATTTCTTAAATTTTATATTAACGAATTATAAATTTTAAGTCCATTTTAACAAATAGGTGCAAAACAAAGGGGGGTTAAATTGAAAAATTAACAAAAATTAAACATTGACCACTATTTTTGATAGGGGTGTCAAATGATTTTATATTTTTATCAAAATTTTTAAAACTAAATAACTATGCGAAAAATTATTTTAAGTGTGATTCTTATCACTATTTTGGTACTAACCTTTGTATCAAACTTCATCTTATCAGACAACCCGATACCAGCAGAAGCTGTAAAGTTTGATACGGGAGATACAGCTTGGATGATCGTAGCAACTGCATTTGTATTGTTAATGACGCCAGGGCTAGGTTTTTTCTACGGAGGTATGGTTGGTAAGAAAAATGTAATTAGTACAATGCTGCAAAGTTTTATGGCAATGGTAATTGTTACTATTTTATGGGTTGTTGTTGCTTTTGGATTAGCTTTTGGTCCTACTATTGGAGGAATCATTGGAAATCCTACTTCTAATTTATTTTTTCAGGGCGTAGGTACTAGTACTGCATGGAGTCTTGCTCCAACTATTCCTTTTATGTTATTCGCATTATTTCAGGCAAAATTTGCAATCATTACACCAGCTTTAATTACAGGTGCTTTTGCAGAACGTGTACGTTTCTGGGCATACTTATTATTCATGGTTTTATTTATATTACTTATATATGCACCATTATGCCACATGACTTGGCATCCTGACGGGATCTTCTTTAAAATGGGAGTATTAGACTTTGCCGGTGGAACTGTAGTACACATGAGTGCTGGTTGGGCTGCATTAGCAGGAGCTATTTTCTTAGGAAAAAGAAAAGTTCAAAAAGTAAATCCTGCAAGAATTACTTATGTATTATTAGGAACAGGTTTATTATGGTTTGGATGGTTTGGTTTTAATGCAGGATCTGCTTTAGGATCTAACGGTTTAGCTGTTCAGGCTTTAGGAACTACAACTGTTGCTGCTGCAGCAGCAGCTATGGCATGGGTTTTCCTTGATAAAATTTTAGGACACAAATTATCTGCTCTTGGAGCTTGTATTGGAGCTGTAGTTGGTCTTGTTGCGATTACACCTGCTGCAGGTTTTGTAAGTATCCCTCATGCAATTTTTATTGGAGCTTTTGCCGCAATAGTAAGTAACTTTGTAGTAAGTAAATTCCCTAAAGGAAAAATCGATGATGCTCTTGATGTTTTTGCATGTCACGGTGTTGGTGGTATGGTAGGTATGTTGCTAACAGGAGTTTTTGCTTCAAAAGCAATCAACCCGGTTGTTGGTGATAATCAAGGTTTAATTTTTGGAACTCCAACTTTGTTCATCAATCAATTGATAGCATTAATAGCTGTATCAATATTTGCTTTTGTTGGTTCGTATATTTTATTCTTTATCGTTAATAAAATTACACCACTAAGAGTTACTGAAGAAAAAGAAGAATTAGGATTAGACATTTCTCAACACGGAGAATTCTTATAAGAAATTAAATTCGTTTCCTTAATAAAAAAAGCACTCTAAATCTTGTTTTAGAGTGCTTTTTGTTTGAATTAATTTCAACCTGTTATTTACTTATTAGCCTTATTTTTTAATATTATTTAGAGCATACAATTTGCTTTTTTATAAACAATCTTCCCGCTTTCGGTTTTATCTTGCTCCGTAAACTACACAAGGATATCACCTCTCGGGGCTACATTTCAACAATTTATTTGTCCAGCCTTCATTCTCAAAGAATAAATCATCTGACCAAAAATTAATAAACCTATTTGAAATTTGAGATCCCCGTTTTTAACCAGTTCAAATATTCTTCAACACCTACATAACTAACAGTAGGTTTTGAATCATTTAAATTTTCACCTTTTAAATCTGTTAAAACATACAACGGTTGTGTATTGGTTTTATATTTAGAAATCATAAAATCTGTCCATTTATCACCAACTGTAATAATTTCATCTCCAGCAGCTGTTACAAATTGCTCACTTGCCGGCAATTCACGTTTATCATCAACATATAAAGAAATCAAAACAACATCGTTTTTTAAGATTGATAAAACCCTTTTGTCGGACCAAACATTATTTTCCATTTTACGGCAATTGACACATGCAAACCCTGTAAAATCCAACATAATAGGTTTATTTACTGATTTTGCAAACGCCAATCCATCTTCGTAATCATGAAAAATCGTAATTCCGTGAGGCCCTGACTCTGCACCTTTTGGTAATCCTTTTTCAGAAATGCCATTATTACCAGATCCTCCAACTCCAAACGGACTTTCACTATATTGCGGTGGTGGCGGAAATGCACTAATTAGTTTTAACGGTGCTCCCCAAAGTCCCGGAATTAAATAAATTGTAAATGCCAGAACAGTTAATCCTAAATATAATCTTCCGACAGAAATATGATGCAGTGGACTATCATGCGGAAGCGTAATTTTCCCAAATAAATATAGTGCCAGTGCTCCAAAAATTGCAATCCAGATCACTAAGAAAATTTCTCTTTCCAATAAATGTAATTGTAAAACCAAATCGGCGTTTGATAAAAATTTGAAAGCCAGTGCTAATTCCAAGAAACCCAATACAACTTTTACGGTATTCAGCCATCCGCCAGATTTTGGCAATGAATTTAGCCAACCCGGAAACATTGCAAAAAGCATAAAGGGTAAAGCTAATGCTAATGAAAACCCAAACATTCCTGTTATTGGTCCTAAAAAACCATTTGTTGCAGCTTCAAACAAAAGTGATCCAACGATTGGTCCTGTACATGAAAATGACACAATTGCAAGCGCCAAGGCCATGAATAAGATCCCTATAATTCCGCCTTTATCTGCCTGCTGATCTACTTTATTTGCCCAGGAATTAGGCAGCATAATTTCAAATGCACCCAAAAATGATGATGCGAAAACCACCAATAATATAAAAAACAATATATTAAAATAAACATTTGTTGCTAATGAATTCAATGCATCTGCACCAAAGATCCATGAGACAGAAAAACCAAGGATCACATATATCAGGATGATTGAAACTCCATAAATAATTGCATTTCTAATTCCCGCTGCCCTGGTCTTACTTTGTTTTGTAAAAAAACTTACCGTCATCGGAATCATAGGAAATACACATGGCGTTAACAATGCTGCAAAACCTGATAAAAAAGCAATGAAAAAGATAGACCATAAGCTTCTTTGCGGAGCCGGAGCAGGCTTTTTTTGCTTTTCTAATGTTTTAGCAACTTCAACTTTTGCTTTTTCTGTTGAAGGGGCAACTACTTTTTCTATTGTATCAACGGCTAAACCAATTCTTTTTGTTTCATCTTCCTTAACTTCAGAAACAGTCGCAACGGCTTTCATATTAAATGATGCCGGAATTACTATTGAGAATTTTTTATTTGAATTGATGCAAACTTCCTTACAAACCTGAAAATCAAAATCAACATCAACCGTTTTTAAATCTGGATTTGTAATCGTGATTTCCTGTTCAATATGTGCTTTTCCTTCAAAGAAAGTTTCATTGACACCAAAAATATCATTAAAAGCAGTTTTGGTTTTCCCTTCTTTGGCTTTGCCAACCAAATTGTAATTTCCTTTTTGGTTTTTAAACACAATTTCCAACGGAAGTGGTCCTCCGTCCGGCGTAAATTGCGAATACATATGCCAGTCTTTTTCTATTATTCCATCAAAAATCAAAATAGCATTGCTTCCTGATTTTTTTTCAATTTTAGCAGTCCATTTTACAGGTTCTAAAATCTGAGCATTTCCTTTTGCAAAAGCAAAAATGAAAAACACTAAAAACACAAAAGTTTTATTCCAGATATTTTTTGAGATTATAGTCTGACGATGTGAGTTTGACTTCATTATTGTAATTCTATTTTAAGTATTTTATTTGAGGAATTTTCTATTTTAAATCTTTCGTCCTGCCTGATTCCAACAACCCATATAATTTGATTATTTGAACATAAAAGCCAGATATTTTCTTTTTCAATCAGGGATAACTTCTCATCTTTAAAAAGCTTACTGACTTTTTTTGACTTTCCTTCCATTCCAAACGGTTGAAAAGAATCACCCACTTTCCATTTACGCAAAATCAAAGGAAACCGGATTTTTTCAGCATCCACAAATATAGCCTTATTTGAATCTATAGTTATGTGACTAACGTTACAAAGTTTTAACTTTAAGGGAAAATTAACTTCTTTATCGTTTTCATTAATTTCAAATTCTTCCTTTTCTGATATTTCAGAAATTGAACTTAAAATCAATGTGTCTCTATTTTTCAGCAACCTGAACTCTGTTGAAAATACCTGTTTCCCAGATTGTCCGTCCACTAAATCATAAATATCATTCCATGCCAGAAATCCAAATTCATTCAGCCACTGATATAAATATGACTTGTAATTAGGCAATTTTTTAAGCTGATTTAAATCGAAATGTATGTCATCTCCAGCTTCTTTTGCTACTTGCTGATAAATCATAATCGAGGCATCTTCAACCATTTCTTTTGATTCCTGCAGATAAGATTGTGTTTTTTGGAAAACTTTTAAAAAGTCAGGATTAATTTCTTTTAGAATCGGAACCAAATCATGACGGATTTTATTTCTCAGATATTTATTAGAAGAATTGCTGCTGTCTTCCCGCCATTCAATATTATTTTCCTGAGCATATTTAAGAATTTCATCTCTGGAAAATGGCAAAAGCGGACGAATAATTTTATCATTTTGCTCCGGAATACCAGTTAATCCGTCTAATCCTGTACCACGGCTTAAATTAATAATAAAGGTTTCCAGATTATCATCAGCATGATGTGCTGTTAAAATATAATCGAATTCATGGATCTCCAGAAGTTCATAAAACCAATTATATCGTAATTCGCGAGCTGCTACCTGTGTAGAAAGTTTGTAATCTTTAGCAAAAGCTTCAGTATCAAATTGAGTTATAAAAACAGGTATATTGTTTTGATCACAATAATTTTGAATGAAATTTTGATCACCAAAACTTTCTAAACCACGTAATTGAAAATTGCAATGCAAAACGGTAATTTCATAAGGTAATTTCTGAAATAAATGCAATAAAACCATACTATCCAAACCACCGCTAACAGCCAGGAATAGCTTTGTGTTTTCCAGAAATGGAAACCTTGAAGAAATATGATTTTTGAAATTTGACAGCATTAATAAAATTAAAAGAATGAATATGAAAAAACAAAATTAAGTCTTTTAAGAACAAATAACTTATAAAATATAAATTGGAAGCAGCAAAAACAATTAATTTTTAAAATTTTATGAAAGTTGATTCTGCATTTTTCAAATATTAAGTATTCGTTCTATTTTAATGGTATTTTTTTTCTTATTGCCTTTCTTCATAGTTATTTTCATTTTCAATCACTTTACAGAATTTTAAAAAAAATATTTTTCAACATTTGGCAATAGTAAGTCCTCAGATTTAAAACCTGATCAATAATTCAGGAAGAACGTGACCTTCAGCAATTCCCGAATTTATAATAATGGCATTTTAATGACTTTAGGGATTTTGTTCTAAATAAATCGTTCTGTGAGATTTTTAATTTCATAAACAACACCCTGCAGCCTCGTTTTCATTTTGTCGGAATTAAATGCGCTTCTTAAATTGTTTTTTCTTACATTTAACAATAAGAAGACGAATAATTTTATTGTTAAAATTTTAATTATTAATTATTATGAAAAAAAAATCACATATTAGCAAAGTTATAATACTTGTTTGTCTTTTATTTCAGTCTTTTGTTTTTTCTCAGATTGGAATAGGAACGATAACTCCTGCGGCAAGTTCTATTTTAGATGTAACTTCTACAACTCAGGGATTTCTTACTCCCAGAATGACTACGGCACAAAGGAATGCTATCTCAAGCCCAACTAATGGATTGATGGTTTATGATACTGATCTTCATTCTTTTCAATATTATGATTCTAGTACCGCAGGCTGGAAAAAAATTTATAGTGATAATGAAGGAAGGCTTAAATATAAGCTTATTAAATCAACCGATGTTTTAGCAACTGTTTTAGCTTCAGAATTAGCTGCTGGGGGAGGTACAAAATATCTTTTGGATTCGGCTACCTATTATGAAATTAATGGCACTGTATATCTTGATCGTTCTGTGGAACTAAATAATGCTTATTTAGTAGGTTTGGATTCCGGGGAGGATAAATTAATCAGAGCAAGCGGGGATTTATTTGTTGGGACCACAGGCGGGTCAATAAAAATTTTGACTCTTGCTGCTTTATCCGGAAAAGTTTTTGACATTACAGGAACAGGATCAATAGCTTCAGGTACTCAAACACAGAATTTGATAGTTAGGGACTGTATCATTGCGAATTCCAGTAATGTAGGTAAAATTGAAAATATGGCATTAATGTTTTTAAGTATTGTTCAATTCTTTAATAATACAAGTGGAATCATTTATAAAGATATCAGTAAGATATTGCTCAGTAATGCTGCCTGGTTTGGAAATAATTCGGGAACTTATGAAACATTCCAGGGAACTTTTGGATTAGTTGAAAAACTAGGGGGATTTAGTGAGGTTATTGGTGCTAAAATCGGACTTGATGTATCGGGTAATCCTGTCATAACAGGTGATGCAGTAATGGAATCAGTGGTATATACAGGAACTCTTACGACAGGAAAATATGTTAATGGTTATACAACAGGAGGCTATACCGGATATAATTTTGATAATAAATGGAATGTAAGATGTCCGGGGATTCCAACAGAAACGGATGCTAATGCGACAGGAGAATTTAGTGTTAATCTGACGCCAGGAACCGGGGTTACGGTTACAATTGATAATTCAGGTACTGCAGCTAAAATATTAGCAACAACAGCATCCACTTCTCTTTTTAGATTTTCTGCTAATAATACAGGGAGGCTTACCTATACCGGAGCTAAAAAACGAATTATAAAATTTGCCGGAAGCCTTTCATTTGTTGCCGAAAGTGCTGGAAAAACAGGGATATATATATATTATATTGCTAAAAACGGAACAATAATTGGCCAGTCAAAAGTATATGGTTATACAGGCTCGGTAACTGATACATCACCAGTTCCACTATCGGGGTCTATAGAGATGAATACTAATGATTATTTGGAGGTATATGCTGATTATTATTCGGGATCAGCGGGTAAAATAAAGGTAACTTCTCTAACTTTAACGGCATTTTAATCATTTCAAAACCTTGCCGATAAAATAATAATCGAAACATGTCACTATTTGAAACTATATAAAAAACAACAGTCTCAATTTTTTTGAGACTGTTGTTTTTTATATGTCTGACTAATTATAATTCACTTTTTAAGAAAGCTGCTCCTGTAATTTTTTAATATCATCACGTAATTTTGCTGCCTGCAGGAAATCCAGTTCTTTTGCTGCTTTTTCCATAGATTTGCGTTTCTCACGAATCATTTTTTCTAATTCTGTTTTAGATAAATAAGCCGTTTCAGGTTCTGCAGCAGCTGCCAAAGTATGCCCTAATTCATATTCCACCAACGGATTTTTCGTAAAAGCACTGTCTATTTTCTTATTTAAAGCCTGGGGCGTAATATTATTTTCTTTATTGAAATTTATCTGTTTTGTCCTTCTGTAATTCGTTTCGTCAATAGTCTTCTGCATACTTGCCGTAATTTTATCCGCATACATTATGGCTTTTCCGTTAAGGTTTCTCGCCGCACGACCAATAGTTTGTGTTAATGACCTGTGGCTGCGAAGAAAACCTTCTTTATCAGCATCTAAAATAGCTACTAAAGAAACTTCCGGTAAATCCAGACCCTCACGAAGTAAATTCACTCCAATCAAAACATCAAAAATACCTTTACGTAAATCCTGCATGATTTCGATACGTTCTAAAGTATCTACATCTGAGTGAATATAACGACAACGGATATTTACTTTGGTTAAATATTTTGCCAATTCTTCGGCCATTCTTTTAGTCAAAGTAGTAATCAAAACCCTTTCATCCAATTCACAACGCACCTGAATCTCTTCAATTAAATCATCAATCTGATTCAGACTTGGGCGAATTTCAATAATCGGATCCAACAATCCTGTCGGGCGAATGACCTGCTCCACATAAACCCCGTCCGTTTTCTGCAATTCATAATCAGCCGGAGTCGCTGATACATAAATAACCTGATTTTGCATTGCCTCAAACTCTTCAAATTTTAATGGGCGGTTATCCATTGCGGCAGGTAAACGAAAACCGTATTCCACTAAATTTTCTTTTCGGCTGCGGTCGCCTCCATACATAGCGTGAACCTGAGAAACTGTTACGTGGCTCTCATCAACTACCATCAAATAATCATTTGGAAAGTAGTCTAATAAACAGAAAGGCCTTGTTCCGGCTTCCCTTCCGTCAAGATAACGCGAATAATTTTCGATTCCGGAGCAATAACCTAATTCCCGAATCATCTCCAAATCGAAATTCGTTCTTTCTTCCAGACGTTTTGCTTCGAGATGTTTTCCTATTTCTTTAAAATAATCGACTTGCTTAACCAAATCCTGCTGAATTTGCCAGATGGCGCCTTGCAGAACATCAGGAGATGTCACAAACATATTGGCAGGGTAAATAGTAAGTTTATCAAATTTTTCTAAAACTTGTGATGTCTTAATATCAAATGATTCAATTTCTTCAATTTCATCTCCAAAAAAATGAATTCTGAAAGCATCATCTGCATAACTTGGGTATACTTCGACTGTATCACCTTTGATTCTGAAAGTCCCGGGAGTAAAATCGGCTTCAGTCCTGGCATATAAACTCTGAACCAGGCTATGCAATAATTTAGTTCGGGAAATTACCTGATCTTTCTCAATTGCAATTACGTTTTTCTGAAATTCTACCGGATTCCCAATACCATATAAACAGGAAACAGAGGCAACAACCAAAATATCCCTGCGCCCCGAAAGCAACGAAGAGGTAGTACTCAATCGCATTTTTTCAAGCTCTTCATTGATAGATAAATCTTTTTCAATAAAAACACCGGTTACCGGCATAAAAGCTTCCGGTTGGTAATAATCGTAATAGGAAACAAAATACTCTACAGCATTATTGGGGAAAAATTGCTTGAATTCCGAATATAACTGTGCCGCCAAAGTTTTGTTATGAGCCAAAACCAGAGTAGGTTTTTGTATTTCCTCAATCACATTGGCAACAGTAAATGTTTTACCGGAACCTGTAACACCTAATAACGTTTGATATTTTTCTCCGTCTCTTATACCTTGGGATAATTTTTGGATCGCTTGTGGCTGATCTCCTTTTGGACTATATTCTGAGGATACCTGGAAATTCATTTTTGACTGATGAAAAATTTAGTTTTGTAAAGATACAAAGTTTGAATTCTATAAATATATTACCTAATTTAAAATCATAACTATTCTAAAAAATTAACAACTGCGTCATTTACAATTTTGGACTGATCTATGGTTAAAAAGTGACCTGCATCTTTTACAATTTTAATTTTACTATTGGGTAAATACTTTTGAGCACGCTCTATACTTTCTTCAGAATTTATAACGTCATGGTCGCCTATTAACACCAAAACAGGATTTTTTACAGATTTTAATTCATCATCTGAAAAAGGCATCATCCGCAGCATATTCGAATTCGATTTTGCATATTTATTAGCCAAATAAAATTGCTTTTTATAGATCGGACTAATTTTTTCAGGATGAGTGGAAAAGGCTCTTAATGTTTTTTCGAATTTCTTTTCGCTTGGAAAAAGTTTCAGGAACAATGCTGAAGATGTTTTCCTTGGTTTATCAATAAATTTAAAAGTTTGCGCCGGACTCAATAAAACGATTTTATCAATTGAATTTCTTTTTTGAGTAGCCAATAACATAGCAATCCATCCGCCTCGGGAGGCAGCTACAATGTCGTAGTTTTTTAATTTATAATGATTGAAAATTTCATTGTACCAAATCACAATATCTTCTGTTGAAAGCGGCTTTGATGTTAAAGTCGATTTTCCGGGTTCCATAATAAAATCGATGGCATACACACGATGATTTTTTGCCAGACTTTTAATCCCCGGATACCACATTGTTGAACTGGCATCCATTCCGTGGAGCAAAACTAAATCTTTCCCGTCCTTCGGACCTGCTAATATAACATGTGCAGTTCCGTAGGAAGTTTTTATATTTTCCTCCGTATAAGGAACATCCCAAAGTTTCAGTGCTTTATTATATGAATTTATGTAAGCTTCTTTTTCTTTTTTTGTCTGAAAAGTGTAGTCGTCAAATTTTGCCTTTTTAGAGGATGCACAACCGGCAAGTAAAAGAAACAATGTTAATTTAAAAAGTAATTTTCGGGTAGTCATAAAACTCAATTTCCTATAAAGTTACTTTAAATGAACTTGTTTATTGTATCAGAATTTTGTTTTAAACTATCATAATTACAATATTTTAGGATTCCTGCTGATATGCCGAACCCTCAAAACGTGAATTGCCTCAGGTGTGATTTTATAAGAAATCCGATAGCTGTAAATTTCAAAAGCACGATAATCTCCATTATCCTGTTCATTCTAAATAGAAAGCAAACACTTGTAAACAAGTAAATTACAGTTAACAAGAAAATATTTGAATTAATTTTCTTTAAGATATTGCTAATTTTTGATGTTTGATTTTACAATGTAAGAAAAATATGTATCTTTAAAACCGAAATATTAATCTTACATCTAAAACTATTAAACAGCTAAATTCACCTGTAAGCATTTGAAACAAAATAGGTGATTATAGAATTTGTATTTATTGGTTATGTATGGTTCTTGTGTGGTTAAATAGAAAAATTTATAGTCGATAATTAATAAATATGTCAGATTTAAAAAGAGTGTTTTTAGAAAAAAACACTTTAATACACTTTAATCCTTTTAGTCAAAACAGAGTTTATGGCTTTATGTCACAAAATTTTGAAAACGATAATTTAATTAGTACTGTACACTACAAAGTAGATATAGTATGCATTCAAAGTTATGATAACAATTTCACTTTTGAAATAAACAGGAAACAAGTCTATATAGATAATATGGCACCTGATTTAAAAATAGAACAAATAGCTGATATCAGTTCGCAGGCAATTTTTCCTATCAGAATAAAAGTAAGTGAAGAAGGCAGCATTATCGAAATAACAAATCACAAGGACATTATAGAAAGATGGTTTCCTATAAAAAAACGGTTATCAAAATATTATTGCGGAAATATAGTTCCTGAAATACTTCATAAAATTGAGACTACTTTAAACAACAAAAGCCTACTGGAAGAATCAATCTGCAAAACCTGGTTTTTTCATCTTTACTTTAAACCCTTATATACCAACTATGATCAGGACGAACCACATAATTATATATGGGAATCTCCCGTTTTTGGAAACCAAATCATCAGTTATGATATTCATCAGACTATAGAAGAATACTATTCTGCAACTGATAAAATTTTTATTAATGTTAAAGGAAAATCCATAGATAAAAGATCCATAAATGAAGTTTTGAATGGATGCAGTTACCCCAAATCTGAAATGACCGGAATTAAAATTCAGCCTTTAGAATCTGAAATGGAAGTGCAATATAAGCTGTATGGAGAAGATCGAAGTATTTTTTCAATAATAGGAACTTACAAAACAAAGATTACGGAGAAAAAGCATAAAACAACTCAAATAGAAATCTATCACTTACCTGAAAACAGCTCTTATAGACCTCAATCGAAACCTAAACAAAAGAATATTGCGTTTTGGATAGAAGAAGACGAACCCGTTAAAGCAAAGGCAGGTTTCTGGAGCAAATTATTTTAAAACAGATATAACCAAGAATTAAAGTCAACTAAAAAAATATATTATGGCTGAAAAACATTTTGTCGTTCAGGGTGCAACATGCCAATGCAAGTTTAGCGTTGAGCCAAAAACCGATAAGTTAAAAGTAAAAACCCAATCCAAACATTATGGAAATGATAAAGACGGAAAAGATAAACTTATTGCCACTGACAAAGAAATTGGACAAACATTAGAAAAAAACACTTTTGGTAAATGCAAAATGCAACCTAACGGAAGTGGAGATTACCTGCCGTGTCAAGCCACAATTACAAAATGGAGTGGTTTTTATGAAAAAACGACTTTATCTAATCAGGGTAAAATATTGTTAGAAGACAGTAAGGGAACTTGTCCAATTGGAGGTCCGGATTGCATTACTATAAAAAATCATGGACAAACTTCAGAAGTGACTAAAAAAAATGTGGAAAGCAGCAAACCCGAGGTATTAAACGAAATCTTACCGGGAGTGAATTTTGGAGATTTAGGCAACGCCGTTTTAATGATTGAAAACAAAGATTAAAAATAAGGAAAACATGAGCAAAAATTTACATCTTGTTCCAAAAATGCCCCTTGGCAAAGATCAAAAATTTGATAAAGCAATGGGATGCCTAACACTATCCAAGGCAGGATTTTTTACAGTTGAAATTACACCTACAGAAGGATTTTATAAAGAAGCTCCGGAAAAGCTGCCCCCTTTTAAAAAACGGACTCAGGAAGAGGTCTGGAAAATGCCCGATATCGATGATAGAAAGCGGTATGTTGCTAATCATAAAAAAAGAGAAAAGAAAGAAGCCCAATATGCTGAGGAAAGGGATGCTTTTAATGAGAAACTTCGTCAGGAGCTTACTACATTAAGCTGGTCCTGGGAGCTTGTAGGTAACGGGATGAATGGCAAAACAATAACGCATCACACAGATTTTGCTATAGGAATGCCTAAAAATGAAGAAAAACAAATTTTCTTTCCTGAAATTATTGTCGGCGGCGGTTTTGCATGGCTTGAAGTTTTTACTAATAATGATCCTCCAACAGGAAAAGCCCCGCATGGATTGTTTATTCGTGCTACCGGAATCCCTGAAATTATTCGTGTAGCATGGACAGATCTTGATTGCAAACCCATTACAGCTCCAGTAAAATTTGGTTCAAAAGTTTTATTAAATATCTATACAAAACATATGTATGGGCAAGATTTAGAGGTTGGATTATGGGATAAAGATACCGTAGATCCGGATGATTTACTGCCCATTTCTAATAAGGACAATTTTACAACTGAAGCATTAATACATAAATTACTTCCAAACGAAATCAATAAGTCCGGAATTTCCGGCGGTATAAAAGTAGACAAAAAAACAGAAGCGCAAGTTCAAAAAGTAAGAATTCCAGTTTTAGTTGACCATAAATGGATGTCTTCGGCGGGAAATCAACTGAAAATTTATCCTACTGTAAAATCAAAGGAAACTGATGAGTTTTTAAAATTACCTCAAGAAGATTGTTTTTTGGAAGTAGCACTGAAAGGCAAAATGCACGAGACTGTTATAGAACCTACTAATAATCCTTTACTCATAGGAAAAGTAGAAACTAATATAGCAAGTTTCAGACCATGCAGGTATGATACTATTAAAGGCTCATATGCTAAAAAGGCAAATAGAGAAAATAATGAGGCTCTTGAAATTGAAATTTTCAATTCCAAGACAGATGCATCGAAACAAAAATTAATTATGCCTGTGATAGCCGGTGTAAGAGAAGCCCGTCGAGATGTTAAGATTGTATTAGATACAAAAACTGACGAATGTCTTTTTATTAATGATAAAATGAGAACTCATAAAGGAAAAGTTATTGATTTATCGCTAATACAAAACAGCATTGTAATTGAAAATACTACAAGGGTAGATGAACATTTGATATTTAGTGAAAATAAGCTTAAAATAGGACGTCTCAATTTTAGCAAGGAAGAAGAAGGACATGAAGATACTAATGACGATAATGAAATTAGTGCTTCTCATACAAGTGGTAATTCTAGATTAAAAAGTATTATTGGCGTTTCATCAACGAGTAATTCGTCATTGTATAAAGATAAAAAAACAATAGGTAAATATCCTAATTCAGATACTGAGGTAGTTTTAGATATTGGATTTGATTACGGGAATGAATCCGTAGTTAGTTTGTTAAAGTATATTTGGCCTCTACGCCAAAGCGTATTACAACACTATCCTATTATTTTGCAAACGTGTTGTTTTACGAAGCAATTAGATATTGCTGTTTATCCTGATATTAAGTGGGTATTACAATTTTCATATGATTGTGATCCTGAAGAATTTCAAAATATGAGGAATGAAAAGTACGATGAATACTTGGTTAGGATTGAAGAATTAGATGAAAAGTTAAAACCAAAAAAAATTGCTTCAAAAATCAACAAAATAGACCAAGATATAGCTAACGCAAATTTAGGTTTGAGCGAAGCTAAAAAAAAGGATAAGGAGAAATTTAAAAAATTAATAGCAAAACTAAATGAAAGAAAGAAAGAGCAATTAAACATTGAAAAAAAATATAATAAAGGAAAATCAAAAGCAAAAAAACAATATAAAGAAGACAGACCTGATTTATTTAGTTTTAAAGATAATGTCGAATCAGGATTATCGGATTTAGTATTATCCTTAAATGTAGAATATGATCGTCCGGGAAAAGCAATTGAAATATCAGCAAGTTATAAAAGGTACATTAATTTAGTAAAACAAATTATTGAAGTCACCAAAATGATTGAATTAATTTTGGATGGTAAAAAAAAATCAAAAAAGAAGTTAGACAAAAAATTAAAAGAAATTGATGAAGAAAAGGCATCCGAGCAGTTTGCTAAAATTGGTGACGCGTTAAAAGGCAGGCCCTTATTTTCTTTTGATGTCATACCTCCTTCATTAGCAATATTAGGTTCTTGGTATGCCGAAAATCCTAAAGATATAAATACAGACCAAGTGGGAATTGTTGGTGAAATTCAAATTTTGGCAAAACCATTAATTGGAGCATCAATAATGATGGATTTTTTAGCTTTAGCACAAAAAGCTCACCCAATTGCAAGGGGGATTATTACATTAATTGATGTTGGAGCTGCGATGGGAGTAGCTCCTGAAATAAACGTCAATTTAGAGGTAAGTGGACAGTTAGAAATTAGTGGCATGCTTAGGTATAACAGTGCAAGCGGAACAACTAACCTAAATCAACAATCACTGACAGGTGATGCTGAAGATGATAGCCCATTAACTGTAAATGGTGTTTTTGGTTTAAAACTAGAAGCTAATATTAAATCGTCAAAAAAATTCAATTATACTATATTGTTAGGAACTATATCAGCGTATGTAGAAGCTGGAGTTGAAATAGTCACAGGTTTTACTTTATCGGGAGCTATAAAAGCGGATGATAAAGGATTTTATTTAGATCCTCTGCTAACTTTTCATGGTATAAAATTACAGATTACAGTTGCTGCTGGATATGCAGCTGAAAATTCTGATGGAGGAGAATATTCGTCTGGTGAAGAATCAATGGAATTTAATTTAGTTTTAATGCATGAATATGAGGGGAGTTTTGAAGATTCTAATGGTAAAAAAATTCAATTTTATTTAACTTAAATATAACATTATGAAATATATAAAAGTATTTTATCTGATAGCTCTATTATCTCAAATAACGAGCTGTCAAAACACACAAAAAAAAGAAATCAGAGAACAAACTAATAAAGAAATTACATACTATAAATCAAAAACAATGAAAAATAGTCAGGACATTTATTCCTTAAGCAAAGAAATAAGCCGATTTGAAAAAGAATATCATTATGGAGCGTATATTTATACTAATAATTGTTCATTTGAAATACTCATAAATGATTTGCCGATAGTTAATCATTTTATGTCATCAAATGCAACTTTAAAAGGGTCATACTATCCTTTAAATTGGCATATTTCTAAAAAAGGAGTACAAAATATAACAATTAAAATGTATCCGGGTTTTAATCAGGATACAAATGCTTTTAATCAAATTTTAGAGAATAACTCAGCTATACAAATAAAAATAGTTAAATCATTTTTAGACAATAATAACACAATGACTGATGAACAAGAAGTTATAACGTACAGCACCCCTCAAAATAAAGTAAATGGAACCTTAGTTTCAGTATTTTCAGGTAAAGCATTTTATGAAGACAGTTTCACATTTATTTCTGAGGTTCCTTATGAAATCAAAACTTTAGAAGACTCTGAAATCCTTTTCACAAAAAACATAGAGAAACTTAAACAATTAGAAAAACAGGTAGTAACAAAATACAATGAAATTAGAGAAATTTATATGTTAGGTACTAAAGATGAACTGGCTAACATAAATTATAATAAGGAGAAAAGAATTGCACAGCAACTTTATTTATCATCTGCTGAAATAAAAGACAGATGGGATAATGATTATCAATTCAGAACTGATCAAAATCTTGACTTTTTTGATTTAAAACCTATTGAAAAATTTACTGTCAAATTTTATGCTAATGGTAAAATTGTATGCTTACAAAAAATAAACAATAAAAAATCAGCTCTTTGGGGTGGATTTAAACGAAAAGATAAAAAAGAAGTGACAACAACTTATATTCCTCTTTATCTATATCGTTCAAAAGGAAGCAATGACTTATCTGTATATTAAAATGAAAAGAATAAAAAATGGGATTCAGCTTCACAAATCATATAAACTAATGAAAACCAAACAACTAATTTTAATAATAGTGTTTACTTTAATGAACGTAAGTTGTGATTCTCAAAACAAAGAAACATATTGGGAAATATCAAATATTTATAGGGAAGACAAAGAAGATTTTAAAGGATTAACGGGTAATTATATGCAACAAATTCTTGATCAAAATTTTCACTTTATCAAAAAAAATGACAGCTTATTCTTTGAATTACCCGAAAAATTCACAGTGAATATCAATAATCTTAAAAGTCTGATACAAATAAAAATAATGGACAAAGATTATTATGAAATGTATGACTTCTCTTTTAGCGATAAAACTTTCAATATAAAATTTAAAGACAATGCAACATTTTCCAGTTCAAAAAATACTATTATTGAATTCAGTCAAATTTCAAAAGAAAAATTTCAAAAAGATATTAATGAAGAGATTGCATATGTAAAAGAATTAAAACAAAAAACTAATAATCTAAAAACAGAGTTAGCTTCAAAACCACAAATCAAATTGAATAATGTGGTAAAACTCCCTTTAAAAAATTATACGATACAAAATGATAAAGAGGGCAAAATTGTGTTGCAAATTCCTCAACAAATAGAGCTAAAAGAATCAGGTGACATCAAGAATAGAAAATTTGATGCTATAAAAATTGGGACATTTAAAGATAATTCTAAAATATATGACGTTGAAGATCCTAAAAATAATTATGGATTAAGACAACTTACAATTTGGGTTTCTACTGACCCATCTAATTTTAATATAGATCAATATCTTGCCCAGGCTTCAAATTTAGTTGTTTTAAAAAAAGATAATAATAGCATCGTTGGATATGAACTCGGCTATGATAATAACTTTGAAAAAGCAATTATAAATTCGTTTTTTTGTCTTAAATACTATAACGTAAATAAGTCTCACATCTTCATTTATTCTGATGTTTATCAATCTCAGACTAAAGGGGCAAATTCAATTGAAGAAATGAACAAAATATTGAATTTCAATTATTTGATATCAGAAAATATAAATGTAAAAAATGAATAATGAATGGTCTTAGTTAGGACAAATGGGGAATTTTTAAGAAAATCTGCTTTTCCAGGTTTCTTAAATCTTCCATGCTTTCTGCTGCGCTTCCGTTAAGAAAGTCCATGCTACAATACGGCTGTTTTTTTGACCCTGAGCCATATCAATTGTTTTTACAGATGCAGCATTTACTTTGTTCAGGGTTTTATAAATACTTGAAAGATTGTCTCTTTTGGAGACCAAAGTAGTAAACCATAAACATTGCATTGGGTATTTGGCACTTTCGTAAATCATTTGGGTTACAAAACCAATTTCGCCGCCATCACACCATAATTCGGCATTATGACCTCCAAAGTTTAAAACAGGATTTGTTTTTTTCTTTTCCTTCGGATTTAAATTGGATACTTTTCTAACCGTACTTTGATTCGCATCTTCGGCAGAAGCATGAAATGGCGGATTACAGATAGTAAATGTAAAGCGATCTTCGGGCGTAATGATATTTTTGAAAATAAAGCGTGATTCCGTTTGTTGCTGTAAACTTATTGCATCAATTAACTTTGGATTTGCTTCAATAATTTTACTGCAGTTTTCGATTGCTTTTTCATCAATATCTGTCCCTACAAAACTCCAATCGTAAATGGCATTTCCTAAAATTGGGTAAATGCAATTGGCGCCTGCTCCTATATCTAAACCTAATACGGAAGAACCTTCAGGAATAACTCCATTATTTGTTTCGGCTAATAAATCAGCCAGGTAATGAATATAATCTGCCCGGCCGGGAATTGGCGGACAAAGATAATTGACCGGAATATCCCAGTCCTGAATATCGTAATAGGTTTGCAGCAATGCTTTGTTAAGCGATTTTACTGCTTTTGGATCGCTGAAATCAATAGTTTCAACACCATGAAGATTCACGGCAACATGCTTTTTTAATTCCGGGCAATTGCTAATAAGAAGCTCGAAATCATATCGCGAACGATGCAGGTTTCGAGGATGTAAATTATTTTTTTCGGAATTATCTATTGCTTTCATTTTGTGAATTTTGGGTGCAAAGATAGTCATTCCTTTTCCAGAAAACGAACTTATGAAACCTAAAGCCTTAGCCCTGATGGAAGCGGCATCCTTTTGTGGTCTCGTTTTTTTCTAACGAGACCACAAAAGATACAGCGAACAGCAGGAATAGCTCCCTGATATTCAAAATTCAATTCAAAATATATAGTATCTGAATACTAAAATCAATCCATACACTCCATCAATAACAAGTCGCCATCAGAATGTGTAATGGTAACCAATCCGTCGTTTGCAACAGAATTACTGCTGCCGGTTCTGTAACCCATTGTTAGTGTATCGTTATGCAAAGGATATTCTAAATTAGTCGAAAAAATACCATTTACAACTCCAATCGGAATCAATGAGATTGGAGTTTTGGCTGTGTACCATTTTTCAAATTTATTAGGCAATAAAAATATTTTGGAATGATCGTCAAGAATTACAATTTTGAGTAAATTTCGATAACGAACAATATTTGTCAGATTGGTAATCGTATGATCGGCACGTCTTCCGGTGGCCCAAACTACATTAACAGCAGGAATTTTTCTGTCAATTAAATAGTCAAATGCTTTTTCCAGATCGGTTTTGTTTTGATCCGGAGTATGAACAATTTCGATTGGATATTGTGAAGTTTTATAGATTTCAGGGTCAAAACCAAGGTCGAAATCACCCAAAAGCACATCTACTTTTATATCTAATTCAATCACTCTTTCGATGGCAGAATCGAGTACAATAACCAAGGGAGACCACTCAAGCAATTGCCCTAATAACTCAAAATTGCAGGCGGCGCCATTGGCAATTATTAAAGCGGGTTCCTGATCGTCGCGAACTATATGGTGTGATGACATTTTAATTTTAGGATTTAATTTTCGAATTCAAAGATATGGAATCTTAGAAACTTAGTGCCTTAAATCTCAAAACCTATGCTAACAGTCTACGATGGTAATTAATCTGCCCTAAATGATACGCTAAATGTGTTGACAGATGAATAAGAAAAAAGCCTGTTGTCATTTCCTTTTCGAAAACAACCAATGGATAAATTGCTTCCAAATCGGTTTCAGTCAAAGTATCGAGTGCTTTATTTACAACTAAAATTGTGTTTTCAATTTTTTCTATTAATTCTGATCTTGGAACATCTTTTAATGAAAACTCAAGTTCACGATTTCTGATATAACCAGTTTTTCCAATTTCGGCACCAATGTATGTATTGAGATTCCCGATCAAATGTAAACAGAGGTTTCCCGCTGAATTTGATATATTTTTATCAATTTCCCAAATTTGTGATTCGTTTTGATACGATTCGATTTCTAATTTTAGTTTATTCAGATCCCGGTCAAAAAGTGATTTTAAAGTTTCGATTAACATAATAATTATAAATTTTTAGTTTTTATTGGAATCCAGATTTCTTCTTCAGAATCAGGATCTTCTTTTTTGTATTTTTCATTCATTACTGCAAAATGAGGCCGATAGTCTACACTGTATTCTGAATTTGGAAGCCATTCGGTAAAAATAGCATTATATGTTTTATGCCCTTCGCTTTGCGGGCCTTTGTGAATAAAAACGGCATACAAACCTCCCGGAATTATTAAGCCTTCCATTTCTGATGGAATAAAATCGAAATTTTCAACTTCTACAGCCGCCCATTTTTCAAAAGTGTTTTCCGGATTAAAATGATCAAAATACCCTACAGGAAATACTTCAAGCGAATATAAATCAGAATCAACTGAATTTTTGATTTCTTTACGTCTTGGCATAAAACTACTCCATAATTGAAATGTTTTATTTTCGACAAAAGACATGGTAGTATGTTTTCCGATTAATTTTTTCTCCGTTAAATTTTCAATTCTGCCCTTCATTTTCATACTGAATTATTTGATAGTATATTTTTTTGAAACCATTTCGCTAAGCGAAAAATAACCCAAAGGATAGTTACTTTTATCTGTTGTATTGATAATATTTCCTTTTACTGTTGCCGGAGGAGATTGAAAAGGCCCTCCTATATTATCGCCTGCAATACTTATTACTATACTCATGTAATTATAATATTGTTTTGAAATTCCGTAGTGGGTTACTTCGACTTCGTCTCCAATTTTTAAATCCTTACCATCTGAAAAACTAAAAAATTCATTGCCCTGAAAAAGCTTATCTTCATCAACAGAGTAATTTGATGTAATTTTATTCGAATATACGTATTTATACAAATAATAATTATCTGCATTAGCCGGATCGTTATAAAAAGCCCTAATTATAATATCACTACCCATGGGTTCACCTATATTGTTTTGTGTAATAGTTTTTATAGGAACTATAGATTTTAAAGTTTCAGTAGCTGTATAGGTATTACCATTACTTATAACCGTGAGGGTATAAGTTCCTTCAATTACAGGTTTGAAATTATTACAAACATATCTGCCTGATTCAGGTACTTCTGCAAAATTAAATTGTTGGTTAGCACTATTTCTAATATAAACAGTAGCTCCTGAAACTATTGGGATTTCATCTCCAAAATAATTGGCTGTGGTTGTCAGCTTTATGGTTTGCTGTGCGCCCGAAGTTCCTTTTTTCCAATTTATGGCAGCTTCTATGACTAATTTTGGAGCACTATCATTTAAATCAACATCAATAACCTCTTCACAGCTTGTAAAGAATAACGATATAAAAAATGCCATTAATAAGATTACTTTTTTCATACTCTGTATTTTTTTACTTTCTTTTACAGAAAATAGTTTCTAAAATTTAAAATTATAACTGACTGCAGGCACAATTCCAAAAATGGATGTTTTTATCGCTTCATTATTTCCGGTATCTGCATTTTGACGGAAGTTCACTGAAGCAGCATTCTGACGATTATACACATTGTAAATACTAAAAACCCACTCCCCTTTCCATTTTCTTTCTTTGTTTTTTTCCAGGGCTAAAGTGGCCGAGATATCCAAATGGTGATAAGCCGGTAAACGATTTTCATTTCGTAATCCATAACTGGGAACAGTTATTCCCAAATATTCATACTGCCCGTTTGGATAAGTAACCGGCTGACCGGATTGCAAAACAAAATTAGCTCCAAATGACCATCTTTCATTTAAATTATAAGTAGACGTAATAGCTAAATTATGCGTTTTATCATAAACAGAACTATACCATTGACCATTATTAATACCTGGTTCTTCAGCTGTTCTCCCCGGTGTTTGCTGCTCTGATTTTGAAAGTGTATAAGAAATCCAGCCATTGAGTTTTCCTTTGTTTTTCTTAAACATCATTTCTATACCATAAGCCCGCATCCGCCCATTTAAAATTACCTGTTCGATAGCATCATTCGCAATCAAATCGGCACCATCAATATAATTCAGTCTGTTCTGAATTTTCTTGTAATAGGTTTCCACTTCAAATGAATAAGTCCCTTCATTCATATTTCTGAAATATCCTAAAGCTACCTGATCCGCAATTTGTGGTTTGATGTAATTATCGCTTGGCATCCAGACATCAAGCGGTGTTTGTGATGTAGTGTTTGAGATTAACTGAAGATATTGGGTCATTTTGTTATAACTTGCTTTTATCGCCTGATTATCATTCAATTGATAAGAAATTGAAAATCGTGGTTCTAAATTATTATAACTTTCAATCATCTTATTTTTACGGTAATATTTGGTAGAAACCGGAGTTCCTTTTTCATAAATCTGCATATCCGGATTAAAAACCACCGGATTATTGTTTTCATACAAATTAATTGTTGAAGCTCCCAAACGATAAAACAAGCTGAATCTCAATCCGTAAGAAACAGTAATTTTTTTCGAAAGCTCATGTTCTGCACCAATATACACCGAGGGTTCGAATGCGTATTTCTTATCCAATTGATCAGCGTTAATTCTAATTGCATCATCTGAGGGTATAATTGTACCGGGATTAAACTCATAGTAAATTCCGCTTAAACCATAATCCAATTTGAGTTTATCTGAAATATAGTTTTTAAAATCGTATTTAATATTGTAATTTTTAATACCTGAATCCCATTTGAAACCGACAAAATCTAAAGTAAGTTCATAAAAATAATCACTATAAATCAATGATAAATTTGCAAATAATTTATCCGAATACAAATGATTCCAACGCAAATTCAAGGTCGAATTCCCATAAATATTCGCAAAAACTTTATTCATACTAAAAACATCACGACCAAAATAACCTGACAAAAATAAACTGTTGTTATTGTTTAATTTATAGTTTAATTTGGTATTCAAATCATAAAAATAGGCAGCGTTGCCTTTTTGACCCTCTGAAAGTTTCAGGAATAAATGCGCATAGGACGCCCTACCTCCTATCAAAAATGAACCTTTATTTTTTACTAAAGGACCTTCTGCAAGAATTCGGCTCGAAATCACCCCAATTCCTCCATTTACATGAAATTCTTTACTGTTCCCGTCTTTCTGATAAATATCCAAAACAGAAGAAGCCCTGCCTCCGTAACGTGCCGGAATTCCTCCTTTGTATAATTTTAAATCCTTTACGGCATCAGGATTAAAAACAGAAAAAAAACCAAAAACATGTGAAGAATTAAATATGGCCGCTTCGTCCAATAAAATTAAATTCTGGTCTGCCCCTCCACCCCGTACATTAAACCCTGAAGCCCCTTCTCCTGCATTTGTAACTCCCGGAAGCAATAAAATAGATTTCAAAACATCGACTTCGCCCAAAACGACAGGCATTTTTTTGATAACAGAAATAGAAAGTTTATTAACACTCATTTCCGGGGACTTAATGTTACTCATCTCTTTATTATCGATAATTATAACTTCCTGAAGCTCTTCGCCACTTTCATTTAAGGATAAATTATTTTTGGTATTCTGATTTAAGAGTATCGTTTTTTCTACAGTCTCATAACCTAAAAAGCTGATTTCTACCTGATATTCCCCTTCAGGAAGTGTAAGTGAATAAAACCCGTATTCGTTTGTTGTAGTTCCAATTTCCAAAGCCGGGATATAAATATTCACACCAATTAAAGTTTCATTATTTTTAAAGTCAGTTATAGTACCGCTTAGCGCAAATTTTTCTTGAGAAAACGAAATTAAAGTAGTAAGAAAAATAACAAATGTGCTGATTTTTTTTGTAACCATCTTCTGAGTTTGATATACATATTTAACAACTGCAATCAAATATTGTTGTATTACAACTGTTAATTATGAGTTAAGAAAATTTTCTTTCATCTTAAACCAAAGATAAATTTCAGAAATTGTTTTGTTTATCTCAAAAAATTTAATTTGTGTCTTATAAAATTTCTTCATTGTCCTTTTCTCTTTTCGTTTGGAGAAAAATTCATTATTTTTTTACAATTCCTGATAATATATAAAAAAAGAGAAACTCTGCAGTTAATTACCCTGTAGAGTTTTCTCGTTGCTCAAAAGCTTTATTATATTACAGTCTTTTTTACCAAATTAATGTAATCTATTTTATTTCTGATTCAAAAATTTTATCCAGCCCTTCCATTGCAATTGTGAATCCTTCCTTGAAGCCCATTTCGATAATCATTTCCAAATCGGATAATTTTTCATGTTTTATTACGATATCAACAAAAGTTGAATTCCCATGATGAGAAAAAGTCACGTCCCAGTCAGAACGCGGAAAATCATTGTTTAAATTGCCTTCGCTGTCGCAAAAAGCATCCAGATATTTAAAATTTGTTTTAGGCGTTATAGATTTAAAGTCAGCCAAAGCCCAATGCTCTTCACCTTCCGGTCCGACCATTGCATAAAGTCTCTGACCTCCTTCTTTAAAATTCATACTTTTTGTTCTCGATTTCCACGGAGCAGGCGCCCACCATTGATCCAGGATTTCAGCTTCTGTCCAAGCAGACCAAACATTAGCAATTGGAGCGTTAAATTCACGTTTTACATTAACCGTGCTATTTTCTTTATCTACGGTAAAATTCATTAAAAGATTAGATTTCATTTTCTTTAGATTTTAAATTCATTATTACTTAATTCAGTTTATTGAAACGGTTTTTACTTTCCTGCCTCAAAGATTTTATCCAAACCTTCCATTGCAATTGTAAATCCTTCCTTGAAGCCCATTTCGATAATCATTTCTAACTCGGCTAAGCTATCGCGTCGAATCGCAATATCAACAATTGTCGAATTGCCCTGTTCGGAGAAAGTGAGATCCCAGTAAGAACTTCCTAAATTTGGATCCGGATTCTCTTCAGAATCACAAAAAGTCGAAGAATGCTTAAAATTCGTTTTTGGAGAAATTGAAGTATAATCAAAGAAACTCCAGCGTTCCTGACCTTCAGGACCAACCATTGCATACAGTCTTCGGCCTCCAACTTTAAAATCCATCCTTTTTGTTTTAGACTTCCAGGGAGTTGGAGCCCACCATTGATCCAGGATTTCTACTTCTGTCCAGGCAGACCAAACATTCGCAATTGGAGCATTAAATTCACGTTTTACATTAACCGTACAATTTTCTTTATCTACGGAAAAATTCATTAAAAGATTAGTTTTCATTTTCTTTAGCTTTTAAATTAATTAATACTTGATCCAGTTGATTGAAACGGTTTTCCCATATCTGTTTAAATTGTTCCAGCCATTGGTCTACTTCTTTCATTTTATCAATCTTAAGCTGATAATAGATTTCCCTTCCCGTTTTTCTTTCCTCTAATAATTCACATTCATTAAGGATTTTAATGTGTTTTGAAACTGCCTGCCGCGTTGTATTGAATTTTTCGGCTATTGCATTTGGTGTTAATGCAGACGAAGAAATCAGTACCAAAATAGCTCTGCGGGTTGGGTCGGCAATAGCTTGAAAAATATCTCGTTTCATTTTTGATTTATTTAATTACGCAATCAATCAGTTGCAAATATACGCAACTTTTTGGTTTCGCATTATTTTTTTTAATTTTTTTTTTGGCAACCTCCAAAAAAAAATCCCATTTGCCTTATGACAAATGGGATTATAAATATTTTTTGTTTTTATCTGAATCTGTTTCGGACGATAATATTTTTGAATTTGGCTTTAAGGTCTTCACCGGTATCAAAAACCATTTGTTCATTGTTTGGGAAAGGTACTGGTCGCTTATTGAAATAACCTAAATAATTTTCATCGCATGCATTTATGTTACCGCGATAAGTTGAATAAACATTTTCAAAAACATATTCGCTAGCCACAGGAAATGATTGCATTAACTGATTGGTTTTTAAATTTACATAATCTACTTTAGCAGTTACCTGACATGCTTTGTATTGCCTGAATTCGAAAATTCTGATTTTGATTATCTTAAAATTATCGACTTTTATCGGGCGTCCTAAACTGTCTTTTACAGGCTTTCCTCTACTATCCAAAAGTGTTCTTACACCATCTTTAATTTCTCTTTCTTTAGTGAATTCTTTTTCTTTTATCTGTTCCGGCGAAATGAATATTTCTCTGAAGTTTAAAATCAGGCCATAATCGTAACTAATATTTTTTTGTTTGACGTTGTGATAAACTGTCCATTTATCATTTAATCCGTAAGTACTGAAATCTAATAAATCATTTTGCAATTGTCTCGGAATGATCATATTGGTTTCGTTCGTCGCATACACATTTACAAAGTCAGTTCCCTTAAATTGTGCATCGTCCATTAATTTCCTGGCATTCTTATAATTTGGATTAATGCTTTCCAGATATGCTAAATCATCATACGCCTTTCTGAAATCAAGTTTGTTTGATGACTTTAAAAGAACTTGTGCATTTTCATATAAATATTTTGATAAGGCATTTTTGCTGCTTACAATCTGATCTGAATAATTATCGAACTGAAACTGAGCATTTCTACCCTGTTTTAGCAATTGAAGTGGTAATAAAGGCCTGATTTTTTCCTGACGATTATTTAATTGTATATAAGTATTGTAGATACGCTCCAGATTGGCCGGATTTTTTTCTTTCTCCATCATTTCAAGATCTCGTAAATCCCTGTCCTTTGCTTTGGCAAAAGCTTCTTCGAGCAGATACACATAATCTTGTTTTCCTTTGGAGTCCTTTTTAGTTTTTAATGCCTCAACAGCACGGTTTATAGCACCGTCGTAATCACCATCGTTTATAAGCGATTGCGTTGTTTTTACGCCACATGAAAACACCAGAAATAAGATAGAAACCAGTAAAGTAATTTTTTGCATAAGTATCGCTTTTAAAGGTGTAAATATATCTTTTTTAGCTTTCAACAACTATGCCTTTTCTGAAATTTAATTTTGACTGAATGAATTGTGTAATCAGATATAACGCAGACGCACTGCCGTGCGCCTCTACGGGGCTACATTACAACACCCAATGTTAAACTTGTGGCACAAGGAACCATTATTATTATTCCGTAATTATTTTATAGCCATTCCGCTTGTTTTATCAAACTCTGCCCTTTCTTCTTCCGACATTCTGTTTCTAAGTAATCTTATTGTATAGCCGCCTTTCAATTCACCATTATCCAAATACATCCAGTCACTTACCCTGCTTGAATCTATTTTAATTGTATCTCCTTGTTTAACTTCCTTTGTTAGTTCAGGAAGGTTATCAACTACGCCAAAATATTCTCCGTTTCGTTTAAACAAACCGTTGATCCAGATATGTTCTCCATCGTTATTTACTTTAAAATGTATTTTAATAGCAAAAAAATCCTGATTTGCATTCTTACTTTCCAATGCCTTATAAAATTCCGGTAGCGTTTGTTTAGCTTCAATGATGATATTGTTCATTTCGGCATCCTGATTTTCAACGTTATAAATTGCTGGCTGGTTTTCTCTTTCTATTTTATCAGACTTCTTACAACCAATAATTGTAAAAAGAATAATTAGAATAAATGCTTTTTTCATAGTAGTTCTAAAATATTGCAACGCTGTGTGGTTTTGGAAAAGTTATAGTGAACAGCGTATTTTTTCGCAAAGATAGAATAATATTTGAATGATTTTTCCTAAATTTAATTTAGAAGGAGAAAATTTAGATACCTGAATTACAATATTATTTAGTTGTAGAAATACTATTTTTCGTTTTTATTTGATAAACAATTTCCCAAAAAATAATAGGAAAAAGAGCATTGGCCATTAATGCCGTCTTGATACCATAAGCATCATATTGTGAAAATAGATGTAAATCTCCAAACTTTAAAGCTAAGAATAAGGCCAAAGGTGCAATTATAACAGAACAGACTATATTTAATAAAGGTGTCCATTTTAATATCAAAAAGGAATAAATAAGATTTATAAGTAAAAAACCGCAGCCTAAAGTTATAAATCTATAGTCTTTTAACTTTTCGCCTAGCGTGAGGAAAAGTGAAGTTGAAAAACTATATGTAAAAAATAATATGGAATAGATTAAAATTCGTATTTGTGGTTTCATTTTTTATGTTTAATTGTTTGAAATAATAATGTCATGGTCTAAAAAACGTTTTTTGCTTACCATTTCTCAAAGCGTGGCGTTTTGCTGCTTATTGCAAAATCGCATCTATTTTAGCTTCTGATTTTTCTTTGATGGTACTGTCCGGATGAAAACTCCAGATAATCAGAAATTTTCCTTTTGCAAGATATTCTTCCGGATGTGCGTCTGTTGGTTCGTTGTCTTTTCCCCACAGCAATCCTTGCAGAAACCTATCACCTTTGAATCTGTTTTCAAATTCAAAATACATGATAGACCCACTATCTGTTTTACTTTTAAAACTTTGCATTTGTTTGCTTTTTACCGTTCCAACAATATTGCTATATGTTTCAATATCGTTATAAAAAGTGCAGGCCTGAGCAGAAACACAGTTGTTACCATCGCTTAAAAAGTAGCTTTTGGGAATTTCTTTATTTTTTAGTTTTAAATCAGCGATAGTCTGGCTGAATAAATTAGTAGTAAGTAACAGAAATAATGCCGACAGGGGAATCGTAATTTTCATGGGTTTTGTTTTTAATTTTTGGATTATGGCAGGTACAATTATTTTAACTGTAATTGAATTTCTATTAAGCTAAAATAATATTTTTATTTGAGTTAATGGAAGTTCATTTGGTATGGAAGAGCAAAAAAATCCCATTCATCTTTTGAGATGTCATAACGTGTTGTTATAAGTCGCAAGCTAGAGCCACATGTCATTTCTGAACATATCGCCGAAGCATTCAATATCGAAGTTTATATCGTGACAGATGGTTAAAATAAATTTTGTTATAATTCAGAGTCTAAAAAGTTCCAATAAAATGGAGCCCAATCATAGAATTTGAAATTTGAGGGATTAATTGTTTTTGCATTCTAAATTTTTTAGAATTGTCGTTAAAAGCACTGGATTCATTTTTTGCTATTTGCTTACGGCTGCTAATTACTACAGATCGTCCAATTATTGTACCTATTAATCCACCTACCAATAAGTCGGAAACCCAATGGTCATGACTTTTTATATCTGCAAGGAATACCGCTGTTACAAATGTATAAGGGATCCAATAGTTGTTGTATTCCATTTGGAATACTTTTGCAACAGCAAAATAAGAGGTAGTATGAAAAGAAGGAAATGAAGTACCAGGACCACCTTGCTCGAAGTGAATCCCATGGAAGTTTCCAAAATCCCATGGATCTTTTGTCCAGGGCTCTACTACAGGTTTATCATCATTTATTCTTCTTTGAGGCCTGTTTCTCGATGTTATCGTTTTTAGAAATATCTGAGTTATAACATAAGAATATGCTAAAGATTTAGCAGCATTAAGAGCAACAACTTGTCCTTTTTTGTTGTTAATAATTAATGAACCTGCATACAGTCCAATGATTGGGTAAACAATATAGGGGTCATCTCCGGTTATAATTTTAGTATTTTTTGGTCCAATATCAGGCAAACTATAATCAATATTCGGTTCAATCTTATCGTGCAAAAAACCTGTAGTTTGTTTGTCAATGGCTATTAAACCAATTATCCCCGCAGTATAAAGAGCTGTTCTTTTCCAGTTACCTGACACGTTATGTCCCATTGCTGAAAAATCACCCGGGACACTATGAAAGCTGTCTGCAAGTACGGAACCTGCTACTTTGAACCGATTGTCTTTTTTTATTTTTATGCTGTCATTTTTTATCTTTAGGCTGTCATTCTGAGAAAGGCAGGAAACCGAAAGTATGCTTAAAAAGATTAGAATGTAAAATTTCATAGTAAACCATTTTAAATTAAAACTTTATTTAATACATATCTATGGATGCAATTATTTGTAAGTAAAACATACTTCCACAAAATGTTAAAAATCAGCATCTTGAAACACAAAAACACCCTCTATCTCAAATTTAATAAAAAAATATGTAAGAATTTTTATAAATAATAAATTCTTTGTATTGTAAATTAGACTAAATCAGATGTTTACAGAAATAAAATATCTGATTTAGAAGTAGTTGAATTTATCTCTATTGACAGTGAAAATTCTTTGTTTAAAGGGATTTGGCTATCGCTCGTGTCTTCCTTCATCATTATGACAAACGGGATGAGAGCTTCGACTTCGCTCAGCCTGACCTTATTGAGCAAAAAAAATCCCATTCACCTTTCGGGAATGGGACTTCATCATTGATATTCTCTTTTTTTTTTATTTTTAAACTGTTGCTTCTACAGGCAACGGAATTTGATTTTTAAGCAAATCTTCGAATGTTTCGTGTTGACGAATCAGGATTCCCTGACCGTTCATCCATAAAACCTCAGCCGGTTTGTATCTTGAATTGTAGTTCGATGCCATTGAGAAACAATATGCTCCTGCGTTTCTGAATGCTAAGATATCGCCTTCTGCAATTTCCGGGATTCTTCTGTTGCTTGCAAACGTATCGGTTTCGCAAATGTATCCTACTACGGAGTAAAAACGCTCTTTCCCTTTTGGATTTGAGATGTTTTCAATATGGTGCTGTGAACCGTAGAACATTGGACGAATCAAATGGTTGAAACCACTATCAATTCCGGCAAAAACTGTTGAAGTCGTTTGTTTTACTACGTTTACTTTCGCCAAAAAGAAACCTGCTTCGCTCACTAAGAATTTTCCAGGTTCGAAAATCAGGGTTAAATCTTTGCCATATTCAGCACAAAAAGAATTGAATCTTTTTGATAATTTTTTACCTAATTCCTCAATATCCGTTTCGATATCGTCTTTTTTGTAAGGTACTTTGAATCCGCTTCCGAAATCTAAAAACTCCAGGTTTTTGAATTTTTTAGCTGCGTCGAATAATATTTCGGCTGCATATAAAAACACTTCAATATCTAAAATATCAGATCCTGTGTGCATGTGGATACCTACGATATTCATATTCGTATTTTCTACAATACGCACTAAATGAGGTAATTGATGTACAGAAATTCCGAATTTACTATCAATATGACCTACCGAAATATTTTCGTTCCCACCCGCCATTACGTGCGGATTGATACGTATACATACAGGTACGGTTGGATATTTTGTTCCGAATTGCTCTAATATGGAAAGGTTGTCAATATTAATCTGAACCCCCATTTCGGCAACTTGCTCGATCTCTTCCAACGAAACACCGTTTGGTGTAAAGAAGATTTTTTCAGGTTCATAGCCAGCATGAAGCCCTAATAAAACTTCCTGAATTGATACAGTATCTAAGCCTGACCCCATGTTCTTTAATAACTGAAGAATCGCAACATTAGACAAAGCCTTCATGGCATAGTTAATTCGCAAGTTTTCTACCTTAGAGAAAGCTTTCGTTAACCTGTTGTACTGTGATTGGATTTTTTCGGCATCATAAACATATAATGGACTTCCAAATTGGTCTGCTAACTGCAGTAAATCTTTTGCTTGCATTGTTAAACTATTTTAAGCAAATTTATTACTCTTTTGAGAGTATACAAATTAAATGTAGAAAAATAACAAATTATAACAAATTGTTTCAAAATAAACATTTATCTTTTATATTATTGTTTTTTGGAACAAATGTAATATAAAGTAATATTTGATTTTTTGTAACTTCCAGTTGCAAATTATCTTTGATTATCCAAACGTTCATATATTCGTTAAGAACACCCATAATCATCAGTAAATTCTATCTTACTTACATTAGAAAACAATGGTTAAAATATTAATTTCAGGTTATTATTTTTTATTATTTTTAATCTCTTGTTCCAAAGCTTTCAGTTCTTGCAAATCTTCGAGATCTGCTTTTTTAGCTTCTTCTGTTTTTCGTTTTGTATTAAAAGTGCGATAGACTTTTTCTGCTATTTCCTCCATTTGGGGATTACTAATACTGCCTTTGCCATGTAAGATAGGTTTGTCGTTCAGGTCTAAAATTTTATCTACATTTTCTTTCCAAAAATTCATTGTAATATCCTGCCTGTTTTTGGCTCTCAATTCCGCTGTTTCCAAAAAGACAACTATAAAACGATTCAGGCTGTCAATTTCATCTTCGGTTAGGTAATTCTTTGCAATAAAAATATCCTGTTTTCTTACCACAGTTCCTTTCCAATTGGTTAATGCCATATTGGTTTCGTTTTCATTAGCCCTGCTTACTATAATTTCGGCAGCAGTTTTTCCTGTAATAGCAAAGAGTAATTTATTCTGTGTTTCAGCAAAAAACATTTGAGTTGCTTTGTCAGTAGCATCATAGTCGCTGCTCAGGGCAAACAAATCTCTTACTTTTTGGTAAAAACGTTTTTCAGAAGCTCTAACGTCTCTTATCCTGGCAAGCAGTTCATCAAAATAGTCAGGTCTTCCATCAGGATTTTTAAGGCGTTCATCATCCATAACAAATCCCTTAATCATATATTCTTTCAGATTGTGATTTGCCCATTGCCTGAACTGTGTACCTCGTTTGCTTCGTACCCTAAAGCCAATAGCCAAAATCATATCTAAACTGTAAAAAGTTACATTATAATTTTTACCATCTGAAGCAGTTGTCAAGTAATCCTTGACAACTGAATTCACATCTAACTCTCTATCCTCCAGTATATTTATTATATGCAAGCTGATATTTTGTTTAGAGGTGTCAAAAAGTTCTGCAAGTTGTTGCTGATTCATCCAAACAGAATCCTCTTTTACATAAAGAGAAACAGCAGATTTTCCATCCTGGGTATTGTATATAATGATATTTTTATCTTCCATAATGTCTCATTAAAAATGCTTAAATTTCAACTATTGCTTGAGAATTTATAATCTTTAAAACCGACTAAAAGTAATCCTTTTTGAACTAAATAATCTATCAACACTTAATAATTTTTGAGGTATTTATTTTTGGAATTCATCAATAGATACTGTTCAATAAGGAAGATTTAGTTTATTCATTTTTACATTTCAAGATATTTTTTGAACAAAAAAAAGACCTTGAAAATGAATCAAGGTCTTTTAAAAATATTTCTTTTGTTATTATACTCCCAATAAATCTCCACCTTCTTTAGTAGGCAAATCAGATTTACCCATTAAGTAAATATCAACTTGTCTGGCGGCCTCTCTACCTTCAGATATCGCCCAGACAATTAATGATTGCCCTCTTCTCATATCTCCGGCAGTAAATACGTTTGGAACATTAGTCTGGTAATTATGAGCTTTGTAGTTGCTTCTAAAATCAAGTTCTAATCCTAATTGCTCGCTTAACGTTTTTTCCGGTCCGGTAAATCCAAGTGCCAATAAAGCTAAATCACAAGGCCATACTTTTTCAGAACCTTCTACTTCAATTAACTCAGGACGTTGTCCGGGAACTATTTTCCAGTCAACATTTACTGTTTTTAAAGCTATCAATTTACCATTGGCATCCTTGATAAATTCTTTTGTGTTAATTAACCAGTTTCTGTCACAACCTTCTTTGTGTGAAGTTGATGTTTTTAACTGCAGCGGCCAGTAAGGCCAAGGAGTCGATTTATCTCTTCCTACCGGCGGCTTAGGCATGATTTCGAAGTTAGTTACCGATTTTGCCCCGTGACGGTTTGATGTCCCTACGCAATCAGATCCTGTATCTCCACCTCCAATTACAATAACATCTTTACCGGTTGCCAATACCTGATTTTCAATTTTCTCTCCGTATAGTACTTTTGTTTGTTGAGACAAGAAATCCATAGCCTGAACCACACCATCAGCATCAGCTCCCGGAGTAGGCAAACCTCTTCTTTCTGTAGCTCCGCCACAAAGTACAATAGAATCGAATGCTTTTAAATCTTCAATAGCGTAATTTACACCAACATTAGCATTTACTTTAAAAGTAATTCCTTCTGCTTCTAAAATAGCCACACGTCTGTCGATAATCCCTTTTTCTAATTTAAAATTCGGAATTCCATAACGCAATAAACCTCCAATAGCATTGTCTCTTTCAAAAACAGTAACAGTATGACCTGCTCTGTTTAATTGTTGTGCTGCTGCCAAACCTGCAGGACCGGAACCTACAACTGCAACTGTTTTACCAGTTCTTACCTTTGGTGGCTGTGGTTTGATCCATCCTTCCTTAAAAGCACGTTCAACGATATTTTTTTCAATATTCTCTATAGAAATTGGATCTTCAATAAGTCCTAACACACATGCTTTTTCACATGGTGCCGGGCAAAGACGTCCTGTAAATTCAGGAAAATTATTGGTTGAATGTAAAATCCATGAGGCTTTTTGCCATTCTTCCTGATACACCATGTGATTGAAATCGGGAATTAAATTCCCAAGAGGGCAACCACTGTGACAAAAAGGAATACCACAATCCATGCAACGAGATCCTTGAGTAGTAATTTCAGCTTCACTCAAAGGAATCGTAAATTCATTATAATTTCCTACACGTTCTTTAACCGCTAGATATGATTCGTCTTGTCTTTCGAATTCTTTAAAACCTGTTACTTTTCCCATTGTATTATGCTGTTAATTCTTCTACCATTTGTTCTTCTGTTTCCAGACGCTTTAACGCTTTTTTGTACTCTGTAGGCATAACTTTTACAAAATTGTCTAAGCTTGTTGCCCAATCATTTAATAATTCTTTCCCTCTGCTGCTTTCCGTGTACAGAACGTGTTTTTCAATCAATCCTCTTAAGTCAGCTTCATCTTCGCCTTCGACTGTTTCGAATTCAATTGTTTCAGTATTACACAATCCGTTCTTAAATTTGTGTTCAGGATCATAGATATAAGCAATACCACCACTCATACCTGCCGCAAAATTACGGCCGGTACTGCCCAGTACTACAACTTTACCTCCGGTCATGTACTCACAACCGTGATCTCCAACACCTTCCACTACAGCAACCGCTCCAGAATTACGTACTGCAAATCGTTCTCCGGCTATACCATTAATATAAGCCTCTCCTTCGATTGCACCAAATAAACAAACGTTTCCAACAATGATATTCTTCTCAGCTACAAAAGTGGCTTTTGCAGGTTTTTTAATGATTAATTTAGCTCCGGACAATCCTTTACCTAAATAATCATTCGTATTTCCTTCTACAGTAAATGTCAGTCCATGAGCACTAAACGCCCCTAAACTCTGACCTGCAGAACCAGTAAAATTAATATTTAAGGTATCCTCAGGTAATCCAAGGTGACCATATATTTTAGAAATTTCATTACTTACAATAGCACCAACTGAACGGTTTATGTTGTTGATTGGATACGCTAAAGTCATTTTTTCTTTTCTGTATAAAGCACGGTGAGAATCTTTCAGGATTTGGAAATCCAATACACCTTCTAAATTATGGTCCTGCTTTTCTGTATTTGAAACTGGCATTGTTTTATACGCTGCCGGTCTGTACAAAATAGAAGATAAGTCTAAACCTCTTGCTTTATAGTGATCAATAGCTTTGTTAGAATTGATTTTATGGGTTTGTCCCACCATTTCTCCTAAAGTTCTGAATCCTAATTGCGCCATAATACCTCTCAATTCTTCTGCAACATAATAGAAGAAATTAATAACGTGTTCTGGTGTTCCTTTGAAATTTTTACGCAAATCTTTATCCTGAGTAGCAATTCCTACCGGACAAGTATTCAGGTGACATTTACGCATCATGATACAACCGGAAGCTACAAGAGGAGCGGTTGCAAAACCAAATTCTTCAGCACCTAATAAAGCAGCAATAGCTACATCACGTCCAGTTTTTAACTGACCGTCACATTCTACAACAATTCTGCTTCTTAAGTTATTCAATACCAAAGTTTGTTGTGCTTCTGCCAATCCAAGTTCCCAGGGAAGTCCGGCATGTTTCAATGATGTTAAAGGAGAAGCTCCTGTTCCACCATCATAACCTGCAATTAAAACAACATCAGCTTTCGCTTTAGCAACACCTGCAGCGATTGTTCCAACTCCAACTTCAGAAACCAATTTCACATTGATACGGGCTTCTCTGTTGGCATTTTTCAAGTCAAAGATTAATTGTGCCAAATCTTCAATAGAATAAATATCGTGGTGTGGCGGAGGCGAAATCAATCCTACGAAAGGAGTTGAATTACGTGCTTCTGCAATCCACGGTAATACTTTTTCTCCGGGTAACTGACCACCTTCTCCGGGTTTAGCTCCCTGAGCCATTTTAATCTGAATTTCTTTTGCGCTTGATAAGTAGTGGGAAGTAACTCCAAAACGTCCCGAAGCAACTTGCTTGATAGCCGAGTTACGACTGTCTCCATTGATGTCCGGCTGAAAACGTTTTCTGTCTTCTCCACCTTCACCTGAATTGGATTTTCCTCCAATACGGTTCATTGCAATAGCTAAATTTTCATGCGCTTCTCTTGAGATAGATCCGTAAGACATTGCTCCCGTTTTGAAACGTTTTACAATTTCTGTCCATGGTTCAACTTCGTCTAATGGAATTGGATTTAAATTATCAAATTCAAATAATCCACGAATAGTCATTAAATTTTTAGCCTGATCGTTAACTGCATTCGAATATACATCGTAACTAGCCTGATCACTCAATCGAACAGCCTGTTGTAATTTGGCAATCGTAGTTGGATTAAACATGTGTCTTTCTCCATTACGTCTCCATCTGTATTCTCCTCCAATATTTAAACCTAATCTGTTTGGAATTAATTTATCAGGGTATGCATATTTGTATCTTTCCGTAATTTCTTTTTCAATTTCATACAATCCAATACCTTCAATTCTTGAAGTAGTATATGGGAAGTATTTTTGAACAAATTTAGAATTGAATCCAACAATTTCAAAAATTTGAGAACCTCTGTATGAATGTAATGTTGAGATTCCAATTTTATTCATAATTTTCAAGATCCCTGAACCAATAGCTTTATTGAAATTGTCAACCGCTTTTTGTTCACTGATTCCGGTAATGAATCCTTCCTGTACCTGTACACGAATAATTTCATTTACCATATATGGATTAATCGCACTGGCGCCATATCCAAACAATGTAGCAAAATGATGCGGTTCACGTGGTTCAGCAGATTCCATAATAATATCAAAATAAGAACGCTTACGCAAACGGTTCATTTGATGATTTACATAGGAACATGCCAATAACGCAGGAATCGGTGCAAACTCTTTATTAGCCCCTCTGTCTGAAAGAATAATAATATTTGTACCTCTTTCTACTGCCTTTGTTATTTGGACAATAATTGCGTCTAAAGCATTTTCCAAACCATTCATACCCTCCAATTTAGGATATAAAATTTCAAACGTTTCTGCTTTAAAATTATCAATAGAAATCGTTCTGATTTTTTCTAAATCACCATTAGAAATAACCGGATTCTGAATTCTTAATTTTCGGCATTGTTTACTGGTAATATCAAAAATATTACGATCCTGGCCTAAATTCAAAGCAATATCAGTCACAATTTCTTCACGGATTCCATCCAAAGGCGGATTGGTAACCTGAGCAAATAACTGTTTGAAGTAATTTGGAATTAACTGAGGTCTGTCTGATAATACCGCAAGAGGTGTATCTGTTCCCATCGAACCCAAAGCCTCTTTACCGGTTTGAGCCATTGGCGTAATCACATCCTGAATATCTTCTAAGGTATAGTTAAAAAGACGTTCTCTTGTTGGCAGATCGATAGTTTCTATAGGACAAACTTCAGATGTTGAAGGAACATCCCTTAGATGTAATCTATATTGATCAAGCCATTCCTGATAAGGTCTTTCAGAAACAATTTTGCTTTTAATTTCTTCATCATTAATGATGCGTCCATTGTTCATATCAACCAGGAACATTTTCCCCGGCTCTAATCTACCATGGCTTTCTACATCTTCTGCAGGAACATCTACAACTCCGATTTCGGATGCCATAATTAACTTACCACTTTTGGTAACAGTATATCTTGAAGGTCTTAGTCCGTTACGGTCCAATAAAGCACCCACATAATCACCGTCAGAAAAAGGTACAGAAGCAGGACCATCCCATGGCTCCATGATACAAGCATTATATTCATAAAATGCTTTTCTTTCAGGCGACATTGTTTTGTGTTTTTCCCAGGCTTCAGGAATCATCATCATCATTACTTCAGGCAATGATCTTCCGGTATGCGTTAATAATTCCACAACCATATCCATAGAAGCAGAATCTGATTTGCCCGGTAAAATAATTGGGAATAATTTATCGATTTGCGGTCCGAAAACCTCACTTTTCATAATTTCTTCACGAACACGCATTCTACTCACGTTACCACGCAAAGTATTGATCTCACCATTTTGACACATATATCTAAATGGCTGAGCCAATTCCCACGTAGGCATTGTATTAGTAGAGAAACGCTGGTGTACTAATGCAAGACGAGTAACCAAATCCGTTTGTTGTAAATCGGTATAATACGGACCAATATCTTCAGGCATAATGATACCTTTATATATTATGGTCGTTGTAGATAAACTTGGAACGTAAAAATAAGAGCTTTGCGATATTTTTGAACTTCTGATAATATGCTCCGTAATTTTACGTGCAGCATATAATTTTGCTTTAAATACAGCATCCTCAATAGCTTCTTTTTTTCCAATAAAAAGTTGCTCGATTTTTGGCTCTGATGCTAATGCAATTTCACCTAATTGAGAAGAATCAACCGGCACCTCTCTCCATCCTAAAACAGAAAGTCCTTGTGCTTTGACTTCTTTTTCAAAAATATCTTTACAATAATCGTATTGATTTGTAATTTTTGGCAAAAACACCATTCCAACAGCATATTCACGTGCAGCAGGCAATTCAAAACCTGACACCCTCTTGAAGTACTCGTGAGGAATATCTATTAAAAGTCCAGCTCCATCTCCTGTTTTACCATCAGCACTCACTCCACCCCTGTGTTCCAGTTTAACTAGTATTTCAAGAGCGTCATGAATAATTTGGTTTGTCTTTTCTCCTTTAAGATTGCAGATAAAACCAGCTCCGCAGTTTTCGTGCTCGAATTCTGGCAAATAAAGGCCTTGTTCTTTTAGTTTCATTCTTGATATTTTTTTTTTACAAAAATAAAGATTTCGTTAAACATAATGTATCGAAATTATAATTTCGCTTACACTTTTATAGGAATATTAGAAAAACGGTTCTTAAATGATAATAATTTTACAGAACGCATTGTGAATTGCCAAAATGATAATCTGTTTTAAATTATATTAAGAAAAATCAACAAGAAGTACCAGAAATACATTGCTTTTATGTTAAATCTAAAACGATATAGGGTCCCGGAATTAACATTTAAAACATATTTGTTTAACCTTATATTGACTTTAAAATAAAATTATTTAACAATCCGGAGCTGGTTTATTATTAATTAAAAAAGATTTTACTTTTAAGTTGAATTTTGCTACTTTTGTCGCACTTTTATTCTGAACTAAATTCAGAACCAGACAAATTCTATATTATGAACATACACGAATATCAAGGAAAAGAAATTTTAGCGAGTTACGGAGTACGCATTCAACGCGGAATTGTAGCTAATAATGCAGTTGAAGCTGTTGCTGCTGCAAAACAATTAACTGCCGAAACCGGTACAGGATGGCATGTAATAAAAGCACAAATTCACGCAGGTGGACGTGGAAAAGGTGGTGGAGTTAAGCTGGCTAAAAACTTGCAACAAGTTGAAGAAATTGCTGGACAAATCATCGGAATGCAATTGATTACACCTCAGACTTCAGCTGAAGGTAAAAAAGTAAACAAAGTTTTAGTAGCTGAAGATGTTTACTATCCTGGTGAAAGTGAAACTTCTGAATTTTATGTTTCTGTTTTATTAAATAGAGCTACAGGCCGTAACATGATTATGTATTCTACTGAAGGTGGAATGGATATTGAAGAAGTTGCTGAGCACACACCTCATTTAATTTTTACTGAAGAAGTTGATCCTTCTGTTGGATTACAAGGTTTTCAGGCAAGAAGAATTGCCTTTAACTTAGGTCTTTCAGGAAATGCTTTCAAAGAAATGGTAAAATTTATCGATTCATTATACAATGCTTACATTGGTTCTGATGCTTCTATGTTTGAAATCAACCCGGTTTTGAAAACTTCAGACAATAAAATTATGGCTGTTGATGCTAAAGTAAATATCGATGATAATGCTTTATACAGACAAGCTAAATATGCTGAAATGCGTGACATCCGTGAGGAGAATCCAATCGAGGTTGAAGCTAAAGAAGTAGGACTAAATTATGTAGATCTTGACGGTACAGTTGGATGTATGGTAAACGGAGCCGGACTTGCAATGGCAACTATGGATTTAATTAAATATGCTGGTTTTGAGCCTGCTAACTTCCTTGACGTTGGTGGAACTGCCGATGCAAAACGTGTTGAAACTGCTTTCCGTATTATCTTAAAAGATCCAAACGTAAAAGCAATTTTAATTAATATTTTTGGTGGAATCGTTCGTTGTGACCGTGTGGCACAAGGAGTTGTTGATGCTTACAAAAATATGGGTGATGCTATCAATGTGCCGATTATTGTTCGTTTGCAAGGAACAAATGCTGAAATTGCAAAAGAATTAATTGATAATTCAGGTATGCCAATTTTATCTGCTGTTCAATTTCAGGAAGCTGCAGATCAGGTTAAAGCTGCATTATCTTAATCAAATAAGAAATAGTTATATAAAAAATCCCTCCGAATATCGGAGGGATTTTTGTTTGCAGTTATTACACAAATAATATTCCGTTTTCAAAATGTTTTTGAAAAACAAGATATACGTAGAGTCGCACAGCAGCGTCTACGCAATGTTTGTTACCGATCTTGATTCACGAGACATGTTAGACGCACTGCTGTGCGCCTCTACGATAAAATCTTTGGTAATAAAAAAATCCCTTCGATTGTTTCTCGAAGGGATTTATTAAATTATGATATTGTATAATATCTATTATTTTTTGTTTTTACCGTTTTTGTAAACTACTTTTTCTACAACCTGTATCTTAGGTGTAGCTTTCGAATTATTTTTCTTGAAAGGTTTTTTAGCAGCTCCGGGTTTTGACGGCTTCTGATCGCCCCTTGCTCTTTCACTGTCTTTTGGGCTAGCTTTAAATTCAGGTCTTTCTTTGGAAGTTTCTTTCTTCGGAATTTCAGCTTTATGTTTAGCTAAAACATCATTTGGATTTTTCGGATTTTCCTTAGTTCCTCTTAAATGAATCACCAATCCGTTTAAGAAGTTACGCAAAACCTGATCACCGCATTCCATGTAATTCTCATGATCTTCAGCTCTGAAAAAAGCACCTAATTCTGATTTTGTAATTCTAAAATCTACTAATTCTAAAATTTCAACTATTTGGTCATCACGGAGCATTAAAGCCACGCGAAGTTTTTTTAGGATATCGTTATTTGTCATCGTTTAATTTTTTACAAAGGTACATTATTTTAAAAGGAAATGTTAGAACAAAATTACTCCCGTTCCGGTTCCGTCAGCATAAAATGTCTTACCATTTTTAATGATAACACCGCTCGCAATATCTTCGGTTAATAATAATGCACCGTCCATATCTACATAATCCAATTCGGGTAATAAATGTGCAATGGCCGAAATTCCAACAGTAGATTCCGTCATGCAGCCTACCATTGTTTTTAAACCTAGCTTTTTAGCTTCGGCAATCATTCTTCTGCCTGGAGTTATACCGCCGCATTTCATCAGTTTTATGTTTACACCGTGAAAATGATTGTGACATCTGGCAACATCTGCTTCTTCAATACAGCTTTCATCAGCCATAATGGGTAAAACCGAATTTTTAAAAACTTCACGCTGTCCTTCCCAATCATTCGCTTTTAAAGGCTGCTCTATAAATTCGACACCTAATTTTTTAAAGATTTCGGCATTCGATAAAGTCTCTTCTACAGTCCAGGCACAATTCGCATCAACCCTAAAAATCGCATCGCTGTGTTTTCGTAATTCGGTTACAATTGCAATATCATCAGGAGTCCCGAGCTTAATTTTGTAAATTGGCCATGGAAGTTCCTTCATTTTAGTAATCATATTTTCAATACTATCAATCCCAATCGTATAATTGGTTAATGGATTATGTGTAATATCATAATTCCATAATTCGTGTAATTTTTTACCTTTTTTTCGAGCATATAAATCGTTATACGCATTGTCTAAAGCGCATAAAGCAAAAGGATTTTCGATAAGTAACGGATTTATTTTTGACCAGAATTCCTCAGGCGTTTCATCAGAAGCTGCCTCTACAATATCACGGATTCTTTCAATGTCATTCTGCAAAATTTCAACAGTAATATTATAATACGGATTTGAAGTTGCTTCTCCGTATCCTGAAAACCCATCTTCCTGTAATTCGACTATAAGGGAAGGCTGAAAATCGATCGATTTTCTTGAAATTCTAAAAGTGTGTTTTAATTTTAGATTATAGGTTCTTAAGATTAATTTCATTGCAGACACTTTTCAAATTTATTGTTTTCAAATTGAACCTGATAATACTTCAGACATTGCTTTAGCCTTTAACAAACATTCTTCATACTCCTTTTCCGGAACAGACTGAGCGGTAATAGCACTCCCAACAGAAAACGAAACATATTGATTTTCCTGATTGTACAAAATACTTCGTATTACAACATTAAAATCAAAATCGCCTTCGGGTGTAAAATAACCCACCGCTCCGCTATACAAACCACGTTTGGTTTCTTCAAGATTTTCGATGATTTTCATTACTGAAATTTTTGGAGCCCCCGTCATACTTCCCATTGGGAAAGTCGTTTTTAAAACATCAACAGGAGAATATTGGGCATCTAATTTTGATGTAATCGTAGAAATCATCTGATGTACCTGCAGAAAAGAGTAAATCTTGCAGAGTTCCGTGACTTCTACCGAGCCTTTTTGGGCGGTATGCGACAAATCATTACGTACTAAATCAGTAATCATGATGTTTTCGGCCCGTTCTTTTGCATCGGTTTCCAGATCTCGTTTCGACTTTTCATCTTCATTTATATCTGAAAATCGTTTTGATGTTCCTTTTATTGGTTGAGAAATAATCGTTTCACCGACTTTTTTAAGATAACGTTCCGGTGAAGCTGAAAGCAAAAAGTGTTTATTGTTTTTAAAGAAAACTGAAAATGGCGCTTTTGAAATATCATTCAGCTTTTGAAACTTTTCCAACGGATGGATAACAGCATTTTCAGCAAAAAATTCCATACAAAAATTTGCTTCATACAGATCTCCCGCGTGAATATGTTCAAGAATTTTATTTACTTTTTCAACATATGATTCTTTAGAAATACGCTGTTGTATTTTTAAAGAGTCTTCACTTTCGACTTTTGACTTTTGACTTTCGACTATGTCATTAAAATCATCTTCGATCTCATCATCACAAAGCAATAAATAGTGCATTTCAAGTTGATTCCCTTTCAATGCAAGTATTTTTTTTGGTTGAAAGAAAAACAAATCCGGAAAATCCAAACCATCAAAATTTGATGATCTCAAAGGCTCTACGTCATTTTTCAAGTCATAAGACAAATAACCAAAAAGCCAGTCTTTTGTAGTTTGCTGATATTGCTTTAAATCCTCAAAAGCATTATGAAAATCAGTCTTTAAAGATGTAAAAGCATCAACAGCCATCATACAATCGAAACTGGAATATTCTTGTGGATAGGAATTACTATCCAAAAAAACAACCTCGCGAAATTGTTGTGACCAACTTAAAAGTTGCTGTTTAAACTGCTCTGGATCCGGAATGTGCTTGTGAATGGAAACTCTCAAAAATGAATCAATTTTAGACTTCAAAATTACGACAAAAAAATTCCTTCAATAAAGTAATCTTAAAAAAATATTGGCACACTTTTTAGTATATCGAATTAACACTTATTCTTAAAACTTTTCCTGCCTATTTGATTAAAAAATTACTCACGAAAAAATAGCACAGATTGAATTAGAGTTCATTATAAAAATCAGTGGAAATCTTTTTAATCTGTAGCAAAACTAAAATCAGTCTGATGAGCAGACGATCAATTATTTATTAATCAAATTTTATAACCTTTATGAAAACAATTGCAAAATTAGGCTTGACTACCCTGGTAATCATCGCCTTATTATTTTCCTGTAAAAAAGCAGACTACGCTTCTTCCGAAGAAACTACAGATTACAAAACTTCAGCAGACAGCACTGCAGTATCATCATCGGCTGCGGTAGAAAAAAAAGACAGTAAGCAGAAATTTATCCGAACTGCCGATATTAAATTTAAGGTTAAAAACGTCGTCAAGTCAACTTATGCAATTGAAAATGCCACTCAAAAATTTGGAGGTTTTGTTACTTACACCAATTTACAAAGCAACATTCATGATCAGATTAAGACCAAAATCAGTCAGGACAGCACCTTAGAAACGACAAAGTATACCGTTGAAAACAATATTACGATTCGGGTACCCAACACTCAATTGGATACGGTAATTAAAACAATTGCAAAACAAATCGATTTCCTTGATTTCAGAGTAATCAAAGCAGATGATGTTTCATTAAAATTATTATCGAATCAGCTTTCTCAAAAAAGAAGTACCAATACTGAGAAAAGAGTTGAAAAAGCAATTGATGAGAAAGGCAAAAAAATAAATGATATTATGGAAGCCGAAAATACTTTGGCAAACCGGAAAGAAGCAAATGATAATCGCACAATCGATAATTTATCTTTACAGGATCAGATTAACTTTAGCACGGTAACATTACAGCTTTACCAAAACGAAACCATCAGACAAGAAATAATGCCAAGCGAAAAAAACAGCGATGCTTACAAACCAAATTTAGGTATTCAAGTTCTGGATTCATTAAAAAATGGCTGGTATATTCTTGAGTCAATCTTTGTATTTATAATTAATCTTTGGCCTTTTATTTTGATTGGTTTTGGCACATTTTTCCTTTATAAAAAATACATTAAGAAGTAAGAAGGGATAAGAAATTAGCAATTTCATAAGAAAAAATTCGTTATATTTGATATAGAATTAAATTAATCCTAAAATAGAATTGTATTGATTATAAAATTCTCAGTAAAACAGTCGTAAAAACAGATTTTCATTTTTATTGGAGAATTAAAATTAGTAATGTTTATCAGCAAATAATTTATATTTTTTAACCTATTAAAATCCTAATATTATGAAAATTGCTACCATTATTATCCGTACTTTAATTGGCCTTTTGCTCCTTTTTGCCTCACTCAGCTATTTTTTTAATCTAATGCCGGCTGAGCCGATAACAAACGATAACTTTAAAGCTTTCAACATGGGGTTAGTTGCTTCTACTTATTTATTTCCATTAGCAAAATCAATAGAATTAATTTGCGGTTTAGCTTTTGTTAGTGGGCGTTTTGTAACTCTTGCCAATATTTTAATTCTTCCTATTACCGTTAACATTTTATTTATTAATTATTTTATGTCTCCGGAAAAATTGCCTATTGCAGCCTTGTTATTTTTAGCCAATTTATTTCTAATATACAGATACTGGGATAACTACAGAAGTGTTTTCAGACCATAAATATTTTCATCTTAATAGTAAACCCGACAGATTTTAAAAACCTGTCGGGTTTGTTATTTAAAATTTACAGCAACATATTTTTAGACAATAAAAAAACCGTCAAAATATAAATTCTGACGGTTTAAAAAATATGATTTACGTAAATTATACGTGTAATGCTCTGTTATCTGTAGCGGCTAAAGCTGCTTCTTTTACTGCTTCAGCAAAAGTTGGGTGTGCGTGGCTCATTCTTGAAATATCTTCAGCAGAAGCTTTAAATTCCATTGCAGTTACTGCTTCAGCAATTAAATCTGCTGTACGGGCTCCAATCATGTGAACACCTAAAACCTCATCAGTTTTAGCGTCAGCAATGATTTTTACGAATCCGTCTAAATCTCCACTTGCTCTTGCACGACCTAAAGCTTTGAAAGGAAAACTTCCCACTTTATATTCGGCTCCAGAAGCTTTTACCTGCTCTTCAGTTTGTCCGACTGCAGCTACTTCCGGCCAGGTGTAAACTACACCAGGAATTAAGTTATAATCGATATGTGGTTTTTGACCTGCTAAGATTTCAGCAACCATAGTTCCTTCTTCCTCTGCTTTGTGTGCCAGCATTGCTCCACGAACAACATCACCAATTGCATAAATATTAGGGATGTTAGTTTGTAAATGGTCGTTTACTTCAACTTGTCCTCTGTCTGAAATTTTAACTCCGGCTTTGTCAGCATTCAATCCGTCTGTATAAGGACGACGACCAACAGAAACTAATGAATAATCCCCTTCTAAAGTAATGGTTTCTCCTTTTGCATTTTCAGCCTGAACTACAACTGCATCGCCGTTTCTTTCTACCGATTTTACTTTGTGGGAAACGTAGAATTTCATTCCTTGTTTTTTCAATACTTTAGTCAATTCTTTAGACAAAGCACCATCCATTCCAGGAATAATTCTGTCCATGAATTCAACTACAGAAACCTGAGCTCCTAAACGTAAATAAACTTGTCCTAATTCAATTCCGATAACGCCACCACCAATAATAACCAGGTGTTTTGGAACTTCTTTTAAAGCCAAAGCTTCAGTCGAAGTGATGATTCTTTCTTTATCAATTTTGATAAATGGTAAAGAAGATGGTTTTGAACCTGTTGCGATTACCGTATATTTTGCTTCGATAGTTTCAGATGTTCCGTCAGCTTTGGCAACTGCAATGTGTGTTGCATCAACGAAAGAACCTAAACCATTGAAAACAGTAATTTTATTTTTATCCATTAGGTAGTTGATTCCACCTACAGTTTGATCTACAACTGCTTGCTTACGGGCAATCATTTTCTCTAAATTGATTTTCACATCTCCGGAAACTTCAATACCATGATCTGCAAAATGTGCAATTTCTGCATAATGATGAGAAGATGACAATAATGCTTTTGAAGGAATACAACCTACGTTAAGGCAGGTTCCTCCCAAAGAGTTATACTTTTCTACAATTGCTGTTTTGAAACCTAATTGTGCGCAACGAATTGCTGATACATATCCGCCAGGACCTGAACCTATAATGACTACGTCAAATGAACTCATAGTTTGTCTATTTTTATTTTTAGCGGTACAAAATTAAGGAATTAAGTTTTGTTTAAAGTTTAAATTTCAATGTTTTTTGTGAGGATTTTGTTCTGGAGGTTTAACCGCAAAGTTTGCAAAGGTTTTGTTTTTTTTAGTCTCGCAAAGACGCGAAGTCGCAAAGTTTTTATATTCTTTGCGACTTCGCGTCTTTGCGAGATTATTCTAAAAGCAAACTCAGAACCTTAACCTTAGTAACTTTAAAAAACAACCGTCGAATTCTTCACTTCGCTAATCATAAAGGTACTTTGCGTACTTCCAATGTGTTGTAACGTTGTGAGTTTGGTTACCAAAAATTCCCTGTACGCTTCCATGTCTTTTACTAATACTTTCAAGATATAATCGTAATCACCGCTTACGTGATGGCATTCTAAAACTTCACTGAGCCGGATGACTTCGCTTTCAAATTTGGTTAAGAATTCTTTGGTGTGCTGAATGAGTTTGAGATGACAAAAAACTACAAATCCTTTTTCGATTTTAGATTTATCTACTAAAGCTACATAGTTTTTGATGATTCCTTCACGCTCTAACTTTTTGATACGCTCGTAAACGGCCGTCACTGAAAGATTGAGTTTTAGAGATAATTCTTTGGTTGTCTTTTTACAATCGGTTTGTAATAAAACCAATAGTTTTTTATCGGTGGCGTCTAAAGTCATTTTTGTGTTATTGCGAGAAACGAAGCACTCGAGCGCAGCGAACTGAGCGTAAGCTAATCTCATCCTCAAGGTTTGTATTTTATTTTTTATTGAAATGAAAAAAAATCTATTTATTCAGGTTTTTCAAATCAAATTTAGACAAATAATCTTTATTAATTTATTTTAATAGTTTTAAAATCTAATTATAAACATAATGGTTGATTAATTTTCTAATAAACTGTTATTTTGAATAGGATTTATTTTGAAAACGGGTGTCTAGCCCTGATGGAAGCGGCATCCTTTTTCTGGTTTCTTTAACCAGGAAAAGATATAGCGGACAGCAGGAATTAGCTCCTAACAATAACAATTTCAATTGCAAAAATCAATTGCAATCGCTAAGTCAAAAAACAAATAATACTAACCAGAGGATGAGATTACTTCGTTCCTCGCAATGACATAAACTATGAAAAACTTTAACCCGGCAGACAATATTCAGGATTTGCAATATTTTGGTGAATTTGGAGGCGTGAATCCTTCGATTTCTGATTCTTCGACTTATACTTTTCTTTCAGCTAAAACCATGTTTGATACTTTTGAAGGCAATATCGAAGGCTGTTATTTGTATTCGCGCCATTCATCTCCGAGTAATTTGTATTTGGATCAGGCTTTGGCAGCGATGGAAGGAACGGAAACGGCAAATGTTTCGGCTTCCGGAATGGGGGCGATTACACCTACTCTATTGCAGTTGTGCGGTGCCGGAGATCATATTGTTTCAAGCAGAACTATTTATGGCGGAACTTATGCTTTTCTTAAAAATTTCACACCTCGGTTTGGTATCGAAACGACTTTTGTGGACATCACAAAATTGGATATTGTTGAAGCTGCAATTACGCAAAAAACTAAAGTTTTGTATTGCGAAACGGTGAGTAATCCGTTATTGGAAGTTGCTGATATTGCCGGTTTGGCACAGATTGCTAAAAAGCACAACCTGAAATTGGTTGTTGATAATACGTTTTCACCTTTGTCAGTTTCTCCGGCAAAATTAGGCGCTGATATAGTGATTCATAGCTTGACGAAATACATTAACGGAAGCAGCGATACGGTTGGGGGTGTGACTTGTGGACCTAAAGAGTTTATTAATTCCTTAAAAAATGTAAACAACGGAGCGAGCATGCTTTTGGGGCCAACAATGGATAGTTTGCGTTCTGCAAGTGTGATGAAAAATCTTCGTACGCTTCATATCCGAATTAAACAACATAGTCATAATGCTCATTTTTTAGCTGATCAATTTGAAGCTAATGGCTTAAAAACGGTTTATCCCGGATTAAAAAGTCACCCGAGTCATGAGCTTTATAAAACGATGATTAATCCGGAATATGGTTTTGGAGGCATGTTGACTATTGATGTTGGAACTTTGGCGAAAGCCAATGAATTAATGGAATTGATGCAAGCCAGAAACTTAGGATACTTAGCAGTAAGTTTAGGATTCTATAAAACGTTATTCAGCGCACCAGGTACTTCTACTTCCAGTGAGATTCCGTTAGAGGAACAAGCTGAAATGGGATTGACGGATGGCTTAATCCGCTTTTCGATTGGTTTGGATAACGATATTCAGCGTACTTACGAAATGATGAAGGAATGCATGGTGGAACTTGGGGTTTTGTAATGTTATTTCACAGAGATTCTCGGAGGGTTTCGCAGAGATTCACTAAGTTTTTTTCATGCAGATTCTGCAGATTTAGGCAGATGTGTGCAGATTTATTATTGCTATAAGTTTAAAATCTTTTTTAATCTGCTTTAATCTGCAGAATCTGCGTGAAATAAAAAAGCCGTTCTGAGATTTAATTCAAAACGGCGCTTTCATTTATAATTTATAATTCAAAAACTTATAACTTCTCTACAAAGTTCAATTTACTGTTTTTTCTACTATAAGTGAAGTAAATAAACAATCCTATTAATAACCAGATCGTAAAGTAAATCCAGTTCCAGACACTTAATTCGGCCATCATATAAAGACAGCAGATAAGTCCTAAAAGCGGGATTAAAGATAGATTTTGTCTGAATGACCAAACGGCCAATCCAACTAAAACGAAAAGAAAAATCCACATTGGAATTTTATGCTTGAATAAGCTGAAACCTGATTCGTATTTTACTGCATCGTTGATTGGCAAACCTTTTACAACCTCAGCATATTTTGTATCGTCATCCTGGTATTGACTTAGCAAATGTTCTACATCCGATGTTGCTGACGTTTTATTCTGTACATCAATGTTTTTTAAATAACTGAAAACTTTATCAGATTCCGTTTTGTCTAAAGAAGTAATAATTGTCGTTGCATCATTAATCTGTGCTTCGTTATTAATAAAACCCATTGTCGCCTTATTATTGAAAGCAAAAGCATAATATAATCCTGCAATCATTAAAAAAGGCAGAATATATTTTGAATTTACATACGGCGTTTTGAATTTCCCTCTCGGAATTTCCGGTTTGTTTTGCAAAACCAAAACTCCTGCACACACTAATACAAAAGCAAACAAAGTTCCGATACTGCATAAATCGGTTACCATAGTCAGGTTTAAAAATAAAGCCGGAACTGCAACCACAAAACCTGTTACAATTGTTGCAAATGATGGTGTTTTAAATCTTGGATGCACGGTAGAAAATTTCTTTGGCAATAAACCATCACGGCTCATACTCATCCAGATACGCGGCTGTCCCATCTGGAAAACCAATAAAACGCTTGCCATAGCAATTACTGCGCTGACTGCAATAATTCCTGACATCCATTTTAAGTCTAATTTATCGAAAACAAATGCTAAAGGATCTCCAACATTCAACTGATTGTAACGAACCATTCCGGTAAGTACCAAAGCAATCGCAATATATAAAATGGTACAAATAATAATCGCCCACATCATGCCGCGTGGTAAATCACGTTGTGGATTTTTACATTCTTCCGCTGTTGTCGAAATCGCATCAAAACCAATATATGCGAAGAAAACTGCTGAAACTCCTTTTAAAACCCCACCTACGCCATTTGGTGCAAACGGGTCCCAATTTGCCGTATCTACATAAAAAACACCTACGGCAATTACCAAAAGTACGATGCAAAGTTTTACAACTACCATTGCATTACTCGCATTACGGGATTCTTTCATCCCTCTGTAAACCAAAGCTGTAATTAAAACAATAATAAATAATGCAGGCAAATCGGCTACGAAATGAAATGAGCCTATAGTTGGTGCTGTTGTCCAGGCTGTGTAAGCTGTTTGTAATCCTGAGTCTAAATTTTCGAAAGATTTTCCACTCTGAATTAATGCCGTGGCATCTTTAAAACCATTTGAAGCAGTTAGATAATCCATCTGGATCCATTGTGGTAAATGAATTCCGCCACTCTGGAGCAGTCCTGTAAAATAATCACTCCACGATATGGCAACGGTTATATTTCCAACGGCATACTCCATGATTAAAGCCCATCCAATAATCCATGCAATAATTTCCCCAAAGGCTACATAAGAATACGTATAAGCACTTCCCGAAACCGGAACCATCGAAGCGAATTCGGCGTAAGCAAAAGCTGCAAAACTACAAGCCAAAGCAGTAAATAAAAACAAGAAAATAACCGCCGGGCCTCCATCAGCACTGGCTTTACCAATCGTGCTGAAAATTCCTGCCCCAACGATTGCAGCAATACCAAATGCGGTTAAATCTCTGGTGGTTAAATGCTTTCCTAATGCATTGTGTCCATCAGCATCGTTTTTTGCAACTTGCTTCAAAATATCCTGCACCGTTTTTTTTCGGAATAAACCTGATAATGCCATATGTAATTTTGCTATTATAAATTAATATATTGAGGTCTTTATGCTTTTATTTTACAAATAATGCAAAAATTATCCTGAAATCAAATATATAAAACGATTTTGTTTATAAGAGTTTTTTTCGCCACGAATTACACAAATTTTCTCGAATTATTTTCTCATGCAGATTTAAAATGATTTAAGCTGGTGTTTACAGATATTTATGACTATCTCAAAATTAAATCTGCTGTGATCTGCTGAATCTGCGTGAAAATTTAGCCACAGATTACAAGATCAAAATGATTAAAAAATCCACAATAATACACATAAATCCGTGTCATCAGCGTTCTGTCTCACTTCAAACAGCTTCTTAAAATACTTACCGGATGCTGCGCTTCTCTTTTTGTTCCGTCATAAATTTGGTGGCGACAGCTTGTTCCTGCAGCGGCGATTTCCACATTTTTAGCAGTTGAGCGCACCTTCGGGAATAGTGTATCCTCTCCCATTTGCATACTTACCTGATAATGTTCTTTTTCATAACCGAATGATCCCGCCATTCCGCAGCAACCCGAATTATAAATCGTAACCACGTTATTTTTTGGCAAATTCAGCATGGCAAAAGTCGCTTCAACAGAACTCAATGATTTCTGATGGCAATGTCCATGAATCTTGATTTCTTTCTTTTCTTCCGAAAAAGAATCAGCTGTGATTTTACCCAGATTGATTTCATTTTTAAAAAATTCTTCAATTGTATAAGCATTCTGGGCTACTTTTTCAGCACTTTCTTTATCATCCGCCAGACGTAAATACTCGTCTCTAAAAGTCAGAATTGCAGACGGTTCGATTCCGATTAGCGGTGCTTTTCCGGAAACTAAATCTTTAAAAATACCAATATTTATATTCGCTATTTTTTTTGCTTCTTCCAGAAATCCTTTCGATAAATAGGTTCTGCCGCTTTCTTCGTGATTTACCACCAAAACTTCATACCCTAATTTCGTCAGTAATTCGAAAGCATCAATTCCGATATTTACATCATAATAATTCGTGAATTCATCATTAAACAAATACACCTGTCCGTTTGGAAAATCCTGATTTTGCTTTTTCCGATTTTCAAACCATTTTTTAAACGTTTTTTTTGCCAATAACGGCACTTGTCTTTCCAGTGCAATCCCCATGCTTTTTTTAACCAGCGACTGATTCGAAATAAAGTTGGTTATTGACGGAAACAAACTTCCCATTTTATTCAGTTTTGCATTGTGTGCAAAAATCTTATTTCGGGTCGAAAATCCGTTTGCTTTTTGGTATTGATATAAAAATTCGGCTTTTAAGGTTGCAACGTCCACATTACTCGGGCATTCGCTGGCGCAGGCTTTACAGCTCACACACAACTCAAAAACTTCGTATAATTCTTTCTGGTCAAATTTATTTTCTTTCTCGGAATACGTCAAATATTCACGTAACGCATTCGCTCTCGCACGCGTTGTTTCCTTTTCATTTTTCGTCGCACGATAACTCGGGCACATGGCTCCTCCTGCCGATGGCAATTTTCGGCAATCTCCGGAACCGTTGCATTTTTCGGCTGCACGCAAAATCCCTAAACTGTCTGAAAAATCCTGAAACGTTTTAATATCCGGTTCTACCCGACCAGAAATCACACGATGGTTTTCATCCATTTTTAAAGCGTTCACAATCTTCCCAATATTCAAAACCGAATTCGGGTCGAAAGCCAGTTTAATTCGTTTCAGCAATTCGTAATTCTTCTCGCCAATCATAAACGGAATAAACTCACCACGCACAATTCCGTCGCCATGTTCCCCGCTTAACGAACCTCTGTATTTTTTGACCAAATGAGCCACATCGGTCGCTATGGTCCTGAATAATTTCAGGTCTGATGTTTTCTTCAGGTTCAGAACCGGACGCAAATGCAGTTCTCCCGCACCCGCATGCGCATAGTAAATCGCACCTTGTCCGTGACGTAACATCATCGCAGAAAATTCTGCAATATAAGCAGGCAAATCGCTCAATTCAACCGCTGTATCTTCAATAGAATCAGCCGCTTTATCATCACCAACTATACTTCCTAAAAGTCCTAATCCGGCTTTACGAAGTTCATTTACTTTTTCAATATCAGCTCCGTAAATTTTTACCAGAGCATAACCAAAGTTATTTTTCTCTAAATCAGCCACTAAAGCGTCAGCCTGATTTTCGGCATCTTCCAAATCATGCGAAGCCACTTCAAACATCATAATCGCTTTGGGTTCACCCTGCAAAAAGAACCTGTTTTTTATGTGTTCCCGGTTGGTTTTGGTACAATCCAAAATTGTGTCGTCAATCATTTCGCAGGTATACAAATGATGTTTCATCGCCACTACAACAGATTCCAGCGATTCCTGAATGCTATGATAATGCGCCACCACCATAATATTATGTGCGGGCGGCAAATCGTCAACTTTTAAAGTGATTTCGGTTGTAAAGGCTAATGTTCCTTCGCTTCCGCAGAGTAATTTCCCGAGGTTAATTGTTGGTTCAGTTCCTCCAAACAAATCCGACTTCAATAAAATATCAACGGCATAACCTGTATTTCTTCTGTGAATTTCAGGCTTCGGAAACTCTTTTATAATTTCTTCCTGCGTTGCTTTAACCGAAAGTTCATCGAAAATACTTTTGTAAATTTTATTTTCTAAAGTATCGCCTTTAGTTTTTTCGATAAATTCCGCCGAAGTCAGTTCATTAAAAACCACCTCAGAACCATCACTCAAAATGGCTTTGATTTCGACAATTTTATCACGCGTCACACCATATCGGATCGAAGTTGTCCCCGAAGAATTATTCCCTACCATTCCTCCAATCATACAGCGGTTTGAAGTTGAAGTATTGGGCCCAAAAAATACACCGTGCGGTTTTAGGAATAAATTCAGTTCATCACGAATCACACCCGGCTGCACTGTAACTGTATTTTCAATCGGGTCTAAATTCAGGATTCTGGTAAAATTCTTCGAAACATCAACCACAATTCCATCACCAACGGTTTGTCCTGCCAACGAAGTTCCGGCCGTTCTTGGTGTAATCGAAATATGATGCTTCGCTGCAAACCTGATTAATTTACTAATATCTTCTATAGTTTTAGGCACGGCAACCGCTTTTGGTTTTATGCGGTACACCGAAGCATCGGTCGAATAAAGCGTTTTATGAAGATCATCATATAAAAGTGTTCCTTCTAATGATTCTGATAATTGTTGCAACTCCTTAATTATTGACATTATATTCTAATTTATTACCTAAAACAGATTTGATTTTCTTTTTTTTAACGATTACAAAAATAATTTAATTTCTATTGGTTTTGTTCTAAATAAGCAAATTTAGATTCAGAAGAACAAAGAGAATAAAGGTTCACATTTTTTTGTTGCGTTTGAAGGCGGCAATTTCGTTAGTTCGCTTTTTTTTATGACTACCGCCTTAACATTTCATAAGACTATTTCTCTTAAATATTTTTTTTGCAACGAAAAAAAGAGTTTTTAGAACAATTTACGCTCAAAACTAATAAATTTTATTTTATAGATAAATTCTTAGCTATACATACTTAATTCACTTGTTATCAGATAGTGTTTTAATCAATAAATTACATTTCAAATTTTAATTTTTTATTTTTATTTAGAATAATTAAAAATAATTTGGTCGAAAAGAAATTTGCCTTTACTTTTGCGCAATAAAAATTTAACACCAAACCAAAATGAAAATATCTTATACAAAAGGAATTTTATTTTGCCTCTTATTTTTAAGTTCAGTCAGCATAATTGCTCAGGGACAAGGTAAAGTAAACGGGAGAATTTTATTAAGTGATCATGTTCCTGCAGAAAATATTGCTGTGGCGCTTAAAGGAACAAAATATACCGCCATTACCAATAATAACGGGCAATATGAAATTAAAAATGTCAAACCGGGAAGCTATACTTTAAGCATAAGCGGCCCAGGCATTAAGGCACTTTCTGAAAATATTACTGTTACTGCCGGTCAAACGGTAACCAGAAACTTCACACTTTCCGAAAATCAGGAAGAACTTAACGAAGTTGTCATTACAAAAAACAAATACAAGCAGGACAAACCCTCTTTATCATTACGTCTTAACACTCCTGTGTTAGAAATTCCGCAAAACATTCAGATAGTGAGTGGTCAGACATTAAAAGATCAGCAAATTATCAGTATGAGCGACGGCGTTATACGTAACGTGAGCGGTGCTGTACGTTTAGAGCACTGGGGCGACATGTACACCAATATTACTATGCGGGGATCACAAATTCAGGCTTTCCGAAACGGTTTCAACGTAGTATCTTCTTTCTGGGGACCGCTTACCGAAGACATGAGTTTTGTAGATCATATCGAATTCGTAAAAGGCCCGGCAGGATTCATGCTTTCCAGTGGTGATCCAAGTGGTCTTTATAATGTCGTAACCAAAAAACCAACTGGAATCACCAAAGGTGAAGCTACTGTAATGGGAGGAAGTTATGATTTTTACAGGGCCAGTATTGACCTTGACGGGAAATTCGACAAAAAAGGGAAGTTCTTATACCGTTTCAATGGTGCTTTGCAAAAGAAAGGTTCTCACCGACCATTTGAGCACAATGACCGGTATGTGATTGCTCCGGTATTATCCTATCAGATTGATGACAAAACCAAAATTACCCTTGAATACAACTTCCAGCATGCAAACATGACCGAGGTTGGTTCGTATTATATTTTTGGTGCTGATTCAGGAGGATATGCTACAACTCCTGTAGATTTTACAATGACACAACCGGGTTTGCCTGATACTAAAATGAATGATCACAGTGGTTATCTTATGTTTGAACATAAGTTTGATGACAACTGGAAACTTACAGCCCAAACCAGCTATTTTAAATATTTACAAAAAGGATACAGCTCATGGCCATCTGCAGTAGGTCCCGGACCTGTTGGTACATCAGGAGCTGCTCTTAATACTGGTGAAATTATACGAAATGTAGGTATCTGGGATGCTGAAAGCAATATGTATTTGGGACAAATATTCCTTAACGGAAAATTCAATACTGGTCCTGTAACCCATAAAGTATTGGGAGGAGTCGATTTAGGAAGCAAAGATTATATGGCAGACTGGGGTCAGTCACATGATCTTGATACGGTAGATGATCCCTTTAATGTAAATAATCCTGATTATGGTACTCCGGCTAATGGAATGCCAAACTTTGACCGCGATACACCGCTCAAAGACAGGGCTAAAGCAATTGGCGGGCTTATGAGTTCAGAATATGCAGCCGGTTATGTTCAGGATGAACTTGGTTTTTTTGAAAACATTTTAAGACTTACACTTGCCGCCAGATATACCTGGATCAGTCAGGCAAGCTGGGGAGGAGCTCCAATAGCCGATAGTCATATTACACCACGCGTAGGCGTAAGTGTCTCAATAACAGAAAACACTGCTTTTTATGGATTATACGATCAGGCTTTTACCCCTCAGGGTGGAATTATGAAAAATGGAGAACAGCCAAAACCACTTACTGGTAATAATCTTGAATTTGGTCTTAAAAAAGACTGGTTTGACGGTTCATGGAGCACTACAATAGCTGCTTACAGAATTTTAAAGAAAAATGAAACAACAAATGACCCGGCTAATACATCCGGAATACAATACAGTATTATTTTAGGTGAAAAAAGAGCACAGGGTTTCGAATTTGATTTAAGAGGTAAAATCGTTGATGGTCTTAATCTTATAGCAAACTACGCTTTTACAGAATCTATTGTAAACAAAATTGATCCTGTCGTTTCTCTGGCAACAGGTATTAAAGAAGGTGACATTGTTCCTGGCTATTCTAAACATACTGCAAACGCCTGGTTAAACTACAGCCTCGTAAATGGCAAACTTAAAGGATTAGGCGCATCAATTGGCGGAACTTTTCTGGCAGGACGTCAAACTGATACATGGAGCGTCGGACTCGAAAAACTCCCTACTTATTTCAAACTTGACGGAGGTTTGTCATACGAAACAGGAAAGTTAAAATTCACGGCAAATATGTTTAACATTCTTGATAAATACCTTTACAGCGGATCTTATTACTCTTATCTGAAAGCGTACTACTGGCAGTCAGAACAGCCAAGAAACGTAAGAGTTGGAGTAACTTATAAGTTCTAAAGATATAATTCAGCTTTTCAATTATACAAACCGTCTCAATTAGTTTTGAGGCGGTTTTTCGTTTAATCAGGAGCTGATTCCTGCTGTACGCTGTATCTTTTATGCCGAACACCGGCACAAAAGGATGCCACTTCCATCAGGGCTAGGGCT
>NZ_AKJZ01000009.1 GCF_000282055.1 Flavobacterium sp. CF136
GAAGCCTGACTTCAATTCCTGACGGATTCAACCCAACGGTTGGCGGTTCTCTTGACCTCGGAAGCCTGAAACATAATGTACAATGTAAAGATTATGGAAATCCAATTTTATCATGGGAAAATGGTAAATACATTTTATGTGATGGCATATTTACAGAGGTTTTATCTAAGAAAAAAGGGCATTATTTTGTTAGAAAACTTGATTCTAAAGAAAAAATGTACATCGTTACAGATGGTAAAAACACACACGCTCATGGTAAATCTTTAAAGCAAGCTAATGAAGATTTACAATTTAAAATTATATCAGAAAAACTAAAAAAAGAGCCAATACAAGAAGATTCCTTATTGACAGTTAAACATTATCGATTGATTACTGGGGCATGTGATACTGGAGTTAGAGATTTTATGCAAAGAAATGGGTTAGAGTTTGAAGTTGTAAATAACGAAACTAAAGAAATCAATCCAATTAAAGCAAAAGACTTGTTGCCATTGTTGATAAAAAACAATGCATATGGATTAGATAAATTTAAAGAACTGGTACAATTTAAATAAAAAATTATGCTTTACAATCCAGAAAAACCCATCGATATCCAGCGAGCTGTTGAGAAGTTCAACTATTTTGTAAAGCATAATAAAGTATTTGAGCTATCTGCAAAAAAAGTTCCTAAAACTTATCCTCAGCTAAAATATGCACACTTGATTATGTCATGGTTTGCATTGGAATATGGTGAACAATTAGAATATATCAAGTTAGAGTACTTCAAAAAACTTGTAAATCCGGGAATATTTGAATATGAATTTGTAAACCGGATAACTGCAGAAGTTAGAATTGAATACAAAAGCTTAGCCAACCTTACTAAAGATGAATTGACATTAGCAATTGATCGATTTAGAGATTATTCAAGCAAAGAAGCAGGTATTTATCTTCCACAACCTTCTGACTTAGCTTTATTGAGAGAAATAGAAATTCAGGTAAAGAATAACGAGCAATATTTATGAACCAGCAAGAAATCAATTTCGATGAACTTCATCATGTGGAAAATAAAATAAGTAATCAGGAGCATTTTGAAAGAAACAAAGAAAAATTTTCAAATCAATGCAGAATCGTTTATGAGGCACTTTTAAGAGGCGAACGCTTAACAACAACTAAAGCATTACTCGATTATAAGATTGGCGATTTGCGTAGAAGGATTAAAGATTTGAAGGATATCTGGAACGTACCGATTGAATGGGAGTACAAGGAAGGCAATTACAAAGAATTTTTTATAAAGATTAACCAATAAAATATAATTACATGACAAAGACAATAACTATCAATTCTGATAAATTTATAAATGCATTAGAAAAAATCTCAGATAAAGAGGTCGAGATTAAAGGAGCGTCAATAAGTGATGCCTTATGTGCTTATTCATACGAACTTTTGAAAGGGCCTACAAAAGGAGATACATTAAATAGAAAAGGAGCTCATATTGTTCATGATGAACTACAAATTAGATTCGATCAGCTTGATGTATTTTACGCACATCTTGATGATGCCTATACCGGCAATACTAATGTTACTCCATTGGAAGAATTAGAGGCTGAAATCGAAACTGAAAAATACCATGTTACTGGATTTAAAATATCAGGAGTTGAAGAAAATAAGTCTGTTATTCTTTCAGGATGGAAAGAGGTAACGAATGGAATTGTTAAGTTCGAAACTCCAAAAATTAAATATTCATCAGCTTATTTGTATTTAAGCGAGATGAAGGAAAGAGTACAGAATGCAATTGATGAGGTTGAATTGTATATGAATGGAAAAACAGCACCTCAGGATGATCCTAATCAGGTTCATATGTCCTTTTCTGAAGAAGATGCTGCTTTTGATAATGCAAAAATTTAATAATGGCTTTTCAATTACGACCTTATCAAAGTGAATCCATTGATCTAAGCGTTAATTTTCTTAAAGGAACATCAAAGGGTAATTCGTTGGTTATACTTCCAACTGGATCAGGAAAATCTGTTGTAATTGCTAAAATATTAGAACCGCTGGAGGGCAAAACAATTGTTCTCCAGCCTTCAAAAGAAATTCTTGAACAGAACTTCGAAAAATTTAGTAATTATGGTAAAGCTTCCATTTATAGCGCATCTGCAGGTGAAAAAAGAATTGATAAAGTTACCTTTTGTACTATTGGGAGTATCATTAATAAAAAGCACTTATTCAAAGGATTGAAAAATATTTTAATTGATGAATGCCATTTGGTAAATTCTGATGCTGGAATGTATAACGATTTTATAAAAGCATTTCCGGAATCTAAAGTTTTAGGATTAACAGCAACACCTTATCGTTTAGAGCAAACTTCAACCGGTCCGCAATTAACCTTTATAACTCGTAGTAAACCTGCAATTTTTGATAATGTTTTGTATTACGTTCAAAATGATGTTTTATTTAATGCCGGCTTTTTGGCGCCATTGGAATACTACAACTTCGATGTTATTGATCGAAGCAAATTAGAACTTAATAGTTCCGGAACTGACTTTACTCAAACATCATTGAGAAGATATTATAAGTCAATTGATATGCCATCAAGAATTGTAAAAACGGCTTTAACGATTTTAAGTAAAAGGAAAAATATTTTGATTTTCTGCTCCTTAATTGAAGAAGCTAAAGCTGTTCAAAAACGTATTCCAGGATCTGCAATTTTAACCGGAGAAACCAAAAAAGAAGAAAGGGAACGAATTCTCGGTCAATTCAAAAACGGAACAATAAAATGCCTAATAAATGTAGGTGTTCTGACAACTGGTTTTGATTATCCAGCACTTGAAGCTGTTTTGATGGCCAGATCAACAATGTCACTTTCTCTGTATTATCAAATTGTTGGCCGAGTGATGAGAATATTTACTTATCCAGATGGCACAAAAAAAACAGGTTGGTTTGTAGATATGGGAGGTAATATAAACTTCTTTGGAAAGATAGAAACAATGCAAATTAAGGTTGATTCTAAAGGCAGATTTGCTATTTGGAATAATGGCCGGCAACTAACAAATGTACCTTTTAATAAATAGTAATTATGGCAAGAGAGCAAAGAAAAGATGTAGACTATTTTCCGCATGATTGTACTCATGGACGTAAAATGCATATTATTGAAACAAAGTACGGAAATGATGGCTATGCTACTTGGTTTAAATTATTGGAGCAACTTGGAAAAGCTAAAAATCATTATATCGACATTTCTGATGATATGACATTGATGTTTTTAATTTCTGTATTTAAAATTGATGAAGAAAAAACACTTGCTATTTTAACCGATTTGGCAAAATTAGGCGCTATAGACAAATTATTGTTTGATGATTTTAAAGTGATTTATAGTCAAAAATTTTCAGATAGTATTCAAGATGCATATCGAAATAGAAAAGGCAAAATGTTTCAATATAGCGACATATTGGAAGAAATAAGGCAAAAAAACAGTCAATCTAGCGTAAGATTGAACGTTAAAGAGGTCAATCTTACGGAAGTTATCCTTAAAGAAGAGAAGAATAAAGTAAAGAAGAGAAAAGAAGAGAAAAGTAAAGAAGATACTCCTAACGGAGTTGTTGATTTAAAAAATCAACCCGACAATCATAAGATTGATTTTAATAAACTTCTTTCTTTTTTTAATGCAAACCGAGGCCTTTTACCAGAAGTAAAAAAAATGTCAGATGCCAGAAAAAAAAGAATATTGGTTTTAGAAAAACAACATGGTAAAGAATCCATTCAACTTGTAATTCAAAAAACTAGAGATTCAGATTTTCTACAAGGAATCAACAAAGATAATTGGATAGCCAGTTTTGATTGGATTTTCAAGCCGGCTAATTTTTTAAAAATTTTAGAAGATAATTATGCAAGAAAAGAAAATATACGAAGTGTCCATTCACAAAGAACAGATGCTGACCTTAAAAAATCCGCTAACAATGCAGTTGATGCAATGTTTGGTATCACAGGACCAAGTTGAATTATTGATTCTTGAAAAAAACATCAACCTTCAAAATGCAATTGACGGCACAAAAATTAAAAGCCTGGAAAAATCTTTAGGAGAAATAAACATGGTAAAAGTTGTTACATACTTACTAATGCGATTTTCAGAAAGTTTTAATGTTGGTAAAAATATTAGCAATACTCAGGCGCCATTAATAGCTATTGACATCATAGAAAAATATCCATATGAAACTATTGAAGATGTTGTCTTAATGTTAAAGCAAGTACGGCAAGGCATTATTGGCGATGGAAAAGATTATAAATTGGACGGTCAGAACATTTTAAATAAATGGTTTCCGGAATATTTAGAAAAAAAATATATGGAATTTGAACGCTTGAAAAAACAAGAATATAGCTTAATTTCTAACGAAATTGATTCTAAAAACCATCCAGTAGCTCAATTTTATGAAAAAAGAAGAATTGAAAAAACAAGAAAAGAAAAAGAGACAAAAATGCATCTTGAAATTGACGAAATGGTGAAATATATGGATAGGCAAATGCTTGAAGACACTATTTCTGATTGGGAAAAAAAGCAAGAAATGAAGCCTTATATGCATTATTTAATATTAAAAAGACGTTCGGTTCCTGGTAAATATAATCCCTGATTTTATGAAAAAAATTGAAAACGTAACGCTTTACAAATGTGATTTTTGTAAAAAAGAATTGAAGCGAAAGCACGCAATGGATACACATGAAAAAATATGTAATTGTAATCCTGAAAATAAAAAAGCGTGTATGAATGGCTGTATCCATTTAGAAAAAGAAGAATTGGATGTTGATTTTGAAAGTTATTATGACTATGGAAATGAAGAGCAGCATTACAGTACCAAGAAAATATTAGTTTTTAAGTGTGCTAAATTGGATAAATTAATGTTCCCATGGTCAATAGAAAGAAAAAATCTTCATGTCGAATATCCTTCAACATTTGAATATCAAGAACCAATGCCAAAAAAATGTTCTGATTTTTCAACAAACCCAGATACTTCTAATGACTGGTTTGAAAGTATCTTAAAGTCATGAACCACATCAGCCAACGAAACCGATTAGAAATTCAACTTAAAAGCTACAGAGATTTTATGCCATTTTGCCCGCCGGATTCTTTTCCAAAGCTTGTGAATGAAATGATGAAAATTCACTGCAGGCTTGAAAAGATAAAAGAATTCACATTGGATAAGTTGGTAGAAGAAGTTCAATTTCATTATGATACTGTTCAAAGCAAATCTAATTTTAAAACAATCTAAAAAATGGAAAACCAAAATATAATAAATAAGTTGATTGACATAAAGATTCAGATATCCAAATTAGGAATTGAATATTTAGAAACTAAAATACCTGTTGATCTGAGTGATGTAGGTCTAACACTTAAGCCTTTTATTGAAATAGGGCATTCTCTGGATAATTCAATTAAAAAATTAAGTTACGAGGTTATTCCAGGATCCATTCCTAAACAAAATTGCCTGAAATCATGAAACAACCAAAAGAAAAATTTCTTGTTGGTATTGATCCTGATGTTGATAAATCCGGTGTAGCTTTTTTAAACGGAAACCAACTAAAACTTGATAATCTTGCCTTCTTCCAACTTTTTGATTATTTCAAAGAATTGAAAGAATTGCACCCAGATTTAGAAGTATATGTAGAATTAGGTTCTCTTAATAAATCAAACTGGCACTCAAAAACAGACAAATCTTCAAAATGGAATTCAAACATTGGTGCTGCATTAGGCCGAAACTTTGAAACTGCAAATAAGATTGTGGAAATGTGTGAGTATTTAAAAATTACACATCATAAGATTCAACCTAAAAAATCCAAAATAACCAATGACTACTTCAAAAAGTTGACTGGTTATGATGGAAGAACCAATCAAGAACAGCGTGATGCTTTCATGCTAATATTTGGAAGATAGTATTCTTCAATTTATCGAATTAAAAAATTTGGCTCTCATATAGAGGGCTTTTTTATTGCCTAACCAAATTCAAAATAACCTTGAAAACAATCATCATGAATTTAGAACATATCAGTGTTGATAAAATTGAAACAATCAAAATTGTAAATAGTGTTTGGACTGCAAATACAACAATTTATAATCCAAACAAAATAGAAATAGAAGTAAAAGGAGTAAGCGAAATTAATGCTTATGAAAACCTTTTAAAGTTTCTATCATTTAATCAAAAGCCTACCGAAATTAAAGAGCTGCCAAACGGAAATAAAATCTATCAATTTAAAAATAAATCAACAAATGCAGAATCCGAAAAATTATAAAGAATTTTTAGAAGCAAAGATTGTTGTAGCCGGAACTTTCGGGACTGAAATTGATAAATCATTAATCAATCCGATAGCAAAACCTCATCAAAAAGATATTATTCATTGGGCTATATCAGGAGGTCGCCGGGCAATATTTGCCAGCTTCGGTTTAGGTAAAACATTAATGCAGCTTGAAATTGCCAGATTAATTATAAAAATTACGGGAAAACCTTTTTTGATTTGTATGCCATTGGGCGTAGTTGGAGAGTTCCGAGATGATAATGATCTCTTAGGAGCAGAATTTTCACTAAAATATATTACAGATACTGATGAGGTTGATACATCACAACTTGCAATATACGTAACCAACTATGAGCGTGTCCGAAAAGGAGATATTGATCCTGAATTTTTTGGAGGTGTTTCTTTTGATGAAGCAAGTATTTTGAGAAATCTTAAAACAGATACAACAAACTACGTTTTAAAACATTTCCGTAAAATAAAATACCGTTTTGTTGCTACAGCCACTCCAACGCCAAATGATTTCATAGAGATATTAAATTATGCAGATTACTTAGGAGTTATTGATCGAGGTCACGCACTTACAAGATTCTTTCAAAGAGATTCAACAAAAGCCGGCCATCTTACACTTTACGAAAATAAAAAAGAAGAATTCTGGAAATGGGTTTCATCATGGGCGGTTTTCATCAACAAACCTTCTGATTTGGGATATGATGATACAGGTTACAATTTGCCAAAATTGAATTTTCACCCTATAGAAATACCAGATGATTATGAAGGTGAAATAGTAGATGAAAATGGGGATCTGGTGATGTTTAAAAAACCAAGAAAAGGTTTGTCAGAAACTTCCAAAGAAAAAAGAGATACTGTTTTACTCAGAACCAATAAGGCTCTTGAAATTGTTAAAGAGAATGGTGTTAATGAAAGTTGGCTTCTTTGGCATCATGTAGACAGAGAAAGAGATTGTATTCAAAAATTATTCAAGGGTTTTGATCTGCAAACTATAACAGGAAGTCAGAAAAACACCGAAAAGGAAAAAAAACTGATTTCATTTAAACATGGTGAATATAAAATTCTTTCGACTAAACCAAAAATAGCCGGTTCAGGATGCAACTTTCAAAAGCATTGTCATAAAGCTGTTTTTGTTGGTATTGATTATAAATTCAATGATTTCATTCAGGCAATTCACAGAATTATGAGGTTCCTTCAAGAATTTGAAGTTGATGTTTGGGCAATTTTTACAGAAGCTGAAAGAGAAGTTTTTAAAGAGCTCATGCGAAAATGGAAACAACACATTGAAATGGAAACTGAAATGATAAATATCGTCCGAGAATATGGACTTAACTCAGATAAAATTACAGCTGACATGAAAAGACAAATATTTGAAAATCCAAGAAGTGCAGTAATCGGAAATGCAAAAGTTTTCAATGATGATACGGTTAATGTTCATGAACAAATGGAAGATAATTCAACCGACATGATTTTGACTTCAATTCCTTTTGGTGATCATTATGAATACTCAGACAATTATAATGATTTCGGACATAATAATGGAAATGAAGAATTCTTCAAACAAATGGATTTTCTAACGCCTAATTTGCTTCGAACTTTAAAGCCTGGCAAAATAGCTGCAATCCATGTTAAAGACAGAATCCGTTATTCATATCAAAATGGAACATCTTTTACAACAATCGATGATTTCTCAGGAAAAACCGTTGCACACTTTGTAAAACATGGTTTTTATTTAGTTGGAAAAATAACCGTAACAACCGATGTAGTTCGTGAAAATAATCAAACGTATCGTTTAGGATGGTCAGAACAATGCAAAGATGCTACAAAAATGGGAGTTGGACTTCCGGAGTATGTTTTGCTTTTCAGAAAGCGACCAAGTGAGATGAATAATGCCTATGCAGATGAGCCAGTAATCAAAGCTAAAAACGAAAGTGAGGTTTATTGTAATACTTGTCAAAAGATTATTGATATAAAGGAGAAAAAGGAAGTTGTAATTATTGAAGAAGATGTTTGTTGTGCAAAATGTAAAGCAAATGATTTTTCACCAATTGAAGAGATTTATTCAATTGATAAATGGCAACTTGATGCTCACGCATATTGGAAATCCTCCGGCGATAGATTTATGAGTTATGAAGAATTGGCTGCATGTGATATGAAAGCAGTTTTTAACCGTTGGCGAGAATTTGACAAAAATAATGTTTACAGCTATGATGAGCATTTGAAAGTTTGCAATGATCTGGAAAAGGCAAATAAACTAAGTCGTTTATTTATGACCATTCCACCAACATCTCCAACGGATATGGTTTGGACAGATGTAAATCGAATGCATACTCTTAACGCAAATCAAGCCAATCGAAAAAAGGAAAAGCACATTTGCCCGCTTCAATTGGATATCATCGAAAGATTGATAAACAGATTTACAATGAAAGGCGATGTCGTTGATGATCCTTTCGGAGGTTTGTTTTCCACGGCATATAAAGCACTTGAAATGGAACGCAAATCGATATCTGCAGAGCTGAATCCAAATTATTATGATGATGGTCTTTTTTACCTGAAATCAATCGAGTACAAAATCAGTGTTCCAACTTTATTTGATTTAGCGATATGACAGATTCTCAATTACAAATAGAAACAAAAGCATTTATTGATCATGTAAAAAAACAGGCTGATTCATCAACTCAGCTTGTTTTTTGGATTGATTTATTTTGCGGTGCCGGCGGAACTTCTACAGGAATTCACTTTACAGACATTCCAAATATGTTTGTTGCAGCATGTGTTAATCATGATAAAAAGGCAATTTTAAGCCACGCTCAAAATCATCCTGATACATTGCATTTTACAGAAGATATTAGAGATTTCGAAGTTGTTAAAAAACTTAAATATTTATGTGATGAACTTAGAAAAGCTTTTCCTAACTGTAAAATAAATATTTGGGCTTCTCTGGAATGTACCAATTTTTCAAAGGCCAAAGGGGGTCAGGCTAGAGATGCGGATAGTCGGACTTTAGCAGATCACATGTTTATGTACTTAACAATTTTAGATCCTGATTACTTCTGGGTTGAAAATGTCAGGGAGTTTATGAGCTGGGGTCCTCTTGATGAAAAAGGTAAACCAATATCAAGAACAGCTGGTAAAGATTATATATACTGGATTGATAAAGTTTGTTCACATGGTTATCAATACGATTCAAGAATATTGAATTCGGCTAATTATGGAGCTTACCAAAGTAGAGAAAGATTATTTATTCAATTTGCAAAAAGGCTAACTACTGGAGTTGGTATTAAATCTTTACCAATAGCATGGCCAGAACAAACACATACAAAAGACAAAGTTGAAAGTCCATTATTTCCTATGGATAAATGGAAAGCAGTTCGAGAAGTTTTAGATCTAGATGATGAAGGTGTAAGCATATTTGAAAGAAAAAAGGGACTTTCAGACAATACACTTAAAAGAATTTACGCTGGTCTTTTAAAATTTGTCGCTAATGGAGATGAAGTTTTCACTAAACGTTACAATGGTGGCAAAATAAAACCAGAACAAAAAGTAAATTCTATTGAAAAACCAATGGGTACAATTTGTACAAATGGAACTCATGCTTTGGTAAAATCTGTTTTCCTGAAGAAGTATTATTCTGGAAGGCCAGAAGGTAAAGTAATTGGAGTTGATGGTCCGGCCGGAACAATTACAACTGTAGGTGGCCAAGCTATTGTCACAGCTTCACATCTGAATACTTATTATGGTAATGGAGGCGTTCATTCAATTGATAAACCATGTCCAACAATAACAACTAAGGATAGAGTTGCTAAAGTTGATGTAAATTTTATAGATCAACAATACGGTAATTCTTTACCTACAGATATAGAAAGTCCAATAGGAAGTTTAACGCAAAATCCAAAGTTTGCCTTAGTTAAAACAAAGCCTTGGATAATGGATACCAATTTTAATAATATTGGAAAAAGCATTGATGAACCATCTGCAACTATATTAGCTTGTCATAAGTACCCTTATATAGTTAAAGCTAAGCAATACATATTCAATCCGGCTTGGGGTGGAAATAATGGTAGTATTGAAAATCCATGTTGTACGGTTGTTGCGCGACAAGATAAAGCCCCTTTGTATCTAGTTTCAACTGAACTTGGCGAAATAACAATTCCAATTTATGAAAGTGATTCTGAAACGATGATCCTTATTAAAAAGTTTATGGTTTCTCATGGAGTTATTGATATTAAAATGAGAATGCTAAATATTCCTGAATTAAAACAAATTCAAGGATTTCCAAAAGACTATAAACTGATAGGTACCCAAACTGAGCAAAAGAAGTTTATCGGAAATGCGGTTGAGGTAAACCAAGCAAAAGCATTAGTGAAAAACAATTACAGATCATTGCAACAACACTCAATGAAAATATCAGGATAATGAGCCAGCTAAACCTTTTCGAAGAATACGAAATAGATCAAAGAAACGAAAAACTATCAAAGGCTGCCAATGATATATTGGCAGCTGTAAATGATGGAATGAAAGTAAAATATGAACCTCACTATTACTTTCAGGAAGGCGGCTTAATTGTATTGATGGCAGTAAATAAATTCAAGGATGCAATATTTAATATCCTTGATCTGGACGGAAATGTGCCAAGGGAATTTGGCTCATGCTGGCGAAACATTCAGCACATAAAACAAGATTTAACTAAATACAAATCACAATATGAAAATCACATTAAACAGTAAAAATTTATTAGAAAAACTATTAATCTTAAATGGAGTTATCAATTCTTCAAACACACTCCCAATATTGGATAACTTCTTATTTGAAATTGATGGGAATCAGCTTAAAATAACCGCAACGGATTTGGAAACTACAATTACCTCAACATTGGAAATTACATCTCCGGACAAAGGATCCGTTGCGATATCGGCCAGAATGCTGATAGATATTTTAAAAACGTTTCGGGAGCAGCCTCTTGTCTTTTCGGTTTTGGAAAACAGTATTATTGAGATAAGTTCAGAGTCCGGAATTTATTCAATTGCTTATGCCGATGCAAAAGATTATCCTAAATCCGTGGAACTCCAAAATGCTCAGACTTCAATTATCAATTCTAAAGTTTTAGCAAAAGCAATTAATAAAACAATTTTCGCCACCGGAACAGATGATTTAAGGCCAACAATGACAGGTGTTTTGTTTCAGTTTTCACCATTAGGGTTAAACTTTGTCGCAACGGACGCTCATAAGTTGGTAAAATATTCAAGAACAGATATTATTTCAGATGAGGAAATCGATTTAATTGTTCCAAAAAAGCCTTTGAATGTTTTAAAAGGTATTCTTTCAACATTAGATGTTGAGGTAGAGTTATCATACAATCAAACAAATGCAATTTTTACTTTTGAGGATTACGTACTTCTTTCGAGACTGGTTGAAGGTAAATATCCAAAATACGAAAGTGTTATTCCAAAGGAAAATCCCAATAAAGCAATTATTAATAGAAATCAGCTTTTAAGTTCCGTAAAGTGTGTTTCTATATTCTCAAATAAAACAACCAAACAAGTTGTGATTAATTTTGCCGGTAACGAAATACAGCTTTCTGCTGAGGATGCTGACTACTCAAATAAGGCTGATGAGCGATTAAATTGCAATTATCAAGGCGAAGACACTATAATCGGTTTTAATGCAAAATACATGTCCGAAATCATTAGCATTTTAAATTCTGAAGAACTGAACTTTGAATTTTCACTACCAAATCGAGCAGCAATTATAACTCCTGCAGATGGAGAAGTTCCAGAAGAAAAACTTCTCATGTTAATTATGCCATCATTAATAACTTAAAAAATACAATCATGAAAAAATATTTAGGATTTACAGTCACAGAATGGATTTCTATAGTAATTCTATTCGCAGTAGTTGTAAAAGTGTCTATGTATATCATAGACAATGGAAAAAGATAATATCCTTATTCTATATGGGAATTTTTGGTTGTCGCCAAGGTAGCTAGTTATAATGATCGTATCACTGAATGGAATAATAAGGGAATTTTCATTGAATCCAGTCAAATTATAGCCAGACTTTCAAACCGTCCTTAATTGGGCGGTTTTTTATTAACTCAAAAAAATTAAACTTATGGAATTTATAGATGGTGAATTCGAATATGAAGGATCTGAATTGGAAAATATGGAGATGCCGACTCCATGTCAAAAATGCGGTGAATGGTTTGATCTACATACCGGATATGGTTCAAAAAAATGGTTTCCTAAAACAACAATATGCTCAGACTGTCACGAACTTGAAGAAGATGAGATTGATATTGATGAAGAAATTTCAGACCTAAAAGAAACAATTTCTGATGCTGAAGATACTATTTCAACAGCAAAGAAAAGACTAAAAGAATTGGCTGACAATGGTCACGATATAGAATAAAACCAAAATACGTAATAATTCAATTTATTACATAAATACACCATAAACTTATGAATGATGAAGAAAATGCAAAACAGGAATTAATGAATATGTCAAGTGAACAACTTGAACTTGTAGATCATGATTTATTCAAATGGATATGCTCAGGAAAAAACTGCTGCAGATCAACAAAAGTTAGAGATTATGGTATTCATCCAATTTACTATCATAAGCGAATTACTCCTCATTTCATGAACATGAACTATTTCTATTTCATGTGTGCAAAACATTATAAAATTTACAAAGCTTTAATCAAAAACTATCCAGTTGAAAAAGTCAGAGAAAAGCTTTTCGACTTTACAAAACCGCGATTAATAAAATTATAAATTATGGATGCAAATTATTATTTCTGCTCACAAGCAGTAGTTGATCAGTTCAAACCAGAACAAGTTTCTAAACCTTTTAAAAGTGGCTTTCAAATCGATGGATATACGCCTCATTATGTTGCCTGGCTAAACTGGGATGAAGTGAAAAAGCATTATGATGAAGTTGTAGTTCCTAATAAAGAAAAAGACTATGATGCTTATTCAAACTTTTGGGCACAGGAATTAGTTCCGGGGCAAATGTATGTTAAGGATATTGATTTGGAGCAAGCTAAGTTATTTGGTTTGTTATGGGAAATAGAATTAAAAACCGGATTAACTAAAACCAATAATCAAGCAATGACAATTTACAATCTTACTGAAAGGGAAGGATTGAATCCTATTGACTTGATTAATAAAATAGCTTAGTGATGACTAAAGAAACAAAAATACAAATGGAATGGATCGAACTTGGTTTCGAGCCATCAAGCTTTGATGAAGGTGGTTGGATTGATTTCAATGATCTCCCGGAGGACTTCGACATAGGCAACTTAGATGCAAAGCATTATCAAGAACCTGATGTGGATTACAGAACTACTTTGGTTCGCCCTAAAGATTTGAGAGGCTTAGAAGATAACAACGGTTGGATTAAAATTGATAGTGAAGCCGATTTACCGAAAGATAAATCTATAGAATTTGATATTTGCAGATTTGAGAAAGATGGAACATTTGTTTCCGACAAGGCTATTGGTTATAGTAATCTTAAATTACATGTAAGAGATAAATTAATTACACATTATAAACCAACTGATGTATTAAATCCACCATTATACTAAAGCCATGACAACAGATCAATTAAAATACAAGATAGGATTTCAAATTGGTTTAATGCAATTCTTAGGAAAAACAGAAGAGCAAACCATTGAAGATATAACTCAACTGGCAGTTGATTATGCTGAACCGATAAAGGAAGTTTTAAAAGAATTGGTTCAACTTAAAGACTGGAAAGATAGTCAAGGCAAAGATGAAGTTTATTTAAAATCTATGCCGGAAGTTTGGGAGAAAGCAAAACAACTAATTAAAACTATAGATGTATGAGTAAGTTTAAAAATGTAAAATGGGAAGTAGTAGAGCATAGCTGGTCCGACACTTCAATTCAGGATCAAGATGGAAACGTCATTTGTACAAAATCAATTTACGATGAAGCTACAGAATAAACTCAGGACCAACTTGAAAGTGAGGTTTCGGATAACTTTAATTTGATTGCAGTTGCTCCTGTAATGTTTCAAGAGCTGGTTAAAATATTTGAAACCTACGATAAAGGAACTGAGACTTACAAAAGGCTTGACGAAATAATTAATCGTGTAACATCATGAAAGCATTATCTATCAAACAACCTTGGGCGCATCTAATAGCTGCCGGGATAAAGGACATTGAGAACAGAACCTGGCGAACTAATTTCAGAGGCAGGATTTATATTCATGCATCTGGAAAAGTTTATCCATTTTTCAAAGGAAATAATTTAGCGTTTCCAGTAGATCAATGGGAGGTGATAAAGAAGAGGGTTGATGTACATAAACAAGAAGAGCATGATAAATTCTTTTTAACCTCTGCTATTATCGGTGAAGTTGATATTGTTGATTGCGTTATTAATCATTCAAGTATTTGGGCTGAAAAAACACCAATGAATCACTATCCAATTCCAAAAGATAAAAAAATTTATAATTGGGTGTTAGCTAATCCTATCCTTTATGACAAACCAATTCTAAATGTAAAAGGAAAGCTTTCTTTCTGGGAGTTCAGAGAATTAAAAGAATGCCGTTGCTGCACTAATAATGAAGCAGATGAAGAATTGCATGTTTGTGAAAGATGTGAGCAGGAATTTTGCTCATATTGTCAAGCTCCTTATAATCAATTTAGCCAAATAGATTATAACTGCTGTAATTATTGTGCAGATAAAGATGATAAAAACTAAAAAATTATTTTCATGCTGACAAAATAACAGAACCACTCTCACTTTTGGACCGAAAATAAGATAGTATACGAAAGCTATAATACAATTCGGGGTTTACGCTTCAGACAGATTGAAGAATTATGGTTTTACTATCCAGATCACCAAAAACTAACACAACCAATGATTGATTATCTAAACCGGATGTTTGAAAATAAACCAGAATTAAAAGAAGAAATTCCTATAGTCCAGGAACAACCTCAACAGGATCAATTATCATTATTTTAAAAATATAATTTATGGATGCAGATATACAAGGCTGTCTAAATCAAATAGACAGAAGTTACAAAGCTTTTCAACATAACGGTAAATCATTGACAAAATTAGAAGTACAGGCAGTTTTAGAGTACGGAAAAGCACAAGGATATAAATCTGTTTCTGAAATAAAAGATTCAGATGTTGATGATATCCTAAATAAAGTCAACAAAATAAAACCAATAAAATAATTATGAAAAAAATAACCTTACTTCTGACTATATTAATTTTAGTGTCATGTACTGGCAAAAGAAGAGATTTTTGTATAAGATTAAAATCTAACGAAAATTCTAGTTATTCATGGATATATTGCGATAGCGTTAAAATGAAATCCAAAAATGAAGCCATTTTTTACATAAATGGAAAGGGAAACAATTTATTTGGCTACGAAATTAGTATTCAATCAAATTAATTTGAACTACATTTTTTTCGTATTTCAGTATTTTAAACATTCCTTTAAAATAAGTATCTAAGGCAATAAGTTACACGGGCCGGAGATAAAAATATTATTACAGTTTTTCAGCTTGCTTTTTGATAAAAGATATAAGATCTTGGTGATTTTTTTCATTGAATGAATGTCTAGTGTTATTTGGATTGTTTTTGCTTTTGAAAGTAGCGTAAGCAATTCCCATAGCATCGGCAGCTTTAACGCCAGTCATTCCGAAATCATTAAGTACTTTGTGTATTTTGTCAATTGGTTCCATATTGTTTTAATTATTATATTTACTGCAAATTTAATTTTAATAGTTAAGTTTCCTTTCTACAAAAGGTAAAAACCTCTCGTATTGAGAGGTTTTTTTGTTTATTTTGAATTATGATCACGCATTATTATAAAATTGTAATCAATGAAAAATTTACCGTTTTTTGATTTTGCAATTCTTTTTGCGTTTATTTTATATGTAAACCCTCCAATCCACTCATCATCTTGATTAGAAACTCTCCAATATGGATAATCAAGTATTTCTGCTTTCCACCAAATAACAATTTTTTTAGGTATATTTTTTAATTTATTAGGCATAATTGTTTTTTTTAAGAGGAGGTTTTTACACCCCCTCTGATTAATTAATTTAAAGCTCTAAAGTGTCCATTGTCTTTGTGATACCACTTCTTTTTTCCTGAGTCAGTTTCAATCATGAATCTGTAGTTGTCAGTGTTTATAACCTCATATTTTTTTTCCTTTGTCAGGTGAATTGTGCTAGCTGAATGGACAAAAACACATTTTACAAAATCCCCAATTTCAACCTCTTCTAAATCTTTTAACTTTTGTTTTGGTTCAACTACTTCTTTAATATTCAAAGATTCTAATCTAACCTGATCGTGATATGCTTCCACGATATCTAAAGCTTTCAAATAAACTTCTCTTGTAATCATAATTTTAAATTTAATAATTAATAATCGTTTCAATTCTACCATGTAAATGTACGATACTTTTTGGTATCGTAATAAGGTTTTAACAAACTTTAACATATTTTGCAACTTAATAGCAATATTTGTTACTTTTGTTCTTTCAATACTCCACAATGAAAATAAATAATCTCACTTTAAAACAAGAAGCATTCTGCCAAGCTTATATTCGTTTGGGAGACAAGTCAGCTGCGTATCGTGAGGCTTATTCTTGTTCTAAAATGAAGTCTGAAACAGTTCATGTAAAAGCCAACGAACTATCAAAAGTCGGTAAGGTATCGGTAAGGATAATAGAATTGCAATCTGTTGTTGCTGATATCGCTGATAAAGAATTTAAGATCACTTCTGAGGAGATGCTTCATCATTTAAACATCCTTCGTAAAGCCAGAATCGATGAATACGTAGAGTATTTTGAATATGACTTTCCAATAACTACAACAACCGGATCCGGAAAGAATAAAGTTGTTTCAACCATTATAGAAAAAAGAACTGAGTTAAGATTAAAGACTTTCGATAAACTCACTGAAGATCAATTAAAAGCTATTGAAGGAATCAAACAAACGAAATATGGCATTGAAATTAAACTTCACGGAAAAGAATGGTCAATGGAGAAAATCAATAAGCATATTGGATTTTACGAAAAGGATAATGAACAGAAGAATAAAGTTGAGATTTCAAGCCCGGAAGAGCGTGATGCAAGGATTGCAGCATTGAAAGCAAAATTAAAAGATTAGTGTTAATATTCTTTTGATTAAAAAATAACATAATTTGTTACTTAATTGTAAAATATGTTAGCTTTGTATTCTATGAAACAAGTCAGATATCTCTTAATTGCATTCATCGGGATGATGTTTACAACGGTCACGGCAAACACTACTGCCAAGCTGGAGGAAAAGCAAAAAATCGAATCTGTTTCTTATGAAACTGGATTTGAAATTAAACAACCAACATCATGATAGAAATTGTAAACGGAAGAGTATTTGTCGAAGGAAAAGAAACTGTTGATACTAATTTGATAGGATACGCCGTGTTGGATGTAGCTGAAAACTCGGTTATTAAAAGTGATTCTCCAAAAAAGATTGTAAATCCTAAGATAAATACAAAAGTAGTTCATTCTAAAACCAAAGATGCATTTAATGTAATTGGTACAAGCTTAGGGAATAAATATAAGATTGCTAGAATCCCTTATATCGATATTGGCCCAGAAAAAAAAGAGGCTCTAAATCATGCATTATTTATATCAATGTGTTTTAATAACTCAGACTCTTTAATGGATTTTTTAAACAAGTCTACAAATGATAATAGTCTACAGGAATTTATAACTACAAAATAATTAAAAGATGAATGCAATACCCTTTAAAGAATCAACAATAGAATTAGGTAAACCGGTATCAATGACAGATGAAGAATGCTCCGGACTTCACGTTTATCAAAATCCAGACGGGACATGTATCTCATGTTGGACCACATCTTTTTGGGAGCGTCTAAAGTTTTTATTTCATGGTAAAATATGGTTAGGAGTTTTATCTGGACAAACTCAACCTCCAGTTTGGATTGACTGTACTAAAACCGTTTTCATTAAAAATTAAATTGAATGCCAATAACGGATGCCGAAATATTAGAATTAGAATATCTTTTGAAAGAAAGAGATATTGATATTTTAAAAAAAGGGCTCAACAATCCTAAAGATAAAAATGTCAATTATGATTTTTTACATTCAGCAATACTTGAACAAAATTATAATGAACGTGGTGAATTAATATCCGGATTCAGAGGCTGTGCATTAGAAGGATCTTCCAGATCTGGCAAAACATGGTCCGGAGTTGATATAATTATTTGGCTTTGCTTGAACGTTCATCAAAATGATTCTTGCACAATAAATATTTATCGTGAAACATACAACGAGTTTAAAACTACTCTTTATGATGATTTCAAAAGACGTTTAGATGATTTTGATTTGCCAAATCCATTTCATAAAGCAAAAGAAATTAAAAGCTTTAGAATAGGTAAAAGCACGATTTTCTTTTTGGGTGACGGAAAGCACGGGGGAGGTTGTGATTATGCTTTTTACAATGAGGTAATGTTTTTAAGGCAACATGTTTTTGATCAATCTGAAATGCGTTGCCGTAAATTCTGGTGGGCTGATTATAATCCTTCGGTTACTGAGCATTGGTTTTTTGATAGTGTATTATCTAGGCCGGATGTTGGGTTTTTAAGAACTACATATTTGGATAATATAAAACATATTTCATCAGGAGAAAAAAATAAAATACTATCCTATGAGCCGTGGCTACCTGATTCTTATTTTGTAGAAGATTCTGAAATATACTGTTTCAATAGTTCAACGTCTAAAGTTGAAATAGTCAGCAAAACAAATCAGCCACCTCCGCATCCGGAAAATATTCAAAACGGAACCTCTGATGAATTTATGTGGAAGGTTTACGGACTTGGATTAAGAGGTGCAATGAAAGGAGTTATTTTCAATCACGTTACATGGATTGATACATTTCCAGATATTGCACACATTTATACTAACGACTTTGGTTTTACAACAGATCCTAATTCATTAAATAGATATGCTGAAGATGAGTTTAATATTTGGATAGAACCTTTGTGTTATGAGCCAATTGAAACATCTTCTGAATTAGCTGAAGTGTTAATTGCTCATGGTGTTAAAAAAAATACCGATGAATATAGTAATGATGGAGATATAGTTATTTGCGATAGTTCTGATAAGTATACCGGCGAAAATAAAGGAACTGTTGAAATGGTTTCAGCATTAAAAAAAGATTTATTCAACGCCTCTAAAGTAAGTAAAACCAAATCTATTATGTTTTGGCTTAACTCAATGAAAGCAAAGAAAATACACATAGTGAAAAATCACTTATACAAACAGGTTAAAAAAGAAAAGGAAAATTACAGAATGAAAGAGGTGAATGGAATTGCAATAAATCAACCAATAGATTCTTTCAATCACATATGGGATTCATCCAGATACGGACATATGGCGCATAACACTACGTCAACCACATACAAAATGACAGAAGAACAAAGCAAAAACTTAAACTATTAAAATATTATGGAAGATATTCTTGAATTACTAAAATCAGATCCTAAAAAAGCTATCGAAACAATAAGATCTCAAAGCACAAAAAAATCTGATGATATTGATAAATACATCAAAGAATACCGTGATTTTGATAGAAACCAAAGAGAAGGTCAGCTTGAAAAAATACAAATGGATAAAAATTTAGATGCTGGTAAAGTATCTAAAATGGTTAAAATATACATTAATCATGCTCAAAATATTGTTGAAACCTTAGCAGCTTTTGTTATTGGAAAACCTGTTACTTTAATTCCTTCTGAAGATAATAACCTAGCTAAATTAGTAAAACAGATATGGAGGGTAAACAGAATAGATTCTAAAATTTTAGATTCAACCATTATAAAATTTTCTCAAACCCAAGTAGCAATGCAATTTTATATTGTAGACGCTGGAGAATCATCTATCTTAAGTAAAATTCTAGCATTCTTTAGTATCAAAGCAGGTGTGAAAGAGATAAAAGTAAAAGTTCTTGACAATACTAAAGGAACAATGACGCCTTATTTTGACACCAAAGGAGATATGCTGTTGTTTATGTGGGAGTATAAAATGAAGGAAGGTGATAAGGAAATAAATAATGTGCAGATATGGAATACAGACAATATGTTGCATTTAAAAGATTTAGTGCCTTTTTCTTATTTACCTCATGGATTCGATAGAATTCCTATTGTATATGATAGCCAAGACGAACCACTTTGGTATACTGTTAAATCGCCAATTGATAGACACGAAGTTGCTTTATCAAAATTAGGTGATGCAAATGATTATTCTGGGCATCCTATTTTAGTGACTGAAGGTGTGGTTGAAAATATGCCTTTAAAGAGTGAAAGTGGTAAGCATTTCAATATTCCAATAAAATTAGGTGGTGATGATGGAAAAACAGTAATAAAAGGAAGTGTTAGTTTTCTTGAAGCAAAAACGGCACCCGAAAGCAATAAACTAGAACTGGATAAACTAGAGGACACTATCGCTTACGGTTCAGGGATACCTAATCTATCGCTTGAAAAATTAAAATCACTTGGTAATGTTGCTGAAAAAACAGTAAAACTGATGTTTTTGGCAACTGACATTAAGGCTTCTTTGAAACAATCTTACACTAGAACATTTGTAGAAAGATGCTTGAATATAATTATTTCAGGTGTTACAAAAACAACGAATACTTCAATGGCTAATGAGGGTAAAGGGCTATATTATGATATTCAATTTAATTCAATATTACCATCTGATATTGCTGAAACAGTTACTTATCTTAAAGATGCTGTAGAGGGTAAATTTGTTAGTCAAAAAACAGCCATAGGACTAATTGATTTGGTAGATGATCATGATGCTGAGGTACTTCAAATAGAATTAGAAAATAAAATAACAGAAGCTAAACCTCCAATAGTAACAAAATAGAGACAAGAAAATCACTAACTAGCCACTCCTAACCGAGTGGTTTTTTTATGTTTTAATTTCTTATTTTTATTTAGTCTAAATAAAAATAATATTTATTACATTTGTTATCTAAATAATTAAGAAACAAATACTCACAACTATGGCAGTAGAAAAACAAAAAGTGATTGCAAGACTTAAGGTGTTATTCCCTAAGGCTAATTTATCACAACAAAGGCTAGACGCAATTGCGGATAAACTTGCAAAAAAACCAGCAGATGATGCTGATGATACAGCTATTGATGCAGTGATAAATGATTTCAACGATGTGTTAAGCATAGAAGAAATTGCAAAAGGGGATGATAGAACTCGCACCCTTGAAGCGGAAAAAAAGAAATCTGAAGAACTAGCAGCAAAGAAAAAACCATCAAAAGAAGAAGAGGAAGAAGAAGTTATTGAAATTGATAAAGATATTCCAGCTTGGGCTAAAGCTATTTTGGAATCAAACAAAAAACTTACTGCTGACTTAGAATCAATCAAATCTGGAAATATTACTCAATCTAAAAAAGAAATTGCTCAAAAAACTTTTGAAAGTTCAGAAATCTTAAAAGGATTAAAGCCTGAATTAAAAGACCGCTGGGTAAACAGAATAGATATTAATTCCGAAACTCCAATCGAGGATCAAATCAAAGAATTAGAATCTGAATATTCCGATTTAGTTCAAGTAACTGCTGATAGTAATGTTTATGGAGGTCCAGCTGGTGGAGGTAGAGGCGTTGAAAAAATGTCTGCTGATTCAGCTAAATCCATTGTTGAGGGGATATTAAAAAATTAATTTAATCAAAATTTAAAAACATGGATCCAGCTAACTTGAACGGAACAGTTCAGCAAATAATCAATCCTACTGCTGGGATGTGCGTTATTAAAACGACAGCAGATGTCAGAGCAGGGAAAACACTAGATGTTTCTGGTTATACTCCAACTGATTTGACAATCAAAGAAGGTCATGTAATAATTGAGGAAACATCAACAGGTAATTTAAAACCTTTAGATATTTCATCAGGAGTATATGTATCATTGCCAGGAGCTCACACTTATAAAGGTGTGCTTACAGCTGATATTCTAAAAGCAAAACCTATGGCCGCAATAACAATTGCAGGAGTAGTAAACGATGCTTTAGCACCATACGAAATTGGTTCAACAATCAAAACGGCATTGGGAAATATTAACTTTATAAAAGACTAAAAAATGGAAAGTAGTTTATTTATAGAATACGTTGACGGCAATTCTCTTCAAACAGTAGCTGATCAAACATATGCAACAATTAACGGTTCGGAAGCTCCATTAAAGTATGCCTATAAAGAAATGTTGTCAATGAGATATGAACCTACACTTGATGTTTCTACATTAAATTCTGACAACGTATTTGTTGCAGCTGATGTGGTTTCTACAGATGCTAGTTTAGCGTTAAAAACTCGTGATTCTGTTTCTAAAAATGTTGGAACAATTCCTAAAGTGGGTTTAATGTTTGCTTTGAATGAATCAACATTCAAAAAAATAATGATTATGAAAGCGCAAGGTTTCAAATCATTGATGGGTCAAATTGTGAATCTTATATTTCAAGATCCTGTTCGTGCAATTGTAGGTATGATGGAAGTCGCAGAGTTTATGTTTCTTGAGGCATTGTCTTCTGGGGTTACATCTATTTCTGATGCCGATAATCCAGGATTAGCAATTAGATTTGACTATAAATATCCGGAAAGCAATAAGTTTGGAGTTTCAAAGATTTGGTCAGATCCAACATCAGATCCAATAGCAGATATTGATAATATTTTAGATGCAGCGTCTGAAAAAGGTGTAACGCCTCAGTTTTTGCACATGGATAAAGCTACTTTTAATTTGTTTAAAAACAATACAAAAGTAAAAGAGTTTTACACTCAATCCGTGACTCAAATTTTAATTAGTGGAACTCCTTTAGCGGCACCTTCGTTAAGCGCAATTAACACTGCATTAATGGACCAATATGGTTTAACAATTGTTGTATATAACAGAAAGGTTAATTTCGAGAAAAACGGAGTGAGAACTTCAAAATCTCCTTGGGAAGCTAACTCAGTTATTTTTACTACAAGTATGAATGTAGGTTCGTTTGTGTGGTCAGACTTGCCGGAATCTCAGTCTCCAGTTAAACAGGCAACTTATGCAACGGTTGATAGTTGGATTTTAATTTCTAAGTATTCAGAAACTAATCCATTTAAAGAGTTTACTACGGCTTCTGGATTTGGTATTCCTGTAATTGAAAATGTTAATTCTATTTTCAAAATGGATACGAATGAAGCTCAAACAACAGAAGAACAAACAGAAGATGATGCAACTATTACCATCTACGAAGATTCAACTGTAACGGTAGTTAATTTGGTTAATGCCTTGAATGGTGTTAAATCTAAACCTGCTGCAACAACTGATATGACGGATGTTCAATTGATTGGGTTAGTAAATGCATTGAGTGATGCAAAAGAAACTGCATTGAAATCTATACTTGCTATTCCGATAGTTAGTGCCGGAGCAGATACAACAGCCAACTCAGCAACTAAAGCGTTATTAGGAACTGCAACTGCTGCAACTGGAAAAACTATTGAATCAGTTCTTTGGACTCAGGTATCTGGACCAAATACAGCTGGATTTAGTGCTGCTACAGCTTTAAGTACAAATGCTACAGGTTTAGTTACTGGTACATATGTGTTTAAATTGACTGCTACAGATAGTGAAGGAACAATTGCAAGTGATACAATTTCAGTTGTAGCAACAGTAGCATAATATGTATAGCCAAGACGCAATAGATGCATTAATAACAAGAATAGGTTGGTCTGATATATCATCAGACCTTCCTTTCGATTTATCTGATGAAAACGAAACATCTGATTCGGGAAAAACATTTAGTTTCTATCACTATTTAGTTTTGGTAGATAATATTTACGCTTCGGTTCCGGATCCTGAAATGGATGAAGAAGACTTTAATTTATTTCTTTCTGATATCCGTAAACAGGCTGTTTTGAATGTTTTGACATCTATTTTTGATCAACATGTGGATTATGTTTTAACTCAGGATTATTCTTCAGTTATTGAACAGAGATCGAACATATTTGATGATGTTATAGGCTACACAGTTGCTATTAAAATGATTGAATTGTTCATTTCTACAACCAGATCAAACTTCAGTGAGCGAAATGCTAAAATGAGTTATCAATCTTTAAAGGTTGAACTTGAAGGAGCGAAAAACGAAAACGGTCATTTCATTGCTAAAGGGATTGTTTACAAACTGGAGAAATCAATTAGAAAGGCAAGGGAAATTATATTTCCAATTTTGCCAATTGTAACGTCTAAATCTGTTTGGTAAAATGAACTATACTATCACAAATCCAAAAGGAATTGATAAAGCAATTCAAAAAATTCAAACTCATTTGTTTGATAAATTAACCTGGAGTGATGTTAAAGTTTATGGCCGGGTGTTTGAAAACCCATCTAAATCAAAAGGAACTACAATTGAGGCGTTCAAATCTGGGAAAGACTATAAAGATGTGTTTCTAAATGATAAAAATACCGCAACTATCTTTTTTATTGAGGACAATAAGCATACAACCAGTGAAGGAATAAGGTTTACAAATAAGGTTAAAGTAGTCTTTATGGTAAATTTAAATAAGGTTTATCCGGACATTGCTCACAGAGCTGATATGGAGGTAGAAATTGAGGCAGTTGAATTATTAAGAACCCGGGCAAATTTTTCTATGACAGAAATTGAAAAGGGAGTTGCTGAGGTATTCAAAGGATTCAATACTGATGGTATAAAACTTATCGATATGCAGCCTTATCATGTTTTCTCAGTAAACGGAGATCTTACTTATCAAATAAGTTGTTTAACAAACTAAAAAAAATTAATCATGAGTACACACTTAGAAATATGTGGCGGTGAAGCCGCAACAAAGAATACAGGCTTCAAGGAGCAATGTATCGAATCAAAATTACAAATTCCAATCATATCAGACGGGTATGAATTCGCAACTGTTTCAGCATTTAAAACTGTAGCAACTTGGAAAACTGCCCAGCAAAACAAACATTTAGTACCATTATTTCCGGTTTATGAATTGGCAGATGCTTCTACTGAAGACACAAAGTTTGAAAGCGGTAACTTTTCTAAAATTACGGCCAAAGGAGTTGAAAAGATAACATTTGAATGCTACATCAGCGTATGTGCTTATGCTGCTTTAAAATCTTATGAAAATTCAGGCAAGTATGGTGAACTGTTCGAATTCAATGAAGATGGTGATTATTCTGGAGTTTTTGCTGCTGATGGCGTTAAAGTAAAAGGTAGAAAAATTAAATCATTAACCGTAACCAGAATTCGCGCAACTAAAGACAAAGTTCCGTATGTAAAAGGAGAAATCACTTTTGCAGATAAAGACGATGTTTTGAATGCTGTAATTGTAAAATCAGATCTTACCGAAACCGATTTGGAAGGAATTTTTGATGTTGAACTGGCACAAGTTGGAACAGCATCAACTACATCAATAAAATTTACGGCTACTGCAGGATGTTCCGGAGGAGGTGCTTTAGTGACATCTTTGGTTGCTGCTGATTTTGTATTATTAGATCCTACAGGTGCAGCTGATACATTCACTTTAACTCCGGCTGATGCCGATGGAGTTTATGAAATTGTTGGAACAGGTTTTACAACCGATTATACTATTTCATTAGATGGAGTTGTTGCTCAAACAACAATTATGTATGAATCTCCTGAAGCATTAACTGTAACGGTTACACCATAATGAAAAAGGTTTATTTAGGAATAGAATTCGCAGAGGACTATAATAAGTCCTTTGCGGAATTTAAAGCTGATTTTGGCTCAAATCACATCTTTAAAAAATTCCAACCAAAGGAAAGAGAGCAAGAATTAAAAAAGGCTTATAAAATAGCAACAGGATCAACAAAATCAGATGGGAACGTTTCAGGAACAATTGGCAAGGTCAAAGAAGTTACAACCCAACCGGCTGAAGAATGATCTTTTTAAATATATCAGAAGTATTGAAAAAGATTTACTAGACCTGGAGAAAAAAAGAATTTCAGAAGATAGTAAAGATATTTTCGGAAATCCAATTGGATTTTATTCAGAAGCTACGGAAATATTATCCGGTGGGAATAAAAAAGCAGGAGATCCATTTACCGGTATTGATACTGGTGATTGGTTTAAGGGATTCAATATGCAAGAAGTTGCAGGAGTTATCAGATTTAGTTCTACTGATTCTAAAAATTCAATAATCCTTAGCAATGGACCAGACAATACTTGGCTATCTGATGAGCTATTTGGATTAACTGATAAAGAATTAAAGGAGGTAATCACAAGTAGGTTACTTCCTTTTTTTATAAAAAATTCTAAAAATATACTTCAAATATGATTTACAAATCACTTGATACAATTCCATATAAATTATTTGTTGAAATTTCAGAGACACTTAATGTAAAACTCTTATGTAGTGATGAAAATCAAGAAGTTGATATTGAAGAATTAACGAATATCTGGAATGATCTTTATGATAAGCATTTGAGTAAAAATCAAACTTCTGAATCAAAAAAAATATTCAAATTATCCAAAGAAGTTGACACTTTTATTACACTTCATAAAGTTGTTTTAATGGCTTGTTATTCGCTTAGGTTCGAATTTAATGAGGACATGTATAATATTCTAATTTCAAAAAATTACAAATTATCAATTGAAGATACTCTTTCATATTATTCTGATATAGATAAAATTGAGCGAGAGGCTAATGCATATATAATTAAAGCTGAATATTATAAAGGCATGTTGCCGGATCCTGAAGAAAACACAAATACTGATTATACTGTTGATGATATCATGGCCAGTCACTCTGCAATTTTAGGATATGATATTGGAGCAGATTATAACCTGGTGACCTACAATAAATATTACGCAACAGAAAAGCAGGTGAATGCTAAAATAAAATCTATTCAGAACCAAATTCAAAAGAACAATGGCAAATAATAACGGAATAATTACACGAAAAGATATCATTTCTGATGATGCTTTGAATTTTGGTGAAGTATACGCCAAACAGCTGAAAGTTGCTATTGATGCGAATGAAGTTTTAGTTAAATCTGTTAAAGAATTAAATAGCGAAGTTCAAAATTTTAAAACTGCAAATAATCAAAAAGACTATATAACAGCCAAACAAGCCGCAACACTTGCAACACAGCAAGCAATAGCCGCAATTAAAGAACAAGAAGCTGCCGAAATATCTGCTAACAAAATTAAGATATCGTCTATTGCATTATCTGAAGCGGAAAGAAAAGCCAAATTAGCATTGGCAGATTCTGAGAGTAAACTTCAAAAGGCCAAAGATTCCGGCGTTAAAATGACACTTGAGGAAAAAATATTATTAGCGGAAACCACAAAAGAATTAAAATATCAAGCCCGTGAAAGATTGGGTTTGGTTGGAGCGTATGAAAAACTTAACAAAGCTCGTTTAGACGCTCAAAAACGTTTGGCTGATTTAATTTCTGCGCAGAAAAAGAATACAGTTGAGGTTATAATTGCTCAAAAAGAATTCGACAAACTTGATGCAAGAGTTAAGGCTGTTGATGCTGCTATCAAAAATTACTCAAAGAATATTGGTAATTATGGAGATGCTTTTAAAGGTCTAAACGGAACATTCAGAGACTTGATGTCTACTTTTGGTTTAGCTACTGGACTTGCATTATTTGGACAAATCGTAAAAGATATTTTTAGTGTAATTAAGGATTTTGACCGTCAATTAATTGCCGTTGGTAAAACAACAAATATTACTGGAGAAGATTTAAAACAATTCGGAAGAGAAGTTGTTGAACTTGGAGATAGATTGAATGGAGTTACGGTTGAGGGTTTGATTAAATCAGCTGAGGTGGCCGGTCAATTAGGTGTTACAGGAACTGCCAATATTTTAAAATTCTCTGAGGCAATTGAAAAATTAAAACTTACTTCTGATATTATTTCTGATGAGCAAGTTGCGCAGTTTGCAAAATTCATTGAGGTTTCGTCAGATAGTTTTGAAAATGCAGATCGTTTGGCTTCTGTGATTACACAATTAGGGAACTCATTTGCCACAACTGAAAAAGAAGTTCTTGCAAACGCTACTGAAATTCAAAAAGGAGTAGCTGTTTATAATACTTCTGCTCAGGGCGTTTTAGCATTAGGAGCCGCGACTTCTTCTTTAGGATCAGAGTCTGAGGTTTCGGCAAGTTCTATTCAAAAGACTTTTGGAGTAATCAATAAAGCTATTGCTACTGGAAAAAACTTAGAGAACGTTTTAAAACTTACAAATTTAACTCAGGCAGAATTGTCTAAGCAATTTAATAAAGATGCAACTGGAGTATTTGTAAAGTTTGTAAAAGGGCTTAGTGATGCAAAAAAAGGAGGGCAAAATTTAGCTGTTGTTTTAGGCCAATTAGGATTAGATGAAGTAAGATCATTTAAAACAATTGGATCATTAGCTGCAAATTATGATTTGTTAGCAAATGCTATGGCACAAGCTAAGCAGGAATATATAGACAATGCAGCTTTAAATAAAGAAGTTGCTGCTGCTTCTGAAAGCCTTTCGTCTATTTTATCTGATATAAAAGATAAATGGGAAGCATATATTCTTAATGCAGATGATGCAAATTCTGGAACTGCATCTTTAGCTAAAACTCTAAAATTTATACGAGATAACTTTAAAGAAATTATTGATGTTATTGTAAAGGTTGGTACAATATTGTTTACTTATATCGGAGTTTTAAGAACAGTAAACTTTATAATGGTTACTTGGAATGCTATTTCAACGGCCGCAACGGCTGCTCAAATTAGATTTGCCTTATCCACCGGAATAGGTACAAAATCTATTCTTGCTCAGGCAGCAGCTGCCCGGGAAGCAATGGTTGCTCAGGAAGGTTTGAATATTGCAGTAAAAGCTACTCCATGGGGGTTAATACTTGCTTTTTTATCAGCTGCTATAGTTGCTTACATGGTATTCAATGATGAAATGTCAGATGCCGAAAAAAATATACAACGAATTGTTGAGGCAAATAAAGAACTGGAAAAGACCGAAAAATTCTATTCTGATCAAAGAGATAAATTTAATGCAGAAAGATTTAAAGCAATTGAAGATGATATAAAATTAAGAAAGGCACAGGGTGAGAATTCAGATAAATTGGATAAAGAAGAAATAGCAAGGAAAAAAGAAGTAATTCAATCATCAATTGATGTTTACACTAATTTAAAAAATGCTGAGATAGAAAGAACTAAAACTGAAATTAACAGTTCTAGACAAAGAATAGTTCAGTTACAAATTGAGCAAAAAGTATTAAATGAAAGCGGATTTAGGGTAAGTAAACAAGGTAGAACCACTGAGGAACTTGATCAGTTTATTCAAACCGAGAAAGATAAATTGAATTTAAAAAAATCTTCACTTACACAAAATTCAAAACTTACAACAGAAGAATTAGCCAGATTAAATAAACAACTTCAGGACCTGGATAAAGATGCTGCTGTCAAGGATGCAGAATTAAAAAATGAACTTTCTAAGAAAGCTCTTGCTGCATTGAGAAAAAGAATGAAAGAGAGATATGAACTTGAAAAAAAGGCACAAGAAGATCTATTTAAGCTTCAACAATTCAGACTTCAAGTTGCAATTGATATTAATGATGAAATACTGAATAACGATAAAATGTTCTATGATGATAAATTGGATGCGCTTAACGATAATATTCAGTTAGAATCTGAAAAAAAACGGAATGCTGCTGAATATGAATTAACTCAGTTAGGAAAATATAATGAGAAAACCGGAAAATTTGCTCGTGAACTTTCTGATTTAGAAATTAAAACTTTGCTTGAAAATGGTGAGATTAAAAAGAAACTTACTGATGGTCAAAAATTAATAATTGAAAGATTTCAGGATGATCAAAAAAGGCTAGTCCAAAAAGGAGCTAAGGATCGTCAAAAAATAATTGATTTTGAGGTTGATGAAGTAAAAAAAAGAATTGAAGATCAGTTATTGGCTCAGGATACAGCAGTTCAAAATAAGTTATTAATAGAAAATGAGCAGTTTAAAACAGAGTATCAATTAGCCGGTGATAACTATGCGTTATTAGAAAAGGCTAAAAAAGATCATGAAGAAAGAAAGCTAAAAATAGAATCTGACGCTGCAAAAGAAGCTTTAAAAACTCAAATTAATACTATACAAAAATTATTAGATGCTGAAAAATCTAGAACTGACGGTTCTGCAATTTCAATTGATAAAATAAAAAAATTAGAAAACGAATTAGCTACTTATCGAAAAGTATTAAGTGTAGAGCAAACAAATTTAGATACTTTAACTAAAGAAAAAAGATTAGAGATAGAGAGAGAAAAGGTTGAAAAAATCAAAGAAATGTCTCAAAATTTAAATAATGCTTTGGTTGATTTAGGTAATTCAATTTTTGAAACCAGAATCAAAAATATTGATACTGAGATTTCAAAAAACAATGAGAAATATGATAAGCTTATTGAATTAGCCGGTAAGGATGAAAAGCAAAAGGATTTGCTTCAAAAAGAACGCGATAAGAAAAACGATCAATTAGAAAAAAAGAAGCGAAAAGAACAGGAAAAACAAGCCAAGTTCAATAAAGCTATTGCTATTGTTCAAACAACAATTAACACAGCTCAGGCGGTTATGAAAGGATTTGCAGATAGTGGCTATGTTGGTGCAATTTTAGCCGCTGCAATTGGTGCAATTGAATTAGCAACTATTATTTCTACTCCAATACCAAAATATAAAGATGGGCGTAAAGGCGGTAAGAAAGAAATAGCAATGCTTAATGATGGAGTAGGTTCTAACGGCCAGTATATTCAAGAGGTAATTGAGCGCAGGAGTGGTGCTGTTGAAGTTCCAACAGGTAAAAATAAAATTGTTCAATTGTATGAAGGCGATACTGTTCATAAAAATATTGATGAATATAATAGATTGCAAAGATCAGCAATGATGGCAAGTATTAATATGGAAGGACGTAAAATGAGTGATTTTCAAGCTTCCCAACATTTTGAAGCCACATACGGCAAAGAATTATTAGAGGAAATGAAATTGACAAGAAAAGCAATTCAAAAACAAAAACCAATTATTTACCACGGACCAAAAATTGATATTCCTCATTCAATTTGGAAATCTAAAAACACAAACTGGAACTAATGGGAAATATTAATCCACAATATAATGATCGTGTTCAGTATATATTGAAAAACAAAGATTTAGGAGATTTAATTACTATTGAACCTGTAGGATGGACTGATGATGATAAAGAATATTCCAGACACGAACAGTATCATGGTATATTCCCTAAGTTTTCTAATTCATTAAAATTTGTAAAAGATGCTTCGGAATATATTCAGTTGATTTTAGATCTATATGGCATCATGGCCGAAATAGAATTGGTCCGTAATGAAAAGCATCCGCAAACTGATGTTTGGACTTTGACGTATTCAGGATTTTTGGATTTGTCTACTTGGAGCCGTGAAAATAAACAAGTATCTGTAAAATTCAATTCCGGAGGTTTAGAACAAGAATTAAAAGCCAGGGAATCAGAGAATGTAGAGGTTGACCGTTTAACAACAATAAATGATACTGCTATTCCTGAATTAAATACGATTGATGTTGAATTAGAAGGGCGAAGAATTTTTCTTCAAACTAAATTTGGAATAAATCCAACCGAAAATTCTGTTTTTTTAAGAAACACTTCTTCTGATGGTAATACCAGAGGTTGTACTATTCCTGTACCTTTAAAGAAAGTAGCTTTTTCTCATGACAATGCTCATGAGCCAATTCCAGATTCAAGAGTTGGAGATAATTCATGGGAAAGGCATAATAATGGTGAAGTAGATATTTTGTTTTTTGCAGTTTCGGATAAAAGAAGGGATTTAAAACTAAAACTAAAACTTCAATTTACAGTTAACATAGTAAGTTTTGATGATGTTGAGGGTTTTGGATTTTGGGCAAGAATAGTTACTTATAAAGATGGAGGAGACTTTGTTTTTAAAGAAAATAGAATGTTATTTTTTAAACATGATTTTGTAGAATTGGATGGAAATACTTTTTCTATAGATTTTGAAGATACCATATCTTTATTGGCCGGGGAAAGTTTAGGTTTAGTTTTTGATCAAAATGCAAATTTTATAAATACGTCTTCTCAAACTTTAGAAATAAGCGTTGACAATATTAATTGTGATCTGAATGTTGATGAAGATAGTTTTGAAGAAAAATCAACAACAAAAGCAATATTAGCTCATGAACTGGCAGATAGATTAGTAACAATTTGCACGAATAAAAAAAATGTTTTTTATTCTGATTATTTTGGAAGAACTGATTTAGGATATGCTGTTGATGGACCGGGTGCGTTTATTGGATTTACTCATGGATTCTGGGTCCGTAAATTCGACAAATTACCAATTCCAAAGGAAGAAACGCCAACACAAAATAAAGTAACTAATTTATTCAAACCACTAACAACATCATTTAAAGATTTTGTTATTTCAAATGAGGCAGTTCTAAATATTGGCGTTGGAATAGAAAAAATTGGAAACATTGAAAGAGTTAGAATTGAAGAAAAGAGTTTTTTCTACAACAATAATGTCACTATAAAATTGCCTAATCAGGTGAAAAGTGTAAAAAGAACCATTGCAATTGATAAGTATTATTCAGCTATTGAGGTTGGTTATGAAAAAGGTGGAAATTATGAAGAAGCATTTGGACTGGATGAATTTAATGTAAAGTCAAATTTTTCAACCATAATCAGCAAACTTAAAAATATTTTTACTGAAGTTTCAAAATATAGAGCAGATAGTTACGGGATGGAGTTTGCCAGAAGAAAACCAAAATCAATAAACGATACTGAAGATACAAGTTACGATGAAGATATTTTCTTTTTGGATTTAAAAAGAGGATTGTCAAGTCTATTTGTTCAAAGAAAATGGCAGGATGATTTTGAGAAAGAACCTACAGGTATATTTAGCCCGGAAACTGCAACCAATTTAAGATTATCTCCTGTAAATTGCTTGTTACGTCATGGATGGTGGATTTCGGCTTCAGTTATAAAATATGCCACAAATAAATTAAAGTTTGGGTCTTCTACTGCAAACAGGCAGCTTAAAACCCAACTTATCGGCGGCCATGAGTATGCTGAAAATGACGATATAATAAATTCAGAGTTAAAAAATGCTCGTTTTATTCCGGAAGAAATTGAATTCGAACATGTTTGTGATTTTGACGTGATGCAACAGGTAAATGGAGTATCTGTAATTCTGGGTAAACGAATTATTAATCTTTATGGATTAGTTGAATTTGTAAATGAAGAAAATGAGATTGAAAAAGGTTTTTTAATGAACTTAAAGCCAAACGGTAAAGGAAGTTGGCGAGTTTTAAAAGCAAATAGATAAATTATGGCAAATTCAAAAATAACAATAGTTTTTAATGATGTTCCGGTTGATGGTAACATTTTAAATATTGCTGAAACAACTCAGTCAAGATATTTAAGCGAAGTTTTTAAAGAAACTAGACTCGCAAGTTATCAAACTCAAATACCTGGTTTCTTGCCGGATGATGGAATACATCCAGATCGTTATATTGGTTTTATATCAAATTATTATAAATCGGCTTTTAATCTGGATCACAACATCGGAAGTCAATTTACAATAACCTCAATTAACGGACCTACCGATTCAGGCACTGGAACCGTAATTATTGAAGCCAATTATCCGAATGCTTTTTTTATTGTTGATATTAATACTGCAGATGTTGATGTTACTATTGAAAATGAGGAAGCATTGCCTGATTTTAATATAATTGACACATCTTTCGATGCCGCTACAACAAATCAGTGTCAAAATGTAAAAGTAATTGTTGAAACTGATGAGTTAGCTACAAAAATATTAAGTCCGATATCTGTTAATCCAAATACTGACAATCCATTATCTTTTGACTGGTTGAGAGGTGATACTATAAACTTATTGTTAGAAGATGTAAATGGTACTCAAGTATCACAATTAATTGTTTTACCATCTCTTTTAACTGCTTCTAATTTTACAATAAATGTAAATAATAGTCCAAATGGTGCAACTGTAACCGTTGAAAACGTTAATACTTCTGGGTTAGATTTAGAATATTCATTAAACAATTCAACCTGGCAAACAGAAAATGTTTTTTCAGGCCTTGATGTTGGTAATTTTACCTTATATGTTCGTGATCAATTTGGGTGTTCATTTAATAAGCCTTTTTCAGTAAATGAATTTGGTATTCAGTCACCATATTTTTACATCTCAAAAGCTAATTCTATTCGTTATGCAAATCGCATAACTTGGGGAGATTCTGAAAATTATAAAAATGATGAAAACACATTGAGTTGTGAAGTTGATGTTGAATTACCATATAAGGAATATCAACAGTTTCAAAGCGCTGATATTCCTGCAACTCAGTTTAAAAGCAATTACGCTTCAAATGTAGCAACAGTGATAAAAGAAGATCTCACAGAGGTGAATGTACCTATAGTTAAGAAAACAAATAATATTGGAATAAAAGACAAACGAGATGCCAGAAAGTATAATTTAGGAGATGGGAAAACCGGAGTGTATTTTTTATCTGGAAACACTTATGACTATGATACTGATGTTGTAAGCGGCACTTATTCATTAAATGGATTATTGCCGGAGTGGGCTATCGTTGGAAATTATATTGTTATTTCGAATGCGTGGTTTTTGATTGAGCAAATTGTGTATGATGAAACCAAGAATGCCGATGTAATCGTTTTTTCACAAAATTACATTGGTCCTGAAATTAGTGTTGTCGCCGGATCAATATTCAATAGATTTAATTATGAAGTTTACGAATATTCTATTGATATGGTTAATTACATTGATCAAAAATTTAGAGTTAGGCTTGTGAATTCGGATCCCAATTTCACTACTATAACACATTTGAGTGAGGTAATTTGGTCTAAAGTGAAACATGATAATGTATTGGAAATTCATTACTATAATACCACTAATACTGATGTTTTCTATTCTACGGGAATTGAATTTAAAATTAGAATTCCTTATACCATTATAAGAGGTAAAGTTGACGAAGATAGCGAAGTTCATAAAACAGATACAGATACAATTTTGTTGACTGCTGATTTATACGAAGGTGATGAAGTTGTTTTTGAGCCGGTAACAAAAGAAATTTGGAGAAAAATTATGATAGCCTTATCACATGAGAGAGTTTGGTTAAACGGTGTAGGATATGTAAAAAATGGAAGTTTTAATACCGAAGGTCCATTGGAGAAATCAAATTTATATGTTTTAACAGCTAACATGCTTAAAACCGGCAATGTTTATAATTCACAAGGTAGTGGTAATCTTGATTTTGATGGAACAGAAATTGAAGTTCCAGGATTAATTTCAACGGAATCCGGATATGTAAGTTACTAATTCCCTAGAATTATAGGGAATTAAAAAAGCCACTAATTAATTTTAGTGGCTTTTCTTGTTTTAGTTATATTCTATATTTTTTAATAGAAATTTTGAAGGTGTAATTTTGTATTCTGCTTTCATTTTCATTAAAGACTTATTCAAAGATTCGTATTGGCTCACTAATTTACTTTCCATTTTTAAAATCTTTTTTAATAAGCTCAATTATATCATCACATTCCATAGTGTCAAATAGGTGTAATTCTTCATCATATGGAAATATTTCAAATTCTATATAAAAAAATTCTAAAACCCAAAAATATAGTTTTGTATGTTCCTGAATAAAATCAAGAGTGTTCCTATCAAATTTTGAAATTTTAGCAAGGTTATTTTTTGACAGATCATTTAATGCATAGTTAAAATACCCTATAGACGCATCTAGTTCTCTTATAGATTGAAATAAATTTTTACAGGAATCAAGGTATTTATTAACTGTGCTCATTTTTTAAAATCTTTAAATTGTTTGCCATCTACATACACACTTCTATTGTCATGATAATGGTGATGATGTACTATTGTAGTTGAACGATCAACATAGCTTGAATCACTTTTATTTGTAAATATGGCATTACCCAATAGCTTACCAATTAGCGTACAACCGCCAACAACAACGAAAAAAAGTATAATTAGTTGAATCATAAAAGCAAAGTTATTAAAAATTAAAGTTTTAACTAATTCATTTATCTATTTAGAATTATTATAAATAGATAAAAAATATTTACATTTGTTGAATAAATTTTTCATCATGAGTTTTCAAACATTTGTAACTGAACGTTTAGCTGCACTTACGGCAATGCTTAATGCAACTTCTAATAATGCAAAAAAAATTGATGAATTAGAGCCTCAGGACACAATTAATCCTGCATCCAGAATCCATGTATCTATTGACGGAGTTTCACAAAGAATAAGTATTCAGCAGTTAATTGATATTTTAAATTCAGGGAACTACGATATGTTAGTTTCAATTGGCGAAATAACTTTAGATGGTAATGAAATTACAATACCTGCAGATGCTGTTTGGAGGATTTCAGATGTGTATTATGGCAATATTTCACCTATTGAAATCACAATTCCATATTGTGCTACCGGTTTGCAGCGAAAAGATATTTTAGTCGCTAATACCTCTAATAATATAGTTTTGGTTCAGGGAGATGAAACTGCTGGAATAACTTTCAGACCTAATATCCCAATAAATACAGTTTTAGTAACTGAATTAGATGTAACAGATTCAAGTGTTGGAGATCCAACTCCACCAATCACAGGAGATAATTTTGTTGATAGATTTTCAAATCAAGATATAGAAGGAGAAAAGACTTTTAGGCAAATTACAAAGTTCAGATCTGATGCAACAGATAGTTATACGGCTATTTTTGAAGATTTTTTCAGGTTTTATAAAAACCAAGAATCTGAAGATAATGGAAGTGTCTCAATTACTGCTGTTAGTGATGTAATTGGAGATTATATACAGCAACTTCAAGGTAAAGATGGTATTATTGCTTTAATGGAAGATGTTGACTTGAAAGTTGATAAAGTTACCGGAAAAGGACTAAGTACAGAAGATTATACAACCGCTGAAAAGAATAAAGTATCGTTCATTACAATTACTCAAGCGGTTAATTTAGATGATATTGAGACTCGTGTAAATGAGTTGGATGCAGCTGTTGTGCTTAAAGGAACTTGGGATCAGACTACTGGAGTATTTCCAGGTTCAGGAGTTGCACAAGCTGGCTGGAGTTATTTAGTTAATGGTGTAACTGAAACTACTATTGACGGAGTTAAATTTAACAATGGTGACAGAATAATTGCTGTTGTGGATAATGCGAGTACTTCTACTTATGCTTCAAATTGGTATTTAGCTGATTACACAGACAGAGTTAATACTGTAGCGGGTAGGACAGGAAATGTAGTTATCACTTCTTCTGATTTATCAGATTTCAATTCTGCTGTTAATGCCTTAATAACTTCAGCAATTTCAGGTAAAGAAAATACTTCAAATAAAACTGGAACGGTTGTCGGAAATGAAGCTTCTACATCTTTGTATTTACACATTGCTGGGGCAATTGCATATTTTCAACAAAAATTAACTGATTCAATATTCGGAACTTTTGTAAATTCTTTAACATCAAAAACTACTCCTGTTGATGCCGATAGTATTTCAGTAGTTGATTCAGCTGATTCTAATAAACAAAAAAAGGTTTCTCTCACTAATTTTAAAGCATTTTTTAAAACTTACAACGACAATCTTTATTCTCCAAGATATACGCCAGTAGTAATAATAAGCGGAAATACCACTTTGGATGATACTCATAACGGAAAGGTTCTTTTGCTTACAGGATCTTATACAGTTACACTTCCTAATGGATTGGCAACTAATTTCGGAGTTACAATTGCAACAAAAGCGAGTTGTACTTTAACAATGTCACTTGGGGGCTCAGTAACATTGCTTAACAATGTTGGTACCACAATGGCAGAAAAACTAAGCTGTACTTTTTTAAATACTGGAAATTCGAACGAATATTTAACGGCTGGAACTATTTAATTATGAATTTATTTCAAAGACAAATATTAGGCAATAAAAAAGGAATTAACGCTTCTTTGTCAGCATATTATAAGCTGGATGGAAACGCAAATGAATCAACAGGTTTAAGTCCTAACGGATCAGCTACAGGAATTGATTATGTTGCTGGAAAAACAGGGAGTGCGGCCAGATTTGATAGTTCAACTGATAGAATAGATATAGCCGACACAAATAGTTTTTCATTTACTGACGGAGTGAATGATCTTGCTTTTTCTATGTCTATGTGGGTAAATTTTACAGTTTTTACTGTAGCAATAAGTGGGAGTACTTATGGTAATTGGTTAATAAATAAACGAGGTACAGGTACGAATAATGAATGGCAGCTTGTGTTGCACGAGGGAGAATTAAAGTTTTTTAAGTTTAATGCTTCCGGTTCTATTTATCAGGGTATAAAAATGGCGAATCCTTTTTCTTTAAATACTTGGTATAATTTAGTTTATACAGATGATGGATCTAAAACAAATGCTGGGATGAAATTTTATATAAACAGTGTTTTACAAACTGTTTCAAATAATAATAGTGGCACATATACTGGAATGACAAATGGCACAAATGGCGTTAGGATAGGTTTGAATTCTTGGGATTTATCAAGCCCTTATTTGAGACATCAGGGATATATAGAAGAAGTAGGTGTTTCTAAAAATAAAGCGTTGAATCAGTCTGAAATAGACTATGTATATAACGGAGGTAATAGTAGAACTTATCCATATTAAATTATGATACAAACAAAGGAGATTATCTTGTATTATTCAAGAAGTCAAAAATCAGGAAAAATAAGAATAGAATTGACAAATCCAATTGTTGACCAATCAGGAGCAACAACGTTCACAGTTACTGATTGGGTTGTGGATGAGGACGGAAATAAAACATATCGTGATTCCAAATCGGTAACTAAAACTGCTGACGAAATTAATTATTTAGATTCTTACATCGAAGATAATTTCCCAGAAGTTTTATTGCTGCCAAAAACGGAACGAGAGCGCAAAAAAATGAAAATAGGTTTGATGCTCGACACTCAGACAAATTTACTAGATAGCGGAAATACTATCTATGGACTAACACCAATTGATTGGGAATTCACAGCAGAATGAAAAAACTAATAATCGAAATCGGACTTTTTATAATGGCAATTTTAATATTTCCATTACTATTTGTAGTAGGTATAATTTATACCTGCGGTAAACACATATGGAAATTGGATTATTCCTTTTCAAAACAGTTTACTCCAATCCTGAGAAGTGTAAATCTAATTTTAGATGGTCTGGCAAATGCTGGGGCTGGTGAGTTGTTGAATGATTGTTTTAAGATTACAGGATCTATTAAATATGGCAAGTGGTATCAAACCATATCGGCTGTAACAGGATTAATTTTATTACATATAAAAGATACCAAAATGCGTATTTTTTTAGACAAAGTACTTGGAAAGAATCATTGTGTTGATGCTGTTAGTATTGAAGATAAATTTTACCACGAAAATAATTAAGCATATGGATATTTCTAATTATATAAACTATTTGGCAAAGCCTTTACTGACTGCTAAAAAAGTAAGCACAACATCAAAAGGAATTGCCCTTTCAATTCCTACTCTTGCATTAATATCGACTTTACATATTGAAAAACAAGTATTAATGCTTTTGGGAGTTTTATTAATTATAGATTTTTTAACGGGGATTTTGGTTTCATTTAAAATTGCAAAAGATGCCGCAAAAAAGAAAGGGCAATTTGCTACGAAAGATACTACGGATCATAAATATTTTGCACGTTTACTTTTTAAGATAAAGTTTTATTATAATGTGATTGAAAGTGAAAAATTACGTCTTTCGTTGCTAAAAATGACCATGTATATGTTTGCTATAATTGGAACTAAAACAATTCAAAGCATGTTTAAGATAAAGTCGTTTCTGCTTTCTTTTTCTGATGAAAAGTGGACAATAACAATTGTTGTAATAGCTATATGCTGTGTTTTTGAAGTTCATTCAATTGTTATGGAGAATGTGAAAAAATTGGGTTATGATTTAATTGATAAAATATTTTCAGTTTTCAGGTCTTATAAAGAAATTAAAAAAGAATTTAAAGAAGAATAATTATGAACGAAATAATAAGAATAGCGGAAAAAGAAATTGGACAAACAGAAAAGCCAGCCAATTCAAATAAAACTAAATATAGTAAATGGTTTGGACTTGATGGTGTTGCTTGGTGTGGAATTTTCGTAAGTTGGTGTTATGCTCAGGCAGGTTTTATGTTACCAAAAATTGGATTTTCAAAAGGATATGCCGGATGTCAAACGGCTGTAGCATACTTTAAAAAAATGAATCAAATAACCAGTACACCGGTTGAAGGTGATATTGTATTTTTTGATTGGAATTCAGACGGAAGATATGATCATACCGGTATATTTGTAAGGTGGCTAACATCCGACACATTTGAAACAATTGAGGGTAATACGGCTGTCGGAAATGATAGTAACGGCGGTTCGGTTATGAGAAGAAACCGAAATAAGAAAACTGCAATTTTCGTTCATCCATGATTACGTTAAGTTTGATTTGGAAAAATATAAAATACATCGCAGTAATTGCTTTAGTGATTGCTGTGGTTTGGTTTTATAAAGATTATCAGTTCCAAAAATTAGAAAATTCCAGGCAAACCGAAAATGCAAGCCAGTTACGAAAGTCTGATAGTTTGCGTTTTACAACTCAAATTTTGACGGCTAACGAGATTAAAGATTATCTTCAGTATCAAAATTCAGATTTAAAAAAGAAGCTTGATAATGCCGGTATAAAAGTAAGCCGAATTGAAAGCATTGTTTCTAATTCTTATAAATATCGTGATACTTCAAAGCGCGAAACTGATGTGTCTGGGTTGGTAGCTGCAATCAAAAACAGTATTCCGAAAGAACAAACCTGGAGCGACACAACTAAATGTCTAACTGTTGATGGAATTGTTTCGTTTGATGGACAGAAATTGAAAGTTGTGGTGAATGATCGTGAATTTAAAAATAAGTCTGATGCTGTTGCTTATTGGGAGCGCCGACAATGGAAATTTTTAGGAATTAAAACCCGGTTATTTGGTAAAAAGGAATTTACATCAATAAATTTTGATGAGTGTGGCGAAAGCAGGGTGATGAAAATTGAAAAGAAAAAATAGCGGGATCCGAAAAGCTAATGAGTAGGAGTGAATAAATAAATATAAAAGTTATGCCAGTAGTAAGAGCAAAATTCGTTTGTGAATCAGTTACAAATTTCGAAGGAAGTAAAACAGCTAAATTAAGAGCAGTATATGGAACTGCTGAAGAAAATGCGGATTTCACAAAATATACCCCTAATGGCAGTATAGAGGTGAATATTACAAATGATGCGCCAGCGGACGGAGTGTTTAAACCGGGTAAAAACTACTTTGTAGATTTTACAGAAATAGAATAGTTTTATTGTTTTTTGGTTAGTTAATTGAAGCGTTTCAGAAATGAAGCGCTTTTTTATTTTAAAATATTTTAAAAAAAACACTATAACAATATTGTTATATAACAATATTGTTATATATTTGTTGAGTAATAAGGAAGTTCTTTAAAATATTGTCTAACCTAAAACCAATTTAAATGGCATCAGTCAATGAGTTATTAAAAATACTCACAAAAGATGGTTGGTATCTACATAGGAGCGGTGCAAACCATGATTTATATAGACATGCCAACAAGCCGGGTCAACTTACCATACCAAGACATGGGAGTAAAGAAATGGCAAACGGTACTTTAAACAGTATCTTAAAATCAGCAGGGCTTAAATAGTCCTGTTGATTTTTAAAAACCAAAAAAAACAATCACAAAAAGTATTATGAAAGCAAAAAAAAGCAGGATAACAGTCATAATCGAGAAAACTAATACCGGTTTTTCCGCTTATGCAAAAGAAACAAATGGATTAGCTACAGTCGGGAGTAGCATATCTGAATTAAAAGAAAATTTTAACGAAGTCCTTCAATATCATGTAGAGTATTTACAGGAAAAAGGAGAAACCGTTACGATAGGAGATTTTGAATTATCCTATGAGATAGATTTAGAGCAAGTATTTGATTATTTCAATGTGATTAATAAATCTGCTTTTGCAGAACATTATGCAGAAATAAATCAAAGTTTATTCCGACAATACACAAAAGGATTAGCACCTTTATCTGGAGATAAAATGGAGCAAATATCCAAAGGATTACACAAATTAGCAAATGAACTTAGCGATTTAACTTTGGTATAAAAGTTGACAAGACAATATTTTATAACTTATTATTACAATTAATAATGAAAAAGCGACCACTAACGGCCGCTTTTTCTTTTTTTCCAGCTATCGTTATGATATTTATTGCTTGGATTTCCTTTAAATTTATTCCAAAGTATAGTAAATACTAAAGCGAGTATTATTAATGAGATTATGATATCAGGTATTTCCATTATGCAAATTTATTATTAAGCGTTTTTAGCCTTTCAAATTGACGTTCTTTTTCTCCAACAGCATAATGCTTCTCAACCATTTTTGTAGATGTATGATTAGCCATAGCAGCTGCATCCTTCAAAGATAACATAGCAGCCGTTTGGTCAAGATTTAAATGTTTCAAACTGTAAAAATCAGCAGTAACATTCAACTTTTTCTTTACATGTGTTCTCCAACGTCTATCTATCTGTTCCCTACGAATAGTAGTAGGACCAGGAACCAATCCACGAGAAAATAAATAATCTCCTTTTTTCGCTCCATAAAGAGATTTAATCCAAATATCCATTGCAACATCTTTTATTACACGTTCAACCCATTTATTTTGCTTTCCTTTCTTTATAAGAACACGATATCTTTGATTGACTAACGAAATGTCATCAACTTTTAAGTTTAGTAGCTCAGTAATACGACCACCAGAATGGAAGAATAAAATTGTAAATCTCCAAAAGTCAGGAAAGTTATTTTTTAAATGTTCATTAACATATTTTCTCTGTTCTTCAGTAAGAATTTCTCTTATTTGTGTTTCATGAACACGCTTTTTAATTTCCAAAATAATATCACTCTCAACAGCTTCATATTCCATCAACTCTTTATAAAGTGTAGAAAGATATCCGCGATACTTGTTGAATTTGTGAGCTGAGAAACTCTCTTCTGTTTTTTCTAATTGATCCAATGTAAAACGGATATGTTTTCTTTTTATATCATATATTTTTATTTCTTCAAACCTCAACTGTTGAGCGGCTACTTTGAATCTATCAAGCATATATTTTATATCATTATAAGTTGATTCTACAACTTTAATGCTTTTATGTGCTAAATCCAATGCAGTTAAAAAAGGAGTGTCTGGGCAAATTTCAGTTAAATATTTATCTTCAGGTTCTGGCTCAGATTCCGTCTCAATCATATATTGTTTGGTTATGGGATTATACCCCATTTCTTCAAAAAGCTTAGGAATTTCTTCTAAAAGTAATTTTGCTGCAGCTCTTCGGCCTTCAAGAGTTTTTATTTTATTTAGCTTTCTCCGGAACGGAAATCCCTTTGGATATTTTTCTTTAAATAATGGATCATAGTAATCGCATTGGACGTACCATTGTTTTTTTAAAGAAGCTTTTGACGTTGTTGTTTGCCAGTTTTCAGGCGATACCCACAATTCAGTGCATGAGCATCCATTAGGTAAATTTTTCATTGATTGTGTAGTTTTACATTGCCGTTTACATTGTCGTTTAATGTAACTACACATTTCGAAAGTGATTGAAGAAAGCTTAAAACCCTTGTTGGGAGTGGGTTTTAAGCTATTTCCTTCTTGTAGCGAGGACGGGAGTTGAACCCGTGACCTCAGGGTTATGAATCCTGCGCTCTAACCAACTGAGCTACCTCGCCAATATTGCATCGGGAACCGAGTTCCTCATTGCGGGTGCAAATATAAAAATTATATTAAAGCTGACAAGCATAAATCAAAGAAAAAAAAATATTTTTAAAAAACCTTTTTTTTTGAACAGATATTCTTATATTTCCAAAAAAATTAAACGCATCACATGGATTCAAAAATACGCTACGAAATAGAGTTTCCGATTAATTCTTCTCCTCAGTTATTATATCAATATATATCAACTCCGTCCGGTTTGTCTGAATGGTTTGCTGATAATGTAAATTCTCGAGGTGAGTTTTTTACTTTTATCTGGAATGATTCGCAGGAAAAAGCGCGTTTGGCTTCGAAAAAAACCGGTGAAAAAGTAAAATTCAAATGGGTAGATGAAGCTAGTAAAGACACTGAGTATTTTTTTGAACTACATATATTAGTCGATGAATTAACAAAAGATGTGTCATTAATGGTTATCGATTTTGCTGAAAAAGAGGAAGTAGGAGAAGCTAAACAATTGTGGGAGAATCAAATTTCGGATTTGAAACATCTAATAGGATCAGTTTAGTAAAATTCTATTTTATGACTTATATTTGCCCTGAACAAAATTCAGGGTTTTTTTATGATCAATTTTAACGGAAACATAATAGCGCAGGGCGATAATATACTAACTCAAAACAGGGCATTTTTGTATGGAGACGGTGTTTTTGAAACAGTAAAGATAGTTAACAATAAAATTTTATTTCTTGAAGATCATTATTTTAGATTAATGGCTTCTATGCGTGTTGTTCGAATGGAGATTCCGATGAATTTTACAATGGAATACTTTGAAGAACAAATTTTAAAAGTGGTTCAGGAAAATGGATTTTCTGCATCGGCCAGAGCAAGAATTACTGTTTTTAGAAATAATGGCGGATTATATTTACCTCAAACGAACGAGGTTTCTTTTTTGATTCACACAACTTCGCTTGAAAATGCTTCTTATGCTTTAAATGAGTCTCATTATGAAGTTGATTTGTATAAAGACTTCTATGTGTCCAGACAATTATTATCATCCATTAAAACAACTAATAAGATGATTAATATTACCGGAAGTATTTTTGCCAGTGAAAATGGTTTTGAAAACTGTATTTTGCTTAATGATGCTAAAAATGTTGTTGAAGCTTTACAGGGAAACTTATTTATGGTGATTGGCAAAAAAATAATTACCCCGCCAATTTCTGAAGGCTGCCTAAATGGAGTAATGCGCAGGCAAATTTTGGCTTTGGCTAAAAAAACAGAAGGGATTGAAGTTGTTGAAGAAATAATTTCGCCTTTCGATCTTCAAAAAGCTGACGAATTATTTCTGACAAACGTAATCACGGGAATACAGCCGATAACAAAATACCGAAAAAAAGAGTTTACGAATAATGTGGCTCATTTATTAGTGCAAAAACTGAATGAATCCATTTCTGAAAATTAATTCAGATATGGATTTTCAGGTGCATTTGACCAAATAAGATAATCGCCTCCCAGCTCAATAATTTGTTCCTTCCAAAAATGGGTGGTAGATTTTCCGATAATTTTATTTTTATAATTATTATCGGCAATAATCCAGGAGTTGCCCTGCATTTCATTTTCAAGCTGATTTTCGTCCCAACCGGTATATCCTAAGAAAAAACGAATATTGTTTTTATTGATAGATCCGTCGTTTATTAAGTCTTTGGTTGATTCAAAATCACCTCCCCAATAAATTCCATTAGAAATCTCAACACTATTCGGAATTAATTCTGGAATATTGTGAATGAAATAAAGATTATCCTGTTCTACAGGCCCTCCATTATATATCTTGAAAGAGGCATCAATTTCAGGTATTAAATCATTAATAGTATATTTTAATGGTTTATTGATGATAAAACCTATTGATCCTTCTTTGTTATGGTCTGCTAATAAAATTACCGATCTATTAAATGATAAATCTCCAATTATAGAAGGCTCGGCAATAAGCAGGTGTCCTTTTTTTAATTTTTCTGAAATCATACGGCTACAATTTTTATTAAATTTAATCATAAAATATTTAAAATCCCAAATAAAATCGTTAAACCGTATAAAAAAACCTTCCATGTGGAAGGTTTTGATTATATTATAAGTTTAGGGAACTTTCTTACTTAGTTCACTGCACCTTCTAATTCAGCTCCAGCTTTAAATTTAACTACATTTTTAGCAGCGATTTGAATAGTTTTTCCTGTTTGAGGATTTCTACCGTCTCTGGCAGCTCTGGCTGATACTGACCATGATCCAAAACCTACTAATGAAATTCTTCCTCCTTTTTTCAAAGTTGACCCTACATTACCTAAAAAAGATTCTAAAGCTAATTTAGCCGCAGCTTTTGTAATTCCTGCATCAGCAGCGATAGCATCGATTAATTCTGATTTGTTCATAATAATTAGTTATTAATTGTTGGTTAAAAAAAAAATTGTTAATACACAAATTTAGCAGGAAATCCGTTCCTTGCAAGTGTTTTCTTTAAATTTAGTAAAAATTGTTAATAACTTGCTTTTTTTGTTCATAAAACGTGTTGTTTGTCGGTCAAAAACAGGTAAAAACCCCTGTTTTACTGAGCTTAATAGACTTTTGCTGTCTCCGAAAAAGCACTTCCATTTAATAATTCCGCTACTTGCATTCTCTTTTTTCCGGGTAATTGCAAACTCAAAAGCTGAATAAAGCCATTTTGAACAGCAATTTTAATTTCTTTTTTGCTGCTAATCAGGCTTCCAATTTCATAAGAATGGACTTCTTCAATCAGTTTTGCTTCATATATTTTGATACTTAATTCTTCATTTTTGTCTTTTAGAAAACACCACGCTGCAGGATATGGGCTTAAACCCCGAATCAGATTATTGATTTCATCTCCGGATTTTGTCCAGTCGATTTTACAATTTTCTTTATTGAGTTTATAAGCCGTTTTAATTTCAGCATTGTCTTCCTGAATTGTTGTAGTAACATTTCCTTTCTCAATAACCTGCAAAGTATCAATAACAGTCTGACTTCCTAAATGCATTAATCGATCGTGTAATTGACCGGCATTTTCTGTTGGTTCAATCGTAATTTCCGAATTTAAGATCATTGCCCCGGTATCTATTTTATCATCAATAAAGAAAGTCGTAACACCGGTTTTGGTTTCCCCATTAATAATAGCCCAGTTAATAGGCGCTGCACCACGATAATTTGGTAATAAAGAAGCATGAAGATTAAAAGTGCCAAAACTCGGCATCTCCCAAACTACTTTTGGTAACATTCTAAAAGCAACCACAATTTGTAAATTAGCATTTAAGGCTTTTAGTTCAGCTAAAAAACTTTCGTCTTTTAAATTAGTTGGTTGTAATAAAGTAAGGTTGTTCGCCAGTGCATATTCTTTCACTGCCGAATATTTTATTTTTTGCCCGCGTCCTGCAGGTTTATCTGCAGCGGTAATCACACCGACAACATCGTAATTGTTTTTAATAATGGTATCCAGAATGCCTACAGCAAATTCAGGAGTTCCCATAAATATAATTCTCAATTTTTCCATTATGATTTTAAAGTGTATTTATTATTCGCTAATATGGTAATATGATTGTTTTCCAGTAATTCCTGAAGCACCAAAATAATATCATTCGCATCCATTTTTATTTGGGTCTGAATTTCCCTTGATGTTAAAGCTGCTGTTTTTAATAATGCCAGAATTTTGTCAGCAATCGAATCAGCTTCGGTGATTTTACCTTTTTTCGTGATGCAATAAGAACAAACACCACAATTGGCTTCGGTCTTTTCTCCAAAATAATCCAGAATTAATCGGTTTTTGCAGGTCTTGTCTTCCTTTATATAATGAAGAACAGACATAAGCTGATCTTTTTTAAGTTGATTTTGTCTTTCTAAATATTTAGAAACCCTGTTTATCGTTCGGTCATCTTCCCGAATTTCATTGAATAATATGGTAGCATCGTTATTTTTAGATTTATATTCAATAATTTCTTTTTCTCTTAATTTTTCTAAAACGGCAGAAACTTGTTCTTCAGTGTGATTCGATTTTTTTGCAATTAAGGAAAGATTAAAAGCAACTTTCATTTCGTAAATCCCCGGATAAGTTCTCAAAATAGCCAAAATAATTTCTTCTTCGTTCGGATTCAGGCTAATGTATCGAATGACTTCTTTGGATTCGATTAAAAACTGCATCGTAATCTTTTCTGAGAATTCCTGAGACATTGTAATTATTCCCTGCTGATTCAGAAACTGTAAAGCATTATAAGTCTTTAGGGTAGGGAAGTCGTATTTCTGGCAAAAGTGATTCAGTTTGAACGAAAATGAATCGTCTAAACCTTCGCCATAAGCAATCTGAAAATAGTTGCAAAGTTTGACGTAAACTATATTCAGAAACTTTTTATCAGGCAGAACACTCAAAAACTGTTGTTCCGTTTGATTGGTGTCTGATGAATTGGTCAGTAAAACTGCAAAAGATTTACCACCATTTCTTCCGGCCCTTCCGGATTCCTGATAATAATTTTCTATGTTTTCAGGAAGTTGTGTGTGAATAACCGTTTTTACATTGGCTTTGTCAATTCCCATTCCAAAAGCATTTGTTGCCACAATAACCTGTGCTTCTTCCGACATCCACAGCTGCATATTTTTATCTTTTTCTTTAGACGAAAGTCCGCCGTGATAATAAGTTGCCCTAAAACCCAGCGACTGCAATTGTGTCGAAAGATTCAGGCATGATTTTCTGTTTCGCACATATATAATAGAAGGTTGTGGGTTTTTCTTCAGGATTTGTTCAACGCGATACATTTTATCTTCAACTTCAAAAACCATGTACGCGATATTTTCCCTGGCAAAAGACTGCTGAAAAAGTTTTGTGTCTTTTAATCCTAATTCGGTTTTGATATCTTCAATGACTCTTGGTGTCGCTGTGGCAGTCAAAGCTAAAAAAGGAATTTTGGGAAAGAATTTTTTAAGTTCTGAAATCTTCAGGTATGCCGGACGAAAATCATGTCCCCATTGCGAAACACAATGCGCTTCATCAATCGCAATTAAATTAATAGGCAAATTTTTGATACGTTCCAAAATCCAATCCGATTGTAATCTTTCAGGCGAAAGATATAAAAACTTGTAATTCCCGAACTGGCAATTATCCAGAAGATCAATGATCTCTTCTGTATGAATTCCACCTGTGAGCGCAATAGCTTTAATTTCTCTTTTCTGTAAATTCGCAACCTGATCTTTCATCAGTGCTACCAAAGGCGAAATCACCAGACAAATTCCGTCCTGCATCATGGCCGGAACCTGAAAACAAATCGATTTTCCTCCCCCGGTTGGCAACAAAGCAAAAGTATCCTGACCATCCAAAACCGAATCAATAATTTCTTTTTGGAGAGGTCTGAAATTTTCGTGTTTCCAGTATTTTAAAAGAATTTCTTGCGCTTCTGGCATTGGTCTCGTTTTAAAGTTAAAAAATTTAGAAAGCAGTTTCTAGTTTCGCAACTTTAAAACACGACTAAATTTTATCTAAGATATAAAGAATTCTGTTTTCAACCGTATCTTTTGGTACTTCTATTAAGTCGTAGCCGTATTTTTTATATGTTTCAATAAGATGATTCTGAATCGTTACAGCCTGTTCAAAATTCTCGTAACGCTCAGTGTCGCTCATATAAATTTCTTCCCAAGGTGGTAAAATAAAAGTTTTTGAGTATTTATAATCCTCGCATGCTTCTCTAAAAGATTCTGGATATTCATCACCAATATAATCCATATAGGCCACAACATCAGGAATTCCGCGATCAATAAAAACCACATTATCAGGTTCCTTAAGAGCTTTTTCGTATTGCTTGATGCGTCCTTCCAGCAGCATTTCACTAAATAATAAAGGCTGTTCCAAAAACAATTGATCGATTCCACGTTGCTGTGCTTCGAGTGTAACTTGTCTTGAAATTTCAGGGTAACAGCAATAGCCACGAGCGACTAATTCGTTAATAAGAGTAGATTTTCCTGTACCAGGACCGCCAAGGAGAACTATGATTTCTTTTTGCACTATTCTAAAAATAAAGCACAAATTTACCTAAAGTTATTTGTAATTAAAAAGAATATTTGTCAAAAGCGAATAATTTAGCATTTTCAGTGGATATGGGTTCCTGCTTTCGGCTATATCTTTTATGGCAAACCCTGCCACAAAAGGATATCACCTCAATCAGGGCTAGGTAGGAAACATGGTTTTGTTTTCGGGAGTGATCTTAAAATCTGCAGAAAAATAAATTTATGCCCGACCAGAAATATTTAAATCTGAGTAATTATGAATGGTTAAATTGATTTTTAAATTAATGTTGCATTCTCCTCCGTCATTCATTCTAATTAAAGAATATTTATAGGATTCTTTATTGTAAGGATCTTTGCAATAACATGCTATCCAAACTTCTTTTTCTTGTTTCTCATTTATCACAACAACACATTGTTTGACATATTGATTGATATTTCTTAGTTTAGAAGCGTTTTCTTTAAAACATCGTTGTAGGATTTTATCAAGTTCAATTAATTCACTTTGATTTAAATCAGAAGGTTTTATAGTTTTGGGCTTATAACCATAATATGTGAATCTTTGAAATTCTGGATTAAAAGTAAAAAACGCGTAACCATTATATTTTTTAAGATCTAATTTGGCTTTTGTGTGAAATAGATTTTTTTTAATTTCTATTTTTAAAGGTGATTCACCATCAACAAATTCGATGAAATTGTTTTTAATTACTGCTTTTTCACTTCGATTAAATTTAAACTTAATAGGCATGAAGTATAAAGTATCACTTTTTAAATAACAAAATCCTTTATATTTTTCGATTTTTTCATAATCAAAATCTTTTTGTATTACGGTAAAAATATAGCTGCTGTCAGAGAATAATTGAAATTTGATACTTCCGGTTCCAATAAAATTATATGTATTTTGCGCAGTAATTTGTTCCTTTTTAGTTGTATCTTTTTTAGTTTTTTGCTCTTTACACTGAATAAATAATACTAAAATAGCTAAGGACAATATGACTCTTGTATTCATAACTTTATATCTAAGTTTATTCGTAATAATAATTAGTGCAAACTAGTGTAATTCGTGGTGAAAAAAATACACGTATTAATATCTTTTTTCAATATAAAAAATCTGAAATCAAAACCGTATATTTGCGTTTATTTTTAATTACGAATGGAGAACGATAAAGAAAAAAATACCGCTGAATTTTACGAAAGATTAAAGGTTGAGTTAGACAATTCAAACACTTGGCCGGCAGAATATTTGTATAAATTTATAGTGCCTACCGTAGCCGATAATGTGGAGCGGGTTGAAAAAGCTTTTGACAGAATGGGTGCGGTTATCAAAACAACAAAATCTAAAACAGGTAAATTTACCAGTGTTTCTGTAGATGTAACGATGAACAGTGCTGATGAAATCATCAGTAAATACAAAGAAGTTTCTACAATAGAAGGTATAGTTTCATTATAACTTATGGTCGAAAAATATAAAAAAGAAGTCGCGAATGACGTTGTTTTCAACTTAGAATATAATTCTGAAAGACAACGTTTACTTATTCCGGAATATGGTCGTCATTTGCAAAAACTGATCGATCAGGCTACCATTATTGAAGATGCTGAAACGCGCAACAAAGCGGCGAAATACATCATTCAGGTTATGGGAAGTCTGAATCCGCATTTGCGTGATGTGCCTGATTTTCAACATAAATTATGGGATCAGCTTTTTATCATGTCTGATTTTAAATTAGATGTAGAATCGCCATATCCTATTCCGTCACGTGATGTGTTACAGCTAAAACCGGATGTTTTACAGTATCCTCAAAACTTTCCAAAATACAGATTTTATGGTAATAACATCAAATATATGATTGATGTTGCCAATAAATGGGAGGAAGGGGAGATGAAAAATGCATTGGTGCTGGTAATCGCCAATCACATGAAAAAATCGTATTTAAGCTGGAACAAAGACACAGTGAAAGACGATGTGATTTTTGAACATTTATTTGAATTATCCGGAGGGAAAATCAACTTGTTGCAAAGCACAGAAGAACTTTTAAACACAACTGATTTACTGCGTACCAACAAACGTATGTCAAATAAAATTACACCGCCCGGACAACCAAAAATTCAAGGCAACAAAAACAATAAAGGACCGGGAAAACCAAAGCCATTTCAAAAAAACAACAATCAGAAATAAAAAAAAGTTGCTAAGCAGCTAAGTAACTAAGTTGCTAAGTCTTTTTTAAAGAGAAAACTTAGAACCTTAGAATCTCAGTAACTCAGAACCTTAAAAAGAATATATGGGAATTTTTAAAATCGAAGGAGGAATTCCTTTAAAAGGAGAAATTACTCCGCAAGGAGCAAAAAACGAAGCATTACAAATTTTATGTGCCGTGCTTTTAACGGGAGATAAAGTAAAAATTAATAATATTCCCGATATTATTGACATCAATAAATTAATTACTTTGTTGGGTAATTTAGGGGTAAAAATCCAACGCAATGAGCCGGGTTCGATTACGTTTCAGGCTGATGAGGTTAATGTTGGATATTTAGAAACCGAAGCTTTCAAGAAAGAAGGAGGGGCGCTTCGTGGTTCTATTATGATTGTTGGACCGCTTTTGGCACGTTTCGGAAAAGGATATATTCCAAAACCGGGTGGTGATAAAATTGGTCGTCGCAGATTAGATACACACTTTGAAGGGTTTATTAATCTTGGGGCAAAATTCAGATACAACAGAGAAGATCACTTTTATGGAGTAGAATCACCGGAAGAAGGATTGAAAGGAACAGATATGTTACTTGATGAAGCATCAGTAACCGGAACAGCAAATATTGTAATGGCTGCTGTTTTGGCAAAAGGAACAACTACTGTTTATAATGCTGCCTGTGAACCATATTTACAGCAATTGTGTAAAATGCTGAACTCAATGGGAGCTAAAATTACCGGAGTTGGATCTAACTTATTGACTGTCGAAGGTGTTGAAAGCCTTGGTGGATGTGAGCACAGAATCTTACCGGATATGATCGAAATTGGCTCCTGGATTGGTCTTGCAGCTATGACAAAAAGTGAAATCACAATTAAAAATGTAAGCTGGGAAAACTTAGGCTTGATTCCGAATACATTTAGAAAACTTGGAATTACAATCGAAAGACGCGGAGATGATATTTATATTCCTGCCCATACAGACGGGTACGAAGTAAAAACAGATATTGACGGTTCGATCTTAACAATTGCGGATGCTCCTTGGCCAGGATTTACACCTGACTTATTGAGTATTGTTTTGGTTGTGGCAACTCAAGCAAAAGGAGATGTTTTGATTCACCAGAAAATGTTCGAAAGCCGTTTGTTTTTCGTAGATAAATTAATTGATATGGGTGCGAAAATTATGTTATGTGATCCGCACAGAGCGGTGGTTATGGGACATAATTTCGAATCTCAATTAAAAGCTACAACAATGTCATCTCCTGATATTCGTGCGGGGATTTCATTATTAATTGCTGCACTTTCTGCAAAGGGAACAAGTACAATTCAAAATATTGAACAAATCGATCGTGGATACGAGCGTATCGATGAGCGTTTAAGAGCAATTGGAGCAAAAATCGTGAGAGCGTAGATAAAAGTCTCAAATGACGAATGAACAAAAAGCTATAAAAGCTACTTACTTTAGTATAGCTGGAAACACCTGCTTGGCCATCTTAAAAGGGCTGGCAGGTTTTTTTGGCAATTCTTATGCCCTGATTGCCGATGCGATCGAATCAACTACGGACATATTTTCGTCTTGTCTGGTTCTATTCGGAATCAAATATTCTAATAAACCGGCTGATGAAAATCATCCTTATGGTCATGGCCGTGCTGAACCATTAATTACCTTTTTAGTAGTCGGATTTTTAATTACTTCAGCAACTATTATTGGATATGAAAGTATTGCCAATATTCAAACTCCACATGATTTGCCAAAATCATGGACATTATATGTTTTAGGAGCTATTATTATCTGGAAAGAATATTCATTTCGATTGGTAATGAAACGCAGCAAGCAAATCAATAGTTCGTCATTAGCAGCTGATGCCTGGCATCATCGTAGTGATGCCATAACTTCTGTAGCGGCATTTATCGGAATATCTATTGCACTGTTTATGGGAAAAGGATATGAATCTGCAGATGACTGGGCGGCACTTTTTGCTGCTTTTTTTATCCTATACAACAGTTATAAAATTTTCAGGCCAGCACTTGGCGAAATTATGGATGAGCATTTAAATGATGATTTAGTCGAAGAAATTCGAGTAACTGCCTTAGCTGTTGATGGAATTTTAGGAACTGAAAAATGTTTTATTCGTAAAACGGGAATGCGGTATCATGTAGATCTTCATGCCATTGTATCAGCAAAAATATCTGTAAAAGAAGGACATGAATTATCACATAAATTACAAGATATCTTAAAAGAAAAAATACCTCAATTAGGGAATGTTTTAATTCATATTGAACCGGATGATTATCATTGATTTTTGAAGGTTCAAAGTGGTAAAGGTTCAGAGGGTTTTTAGTGACTCGTTTTTGTCACTTCGACGAAGGAGAAGTCACACAAGCAGAGAAATACAGTAGTTGAATATTGGATGCGATTTCTCCCAAAAAGGTCGAAATGACAAGTATTGTTTGTTTATTCAAAATGATAATTTAAAAATTCAAATTCAGGATTGAATTCTTTAATTAATTTTAATTTTTTATCTCTTCTCCATTTTTTTAATTCTTTTTCTTTAGCAATTGCTTCCTGGATCCAAGTGAACTTTTCATAATAAACCAGAAATTCGATGTTGTATTTTGATGCAAAAGTTTTGCTTCCGGTTTCTAGATTGTCTTTATGTTGTTCGAGTCTTAGTTTTAAATTATTTGTAACTCCAATATAAAAAGTAGAGCGATGCTTATTTGTTATGATATAAACATAATAAGTATGAAAGCCTTCTTGTGGATTAAGCATAATTTATATTTAATTATAATTTTTGGCTTCTTTTTGTCACTTCGACGAAAGGAGAGGTCACACAAGAAGCTTACATTAGCAATATAGAAAATTGCTCTCCCTCAGTGATTTCTCCTTTCGTCGAAATGACAATATTGTGGATATTCAGGCGAGTTTAATCCAAAACATTCAAAATCTTCATTCCAAATACAACGCCATTTTGTTGAACACCGCCTTGATAAGAATGAACATAATCCAATCGGAATAATTTAAATTTTCCAAAGCCTAAATTGTCTAAACCAACCGTAAATTCAGAATAAGGTTTTCTGTCCGGAATTGCAAGCGAATGAAATCCGAGATTCATAGTTGATTTTAAGAGATTCAATAACGGAATTTTATTCATGATAAATCCCATATCATTGTGCTCTAAATGTATTTCCAAATAACTGTCATTGGTGCTGTTAGCATAATAAGGCATTAAGTTAAAAACATTAAGATAACGATCGCTCGTCCCAATGTGGGTTTGGTTTCCGTTAAAATGTCTGTAATCTATAAAAGCGATATTTTCGGCATTAAAGAATTTTCCCGCTCTCAAATTCATTCCTAATAAACCTTTATTTCCTAATGATAGATCGTATTGGACTGAAGCACCAATTCTTTCGAATTCATATTTTTTCTCGCTGGCGGCAAATGCTTTTTCAAAAGCTAAAAATAATGTTGGATACTTTTCATCTTTAAAATTATACCTTCCGTCTGGTCTGGAAATATATTTATTTCCAAAATTGATCCGTGCGCTTAAAGCAGTTTTGAACAAATGATGTTCATCAAAAGCAGGTGTGTCAAAATCATTTGGTGCCTGTGGATTGTTAGACGAATAAAAATCATCTTTTTTAAAGAACGAATAATCGGTTGTATTAAAAAGAGGTTTTCGTTGCTCATAACTGATTTTTCCATTCAAATTTACTCCGTTTAAAACGTCTTGCGAATAATTGATCTGTGCAAATTCTAAATTATACAGCTTCATGTAATTATCTTTAAAAAATAAAGAACTCACAGAATTGACCAATTTGCTTATGGGTTCAAAACTGTTGAACTGAGCAACTTTTGTACCGCCGGAAATACCAATTGTGGCATAATTTAGAGCATTAAACCGATGATTAAACTCGCCAACTACGCGAAATCGCTCATCTGAAAAACCGTAATTAAAAGTTGTACTTATCGAAGTGCTTTTTCCTTCCTCTTCATTCCATTTTTTAAAAGAGAAACCCGAATCTAAATTAAAGCCCTGGACAGTGTTAAAACTCAGGGAAGTAATATTTAATAATCCTTTGTATTCGAAAGAATTGTGCTTAAAAGTATTTTTGTAATCATAGCCCGTCAAAATATCCCAAACCTTAAATTTATTGTTTTTGGCATCAATGGAATCCGTATATTTTTGAGATTTTCTAATCGTCTGCAGACTGTCTTTTTTAGTGTAATCTGTACTTTCTTCAATCGTTAACGGAATGGGACGAATTTCATTCCAGAAAGTTTCCTCTTTTTTATTGGCGTTTGCTTCAAAAGCAACAATTTCATTTCCAAAAGTCTTTTTCTCAAATGAATCCGGAAATTCATAATTAGAATATACATAATTGAAATTCCCGGAAAACTTAATGCCAAAAGCACCAGCATTAAAAGAAAGCGTCTGAGCGTTTTTTGACCAGATTTTATTTTTTGAATTATAACTAAAGCTTTGTTTTAAAGTCATAACTTCAGTAAATTCATTTTTCATTCGATACCCTTTTATGTCTAAATCGACTGCATAAATTGCAAAACTATCATCAACAATATAAATGTAACCTTCAAAAACAGGTTCTTTATCTCGTTTGGGTATTACTTTTATTTTATTGATTTGCTGATTGTTGGCATCAAAAAAAGTGCCTTCAAGTTTGTATTTGTAATAATTGAATGCATTATCTGCAATTGGCGAAATTAGATTGATGCCGAATTCTAAAGTATTATCATAAAAATCATAAGTGGATAAACTGGCAGTGTTATAACTGAAGCCTTTGTTATTTCCCGAGATTTTTGAGGCAATGATTTTCTCTTTTAATTTTTTGGGTTTCTCAAAAGTGATCTTTGATACAGTTTCAGACAAATATAAAATTCCTGTTCCGGTCGAATCTAAATTGGATGCCATATCTTCGCCAAGATCTACTTTTTGCCCAAGAATCTTTTTGGGTAAATCTTTGACTTTAAACATTCCTTTGGAATAAAAATCAGCAGTATATCGGGATGTTTTTTCGGAATTTTCTTTTTTATTTGCAATTGCGCTTCTGATAATTGCATTTGCAGGATTGTTTTTGGGATCAATTACCACTTCATTCAAAGCAAAACTTTCTTCCTGCATTTTTACATCCAAAACAATGGGTTCCGAATCTGATGAAACCGTTATTTTTTGTGTTTTAAATCCTAAAGACTGAAAAGTAATTTTGTTTTTGCCAACTTCTTTTACGTTAAGTTGATATTTTCCTTGTTCATTTGATGTTGTTCCCCTATATGTGTTTTCTTCGAAAACAGAAACAAAAGGCAGTGGATTTCCTTTCTCATCAGTTATGATTCCTTTTATTTGAGCAAAGTTAGAAATTGAAAAAAATAAAAAGGCAAATAATATATAGTTTCTCATGAAAGATTTTTCTCTAACAAAAATAAAACATGTTAAAGGCGAGCCTATTAAAAATTTGTTAAATTGTATATCGGGCTGACCGGAGTAGAAGCTCTTTTTCTCTGGCTGTCTTTAGCTCAGTCCAGAGTTTTACTATTTTACAAAAACGACTGAATCGCCAATTCGTAACTTTTTAGACCAAAACCTAAAATAACACCCTTTGCATTTCCTGATAGATACGATTGATGCCTGAAGCTTTCGCGTGCATATGTATTCGAAATATGTACTTCAATAACGGGAGTTGTCACGGCTTTTATTGCATCGCCTAAACCAATCGAAGTATGTGTATAAGCACCGGCATTCAAAATGATTCCGTCAAATGTAAAACCAACTTCCTGAATTTTACCAATCAGCTCGCCTTCAATATTACTTTGGTAATAGGAAAGTTCAACGTTTGGAAATTTGTGTTCCAATCTTTCAAAATAATCTTTAAAAGTCTGACTTCCGTAAACTTCGGGTTCTCTTTTTCCTAAAAGGTTCAAATTGGGTCCGTTGATGATGGCAATTCTCATATGTAAGATATTTTTGATTTTGTATTAAATTGATTTTTTAATTGCCTTGACATTATATTTGATATTGCCATTGCAATTGATTTTTGCAATTGTCATTGAATTGGGTAAAAATAAAAAAACCGTTCTAATTAACAGAACGGTTTTTATAAAACTATGTGATATATTTTTAGAACATAAATCCGGCTGATAATTGGACTACTGAGTTTTTAACGTCAGCATTCTTTGAAGCTTCGGTCAACCCTAAACCATAACGACCCTGAATGAAAAAATTCTTTGTAAGCTTAAACCCTAATCCGGCATTGACACCAAATTCAAAAGTTTCTGCGTCTTTTACATCAAAATCACTTCTTTCACTTAATAAAAAGGATGCCTGTGGTCCAACTTCCAAACTGAATGAATCGCTTAGATAAAATTTTGCCATCACAGGAATTGATAAATATCCTAATTCATTTTTGAATTCTTCTCCTGCATTTTTGTAGGTTGCTCCCTGCGTAGAGTATAAAAGTTCAGGCTGAACAGAAAAACTTTCTAATAATTTAATTTCTGCAACTAAACCTGCATGATAACTGGTAATGCCTTCTTTGCTAAAATTTATTCCATCAAAATTTGCGTCTCCGGTTTGATTTGCAAAGTTAACCCCTGCTTTAACCCCAATCTGTAATAATTGTGCCTGAATTGATGCCGATGCTGCCAGGAATAAAACGGCTGCTAAAAGTATTTTTTTCATAATGTTAATTTTAAGATTTGATTTAATACAAATTACTACAATTAAAAACTCATCCTTCTTATATTTATTGTTTTTTAAGTTCTAAAATTTTCATTTTGTGATGAAAATAATTAGGTAAATTTATAAAAATTAACATTAAGAGAGAATTTTACTAATAATTGCAATATTTTTTGTCTAACGGTTTTTGGTGATATTTTAAAATGTAATCGTTTGATATTTAGTTTTTTATTTCTTTTAATAAGATTTTTATAACGTTTTAGTGTGATTATTTTACAATAAAATTTGGTTTATAGATGTTAATTTATATAGATTTGTCCTACTAAATAATCAAATTAATTTATCAAAAAAAAAATGAAAAAAATTGTTTTATCAATGGTTGCTATTTTAGCATTTGGATTTGCTAATGCACAAGAGTCTACAGGAAAAGGTTTCAGTAAAGGAAGTATTTTTGTTTCTGGAGCTATTGGAATTAATTCAGAAAAAACAGGAGATAATAAATCTTCAGGATTTGAAATTGAGCCTAAAGTTGGTTTTTTTGTTACAGATAATATCGCAATTGGCGGTAAGTTAGGATACAGATCTGACAAAGCAGAGAATGCTGTTACAGATACTGAGGATGAAGCAAGATTAACAGTTGGTGCTTTTGGTAGATATTATTTTACTCCTTCTTCTGATTTCTCTTTATTTGGTGAACTTGGTGTTGATTACAGTTCAGTTGATAACAAATTAGCTGATGTTAAAGAAAATGAAATTGGTGCAAATTTAGGATTAGGTTTGAGCTACTTCGTGTCAAGTAACTTTGCTTTAGAGGCTACTTGGGCTGGATTAGGCTATACTTCTAATGATAATGGAGGTGACGGAGCAGACAAAACTAATACTTTTGGTTTAGGTGCTGATTTGAGATCAATCAACTTTGGTCTTCTTTACAAATTCTAATTTGTAATTAAAATTAATATTAAAACCTTCCTGATCAGGAAGGTTTTTTTATGCTTTAAAGTGTTTACTTTGTAATATGAAATGGAGTAACTATATAAAAGACTATCAATCGTATTTGCGAATCGAACGTGGTTTGTCTAAAAATACAATCGAAAACTATGGTTTTGATATTGAAAGATTGTGTCATTTTTTAGAAAATAATCAAATTGAAGTTTCACCATTGAAGATTACAGAAGAAACGGTTCAGCAGTTTATATATTCCGTTTCAAAGGAAGTGAATCCAAGATCTCAGGCACGGATAATTTCTGGACTAAAAAGCTTTTTTAACTATTTGGTTTTTGAGGATTATCGTGTTGATAACCCTTTAGAATTAATTGAAAGTCCTAAAACCGGACGTAAATTACCAGATACATTGTCTGTTGAGGAAATTGATAATTTGATTAATGCAATAGATTTAAGTTCGAATGAAGGTGAAAGAAACCGGGCGATGCTGGAAACTTTGTATGGCTGCGGGCTTCGAGTATCCGAATTAGTGTCTTTAAAAATTTCGGATTTGTTTTTTGACGAAGGTTTTATAAAAATTACCGGAAAAGGTAATAAAGAACGTTTTGTTCCTATTGGTGCTTTTACTCAAAAATACATTGATATTTATCAAAAGGATGTCAGGATTCATTTAAAAATAAAAAAAGGTAATGAGGATACTTTGTTTTTGAATCGAAGAGGAAATCAACTTACACGTGCCATGATTTTTACAATTATAAAAGATCTGGCAGTAAAAATTAATTTAAATAAAAGTATAAGCCCTCATACTTTTAGACATTCCTTTGCAACACATTTACTTGAAAATGGTGCCGATTTGCGTTCAATTCAATTGATGCTTGGACATGAATCAATAACCACTACAGAAATTTATGTGCATTTGGACAGAAGTTTCTTAAAAGGAATCATGCATACTTTTCATCCAAGAAGATAATTTTTTCGAAATTTATATATTTAACATTTACTTTCCCGAAAAAGCAATATATTGTTATTCAGAATGATTCCCCAATCTTAGACAAATAAGCATATGGTTTTCGATTTGTATGAGAATGAAAATTCTCAGAACGTAAATGACTTTTATAAGAAATTGTTTGCTGAAATTCCTGATTTGATTTTTCAGTTTATTATCGATTCAGAAAATAATTATTCATTTCCATTGGTTAGTAAATCAGTGGAAGAAATCTTTGAATTGACTGCTAATGACTTTTCAAATGATACTAAAATAATTATTTATGAAAGGGTTTATCCGCAGGACCGGGATTTGTTTTTTCAAACTTTAGTAAAAGCAAAAAGAGGTATTTTGCCATGGGAAATAGAGTTTAGGGGAGTATTGCCAAAAAAAGGATTGCGATGGTTTAAAATTTCGTCTAAATCCGAAGCTTCACCTGATGGTCGCATAAGCTTTTTTGGGCGTGTTTCCGATATTACGGATTTGAAAGACAAAGAGCTGAAATTACGCATCTCGGAAGAAAGGTTTCAGTTTGCTTTAGAAGCCTCAACTACAGGTATTTGGGATTGGAATATGGTAACAAACAGTGTTTTTTATTCCTCATTATCATTAAAAATTTTAGAATTAGAATCAACGGATATTTTTGATGATCCGGAACGTTGGGATAAAATTGTTCATCCGGATGATCTGTCTAAATATTACTCGGATATACAGGAACATTTTGATAATAAGATTCCATTTTATGAAAATTATCATCGTGTGATGACTTCCAGTGGTAAATACAAATGGATATTGGATAGGGGAAAAGTAATTGAACGTGATGAAAATGGTAAACCTTTGCGCGTTATAGGAACACATACGGATGTATCTGCACAAAAGGAAAAAGAGTTAGAGCTTATAAAAACAATGAAGCTGTATAGTGATCAAAATAGCCGGTTACTAAACTTTTCCTATATCGTTTCGCATAATTTAAATACGCAGGCAGGTAATATTAAGTCTATCCTGGATTTTATTGATATTGATGAAAAAAAAGAAACGATCAAAGAGATGTTAATGCATCTTCGAACTGTTTCCAATGATTTGAATGATACGATTTTAAATTTAAATCAAATTATTCAGATTCAAAATGATGTAGATATAGTTGTCAGGCCATTAAAATTGTCAGATTACATTAATAAGACGATTTCAATAATTAAGGATTTTAATTCTGAAACCAAAGTAAAAATTATAAACAATGTGCCGGAGTATTTACTTATAAATTTTAATCCTGCTTATCTGGAAAGCGTTTTGCAGAATTTTGTAACAAATGCAATTAAATATGCACATCCTGACAGGGATCCGGTAATTATTTTTGATTATTTTCTTGATCCGGAAGGTAATAAGGTGTTAAAAATCAAAGATAATGGTCAGGGAATCGATTTAAAGGTTTATGGAGATTTATTATTCGGGATGTATAAAACGTTTCATAAACATAAAGATGCCCGCGGGATTGGTTTGCATATCACTAAAAACCAAATAGAGGCTATGAAAGGGAAGGTTTTTGTAGAAAGTGAAGTTGGAGTTGGTACAACTTTCAAAATTGTTTTTAACGATGAATTGTAAGTTTGGATAAATCAGAAATAAAAAAAAACTTCTCATCTCTGAGAAGTTTTTTTATGAAATATTTTTGTGAATTTATTTAGCAATATTAACTGCTCTGGTTTCCCTGATAACAGTAACTTTTACCTGACCCGGATAAGTCATTTCAGTTTGAATTTTTTGTGAAATCTCGAAAGATAAATTTGCTGCATTATCATCAGATACTTTTTCGCTTTCCACAATAACACGAAGTTCTCTACCTGCCTGAATTGCGTAAGCATTTTTAACTCCGCTGAATCCGTAAGCAACTTCTTCAAGATCTTTCAAACGTTGGATATAGGAATCTAATACCTGACGTCTTGCTCCTGGTCTTGCACCTGAAATAGCATCACACACCTGAATAATTGGTGATAATAATGATTTCATTTCGATTTCGTCGTGGTGAGCTCCAATTGCGTTGCAAACTTCTTCTTTTTCGCCATATTTTTCAGCCCATTGCATACCTAATAAAGCGTGAGGTAAATCACTTTCAGTATCCGGAACTTTACCAATATCGTGAAGTAAACCTGCTCTTTTGGCTAATTTTACATTTAAGCCCAGTTCAGCTGCCATGATACCACAAAGTTTAGAAACTTCTCTGGAGTGTTGCAGTAGGTTTTGTCCATAAGAAGAACGGTATTTCATACGGCCTACGACTTTTATTAATTCAGGGTGTAAACCGTGAATTCCTAAGTCAATAACGGTACGTTTACCAACTTCAATAATTTCGTCATCAATTTGTTTAGCAGTTTTAGCAACAACCTCTTCAATTCTTGCCGGGTGAATACGTCCGTCAGTAACTAATTTGTGTAATGACAAACGTGCAATTTCTCTACGAACCGGATCAAAACAAGAAAGTATAATAGCTTCCGGTGTATCATCAACAATAATTTCTACTCCGGTTGCAGCTTCAAGCGCCCTAATGTTTCGGCCTTCACGACCAATAATTCGACCTTTTACATCATCTGATTCAATGTTGAAAACTGAAACGCAATTTTCTACTGCTTCTTCTGTTCCTACTCTCTGAATAGTGTTGATGATGATTTTCTTTGCTTCTTGCTGTGCAGTAAGTTTTGCCTCCTCAATAGTTTCCTGAATATGAGACATTGCTTTACTCTTTGCTTCAGCTTTTAAACCTTCAACTAATTGTTCTTTCGCTTCCTCGGCAGAAAGTCCTGAGATTACTTCAAGTTGCTGTAATTGGCTTTTGTGTAACTTGTCAACCTCAGATTGTTTTTTGTCTAAAATTTCAATTTTGCTGTTGTATTCTTGTGTTTTAGCCTCAAAATCATCATTTACTTTTTTAGCTTTTGATAATTCATTTGAAATTTGTGATTCTTTGTCGCGAACTCTTTTTTCTACTTCTGCTACTTTTTTATCACGGGCTAAAATTACTTGTTCGTGTTCTGATTTTAATTCGATAAAACGCTCTTTTGCCTGAAGGATTTTATCTTTTTTAATGTTTTCTGCTTCTAAATTAGCATCTTTTAAAATTGAGGCTGCTTCTTTTTTCGCATTTTTGATTAGATTAGAAATATTGCTTTTTTCGATAATTTTAGCTATCACAAAACCTGTTGTAATACCTATAATACCTGAAATAATGATCGTTATTATGTCCATGTTTGTTAAAATTTATATATAAAAAAAGCCTACATTAATTGCTTGAATAAACTCGTAAAGACAAGTTTTGAGCTAACTCACTGTTCAAGTTTCCTCGCAAAAAGCGTGGCATGCTTTAGTAGTGATGATTTGCTCATTCTAAATTGTTAGTGTTGAGTTTACCAAATGTGAACTAATGTAGGCAGTATCTTAGTTTCTGTAAAGAACGTTTAATTTTCGAGATATTGATCTAATAGCGAATTTAATCTTTTAATTCTTTCGATGGTTTCTTCGCCATCAATAGCGTTATCAATTTGTTTTTGTTCTACTTGTGAAGCAAATTGAAGGGCACACATGGCCAGTACATCTTGCTTGTCGCGAACGGCATAATTTTCTTCGAATTGCTTAATCATAGCATCAATTTTTTTAGAAGCACTTCTAAGGCCTTCTTCCTGAGCAGGTTCTACCGTTAACGGATAAACCCGATCTGCAACTGATATTTTAATTTTAAGCTTTCCGTCCATGTTTTTCTAATCTGATAATTGTGCTATACAGTAATCAATTTCGCGAATTAATGAATTTATTTTAAGCTTTGTCTCTCTCTTGTTATTGTCGCTGCCGAGCAACGAATTGGCTATCTTAAGTGTTTCATATTGCTTCTTCAAAGCTTCCATTTCTTCAGATTGTTTCTGGATAATTTGCGCAGCTTTGGCTAGTTGTAATCGTAATTCCTGATTGTTTTTTTCTAATGCTTTTGATTTCTCAAAAAGCTTTTCGACTTTATATTCAAGAGTATCAATTATTTCGGCAATTACACTCATTATAAATCCTATTCATTACTTAATCCTACAAAGTTAGTATTCCTTTTTATTAATGCAATTTTTTATCGCTTTTTTTGCATTAAAAATAGACAAATACATGAAATTCAATTAATTGTATTTTTGTCAGTTTGTCTTCGGTTTTCGTTCCTTATTTTTTATCTTAGCAAAAATGTTACCTATGAGATTTTCCCTGATTTTTTTACTATTTTGTAATTTTCTTCATTCGCAAACCCAATATCCAAATGATTATTTTCGCTCACCATTGGATATTCCGATGCAGCTTTCTGGTAATTTTGGGGAGTTGAGACCAAATCATTTTCATGCAGGTTTCGATTTAAAGACGAATCAAAAAGAAGGATTAAATGTGTATGCTGCTGCAGATGGTTATGTTTCAAGAATAAAAATTTCCACTTTTGGTAATGGTAAATGTATTTATATTACGCATCCAAACGGATACACTACAGTATATGGACATTTACAGACTGCTGTTGGATCAATTCAGGAATATATCCAGAAAACACATTATAAAGAAAAATCTTTTGAAATTGAAATATACCTGAAACCTGATGAATTACCCGTTACAAAAGGACAATTAATTGCACTTTCCGGTAATACTGGCTCTTCAGAGGGGCCACATTTGCATTTTGAATTTAGGGATTCTAAAACGGAATTTGTGATAAATCCATTGTTTTTTGGATTTGATAAAGATATAAAAGATACAAAAAAGCCAATAATTTCAAGTTTGTATGTTTATCCGCTTGATGAAAATACAATTGTAAATCAATCTAAACAGCCTTTATTATTAAATCTTTCACTTCAGAAAGACGGAACATATCTGGCCAGTAAAATAAAAGCGAACGGAAAAATTGGCTTTGGAATTAATACTGTTGATTTTGATGATATTTCGTTTAATAAAAATGGCGTTTTCAATGTTTCTACATTTTTAAACGGAAATCAAAATTATAACTATCAATTTAACACCTATTCTTTTGATGAAATGCGTTTTGTTAATGCTTTTATAGATTATTCCAGATATAAAAAAACCGGGCAGCGTGTGCAAAAGTTATTTATGAAAACGCCCTACGCGCTGAGTATTGTTAAAACGGATTCGTTGCATGGAATAATTCCTGTTGAACCAAATTTAACTTCAACCTATCGTATTGAAGTTTCGGATTATTATGGGAATTTAAATTCGGTTACAGTTCCAATCGAGTATGACTCAGAAACACCAATTGTAAAAGAAGAGCCTGTTACTTCAAAATATCTGATTCGTTATGATAAAGATTCAAATTTTGAAAAAGATAATATGTCCGTTTTTTTTCCGGCCGGAACCTTTTACGAAAATTTTAATTTAAATTTTGATGTAAAAAATAACCGGATTTATATTCACGAAGATACAGTTCCGGTACATTCAAATTTTACAATTACGATTAAAGACAGTACATATTCAGAAGCACTGCGGGATAAACTTTTTATTGGGAAAATAAGTGGTAACAATAAAAGTTATAATGCAACGACAAGAAAAAATGATGTTTTTACAGCCAAATCAAAAATATTAGGGCAATTCGGTTTAGTTTTAGATACGATTGCCCCAACAATTAAAATTGCTAAACCAATTCAGGACAAATGGATCAGTGATTTAAAAACGATTCAATTTACTATTAGTGATAATCTCTCCGGGATAAAGTCCTATAATGGTTATTTAAACGGAAATTGGATTTTGTTTGAATATGATAATAAAACTAAAAAAATCACACATACATTCGAGGATGGAATAGTTGCAGAAGGTGCGAATGATTTAAAAATCGAAGTAGTTGATAATGTAGGGAATTCTGCTATCTTTGAAACTCATTTTTTTAGGAGTCAACAAAAATAAAATTAGAACGTTTGAATAATAGTAAGATAATAATTGTTTTCCTTTTTTTATGCATTGGTTTTGCTTCATCGGCTCAAAACGCTCATGTTAAAGGTGTTATTTTAGATAATGAGAATCATCCGGTAGCAGATGTAAATATATCTGTAGGTAATAATGTCTCACAGTCGGATACGAAAGGGTTTTTTGAAATTGAAGTGCCGTCCAACAGAAAGTCAATTTTGATTTTTACGCACATTTCTTTAAAAATGATAACGCTGGCAGTGAATTTAAAACCTAATGAACTGTTGGTTTTTAATCCCGTTATGAGTAATTCGGAAGAACAGATGGGAGAGGTTTTTGTAACTTCAAAAAACAAGAAACGTGTTCAGGGTATTACTGTTATTGATCAGTCTACAATCAAAAAAATCCCGGGAGCAAATGCAGGAATCGAAAATATTTTAAAAACATTACCGGGTGTAAATTCAAACAATGAATTGAGTACACAATATGCAGTTCGCGGCGGTAATTATGACGAAAATTTGGTTTATGTAAATGAAATTGAAGTCTATCGTCCGTTTTTAATTCGTTCAGGCCAACAGGAAGGATTGAGTTTTACCAATACGGATTTAGTACAGAATGTTGATTTTTCAGCAGGAGGATTTCAGGCAAAATATGGTGATAAACTTTCTTCTGTCCTGGATATTACCTATAGAAAGCCAACACGATTTGGCGCCGCTGTTGAAGCTAGTTTTCTAGGAGCAAGTTTTGCTGTTGATGCAGTGTCCAAAAATAAAAAATGGTCGGCGATAACTGGCGTCCGGTACCGTAATAATAGTCTGCTGGTTAATAGCCAGGATACACAAACTAACTATACGCCAACATTTGTGGATATTCAGACCAATATTAACTATGATGTTTCTCAAAAATGGCAAGTGAGTTTTTTAGGAAACATTTCTCAGAATAAATATTTATACAGGCCTTTGACCCGGGAAACAAAATTTGGGACAATAGATCAGCCAATGTCATTAGCGGTTTTCTACGAGGGGCAGGAAAAGGATCAATACGATACGTATTTTGGTGCGATAAAAACAACTTATAAAGCTTCATCAACTTTTACTTTAAAATTTATTGGTTCATTATTTCATACTACTGAAGAAGAACATTTTGATATTTTGGCGCAATATCGATTAGGGAATGTTAATTCTGATGGAACAACTAATCCTGATGATGTTGATTTTACAAGGGGAATTGGTGCACAGCTCAATCATGCCCGAAATGATTTGGATGCTTTAATTGCAAATGCTGAAATTAAAGGATTTAAAGAATGGAATAATAGTCAGCTAGAATTTGGTTTGAAATATACCAGAGAATCCATAAGGGATAGAGTTATAGAGTGGGAAGTAATCGACTCGGCTGGATTTTCAATAAATCCGCCCATTTTGGATTTACCAAAAAATAATCAGCCTGATGCTCCATATACAGGACCGCTTTTACCTTATCAAAATATTCGTGCAACCAATTTTAATGATATAAACAGATTCTCAGGTTATGCGCAATGGAATCAGAAAACAGAGATTGGTTCAAGTCAGGTATGGTATAATTTGGGTGCTCGTTTTCAGAGTTGGAGTGTTTACGGGGCTTCTGTTGATGGAAAAAATCAAGTTGTTTTTAGTCCAAGAGCTCAGTTTGCCATAAAACCGGACTGGGATATGGATATGATTTTTAGACTTTCCGGCGGATTGTATCATCAGCCGCCTTTTTACAGGGAGCTTCGTGATTTAAATGGGGTTGTGGATCCGAATGTTAAAGCGCAGCAGTCAGTTCATATAGTCCTGAGTAATGATTATAATTTTAAAATGTGGGATCGTCCTTTTAAATGGGTTACCGAGGTTTATTATAAATCCCTTTCCGATGTAAACACTTACTCAATAGATAATGTTCGTATTCGTTATGTTGCTGATAATAATGCAAAAGCATTTGCACAAGGTTTAGATTTTAGATTGAATGGAGAGTTTGTTCCCGGAACGGAATCCTGGATTAGTTTTGGTTATTTGAAAACCGAAGAGAATTACGAAAACAAAGGCTATATCGCAAGACCAACAGACCAACGTTTGAAATTTGCTATGTTGTTTCAGGATTATATGCCAAATATACCGAGCGTTAAATTATACCTGAATTTAGTTTATAATACTGGCTTACCAGGTGGCTCACCTTCTTATTCAGATTCTTATTTATATCAGAACAGATTGAATGATTACAGAAGGGCAGATGTGGGTTTTGCTAAAGTTTTTATTGATCATAATAATGCAGCAAAAGCTAATTGGCTGAAAAAATTTAAAGAATTATCATTGGGTGTAGAGATTTTTAATCTTTTTAATAATCAAAATGCAATAACAAATACCTGGGTTCGGGATGCTTATTCTAAAAGTCAGTATGCAATTCCTAATTATATGACTTCGAGAGTTTTTAATATAAAACTGAATGCGAGGTTATAGTTTTATGAGGTTTAGAGTTTCTGAATTTGAAATGTCTATTTAAGACATATACATTTTATTGATTATATTTGAATGAAATTAGAAATTAAGTTATGAAAAAAGTATTCTATATATCTTGTTCAGTATTGGTTATTTTATTTTCAAGTTGCCGTGATGAAGTTCAGAAACCGAAAGTAACTTATGATGCTTCAAATAAAACAGGTGGTATTGTAACGAAAACCGATTCAGCGCAAATAGAGGTTGCAGATTTACCTATTCAGATGGAAGGAACCAGCTATCTGATTCATCCGGTTGGAGATTTAAGAGTTTTTGAAAAAGGAACAAAAGCACGCTATGGTTCTTCAAGTGTAAATGATGTGAGTTTTACAATTTCAAATTTAGGCGAATATGAAATTACAGGGTATTTGCAGAATCTAAAATTCCAAAAAACAGATTCGGATTCTATTCGACCTTTGGCAGATAAGCCTGTTCTGATCCTGACAGCAACTTACTTAAAATCACTTGCAGATAAGACTTTAAATCAAATAATGGTTTATACTCTGACTGATTCGGATACGAATAAAGACGGTAAAATAGATACGGGAGACATTAAAACTTTGTATTTAAGCGATATTAGCGGAGAAAATTTTACTAAAGTTTCGGCTGATCTTCAGGAATTAGTAGATTGGAATTTAATTGAGTCTAAAAATCGTTTGTATTTTAGAACTATAGAAGACACCAATCAAAATGGGCAATTCGATAAAAATGATGTCCTGCATTATAATTATATTGATTTGGGCGCAAAAAAATGGGAAGTTAAAAATTATAAACCGATATAAAGTTTAATTTTTGTCATTTCGAGGAAGGAGAAATCACATCCAGTATTCGACGGTATTATGTTCTTAACTTGTGTGACTTCTCCTTCGTCGAAGTGACAAGATTGGGTAAAACTAAATCAGAATATCACTTTCCAGATCTGATTTTTCTATTTCAATGCCAAATCCCAGTCGTTCTACCAATTCGATTACCAATTTTTTATACCAATTTTCTGATTTTGGATGAATGTATATTTTTTCAATTAATTGATCAATATTGACATTGATTTTTAAACCATCATTTAGTTTTATGGAACTTTGTGAAGTATCTGTAATAATGCGAACCTCCCGCTCGTATTGAAAACTTTTTCTTTTGAATAAAAAGGGAAAGAACATATCATCAAAGGGAATGTATTCTTTTTTATAATCAATATAGTTTACTTCGCCAATATACTGATCAAAATTATTTTCAGGATTTAACGCTTTTTGTAACCTGCCAATTGTCGACTGAATAGCTAATCCTTCGCTGTTCTGAGTGAATATCTGCCACATGGCAAACGATTCATATTCGTTAATATGCCAGCTGCTGACAGCTACTTTTTCACGATGTGTTTTGTAATAATTTAAAAAATCAGGATTGTCAATTGCCAGTTTTTTAATTTCTTCAAATGTAGGTTCGCTAAAAGTACCTTCGTACTGATCTTCAAACTTGTCAGAACGAGACATGAATAATTTTTTGGAAAGCAATAAATCAAGAAATTTAGACAAGTCCAGATATTTCCAGACTATTGTATCCGGATCATCAGGCAGTTTTATATTTGGATTGTTAAGATACATTCTCTGAAAAAATTAAATGATTTATCGTTAATAGTATCTAAGTTAAAAAATAAACACAGATTAAAGAAATTAAAATCAGTTTTGATAATCCTTTAACCTGTGCAAATTATTTAATTATAGTGATGTAATCTTAAGATTCAAATGATTGCATTGTAACCAGTTTGTTATAAGTTCCGTTATGAGAAATTAATTCATCATGAGTTCCTTGTTCCACAATTTTTCCTTTTTGCATTACGACAATCAAATCAGCTTTTTGAATGGTTGAAAGACGGTGTGCAATAACAATCGAAGTCCTGTTCTGCATCATATTTTCAAGGGCAACCTGAACAAATTTTTCACTTTCAGTATCCAAAGCTGATGTGGCTTCGTCCAAAATCATAATAGGAGGGTTTTTCAATACGGCACGAGCAATCGATAAACGTTGTTTTTGTCCACCGGATAATTTATTTCCGCTGTCACCGATGTTAGTGTAAATTCCTAAAGGCAATTCTTTTACAAATTCAAAAGCATTTGCAATTTTCAAAGCTTCAATAATTTCTTCATCCGTAGCATCTAATTTCCCTAATGAAATATTTGCTTTTATAGTGTCATTGAATAAAATACTGTCTTGTGTAACCAATCCCATCAAGCCACGAAGGGATTGTAAGTTCATGTCTTTTATATTTACTCCGTCTATAGAAATCGTTCCGTCGTTCACATCATAAAAACGAGTCAGCAAGTTTGCTATAGTACTTTTTCCACTTCCGGATTGTCCCACAAGTGCTATAGTCTGCCCTTTTTTAATTTGAAGGGAGAAGTCTTTTAAAACCGTTTCATCTTCATATTTAAAATTGATATTTTGTACAGTAATATTGTTGTCAAAAGTTGTTTTTTCGATGGCATCAGGTTTAGAAGTAATAGGGTTTTCCTGATCTAAAATCTCTAAAACACGTTCCGCTGCGGCATTTCCTCTTTTTACTCCGTACGAAGCTTTAGAAATCGCTTTTGCCGGAGTCAGGATGTTATAAGCCAGCCCCATGTAAGCTATAAATGAAGCACTTTGTAATGTTTTGTCAATCAAAACCATTTGACCTCCATACCAGAGCAAGATGGCAATTACAGTAATTCCCATAAATTCGCTGGCAGGAGAAGCTAAGTTCTGACGATTGCCAATGCTGTTTGATAAACTAAAAAAACGTTCTGTGGAATTTTGAAAAACAGTGTTGAAATAATTTTCAGAATTATATCCTTTTACTACTTTCAATCCTCCAATAGTTTCTTCTATAGTTGATAAAAAAGTACCTTGTTCCTGCTGTGCTTTTGTTGATTGTTTTTTAAGCTGTTTTCCAATTAATGAAATAATATATCCTGAAACCGGAATAAAAATAAAAACAAATAAGGTTAGTTTAGCACTAATGATTAGCATGGCAGTTATTGTAAAAATGATGGTTAAAGGTTCTTTTACAATAAGTTCAAGAATAGCTAAAAATGAGTTTTGTACCTCATTTACATCAGCAGAAATTCTCGAAATAACGTCTCCTTTTCTTTTTTCAGAATAAAATGCCAAAGGCAATTCCAGTGTTTTCTTATACATTGCATTTCGCATATCCCTTAAAACACCATTTCGTAAAAAAGTAATAAAAAACATAGCTAAATAATCGGCCAGGTTTTTTAATAAGAAGATTGAAATTATAATCGCAACCATTATAGATAAAACGTAACCAGGTTCATGTGTTCCTTTTGTCGTTGTAATATAATAGCTTAAATAGTTTTCGCCATATTCTTGAATTTTCAGAACTCCGTGAAATACCGGTTTGACCGTAATTTGCTTATTTTTATCAAATAATACCTGAAGCATCGGTATTAAAGCAACAAACGAAAGTGTACTGAAAAGCGCATATAAAACATTAAAAAAGATGTTTAAGAATGCGTATCTTTTATACGGATATATAAAAGGAACTATTTTTTTGAAATTACTCATTTATTATGGATGTTATTTTCTGCTATGGCAATTGCTCTTTCGAGTTTTTCCAGCAATAATTTTTTTTCAGGTAATTGGGTCAAATATGCTGATACTTTGATTTGGTCATCTATCAAGCATTAAATAATTAATTTGCTCGGGTGATTTTTCACTGCACAAAATTAATCCAATTGGTTTATTTTCTCCTTCTTTTTGTTCATTTTTCTCTAACCAACGTAAATATAATTCCATTTGACCTTTATAACCGGCTTTAAATTTTCCTAGTTTTAGGTCGATGGCAACCAAACGTCTTAGGCCTCTGTGATAAAAAAGTAAGTCAATATAAAAGTCTTCGTCGTCGATAATTATTCTTTTCTGACGGGCAAGAAAAGCAAACTCGCTTCCCATTTCAGTGATGAAATGTTGTAGTTGGGCTAAAATTGAGTTTTCTAAATCTTTTTCAGAATAACTGTCGTGTAGCCCTAAAAAATCTAAAAAGTAAGGGTCGCGAAAAGTTAAATCCGGACTAATTTGTTTTTCGGTTTTTAATAATTCCAGATCATTAAGTATGGTCTGTTCAGGTTTTTTGCTGATTGCAGTTCTTTCAAAAAGCATGCTGTCAATTCGTTCTTGTAAGATTCTGACACTCCAGCGCTCATGAACACTCATCTGAATGTAAAACTCACGTTTTATATTGTTTTCGATATAAATTAGTACTCTAATATGAGACCAACTCAATTTTGCACACACTGTGTGCAAAATTGTAAAGTCTTCAATTGTGGAGTTTAACTTGATGAAACTTTGGAGGTTTCTTTTGTTAAAGCCTATTCCATATTTTTTGGTTAACTCGCTACTTAGCGCAGGAATTATTTTTTTCCCATAATCGGCTCTATCATTTTTTAGAATTTCATCATTGATGTTTTTTCCAATTTTCCAATATAAGAGCGTCAATTCCTGATTAACCGTTTTGGCAACAAAATGACGAGTCTGATCTATTAACCCGATAATCGAATTTAATAGTTCAGGTTTTTCATTGCTGTCAATTTTGTTGCTCATTTTTTATTACTTCAATTGCATTCCTGCAATAATGTTTTGTATTTTTTCGTCTAAGAAACTTTCTGCTGCATCAAAATTTTCTACTGAATCCAATTCTGCATTTACGCTGATATAGAATTTAATTTTTGGTTCAGTACCGCTCGGTCTTGCACAAATTTTAGAACCGTCTTCGGTATAATAAATCAAAACGTTTGATTTTGGCATATCCATTACAGACTCTTCTCCGGTCAATAAATTCAAAGCAATGGAGGACTGATAATCTTCAACCATAATTACGCGTTGTCCGTTGATTTCTTTCAAAGGATTTTCACGTAAATCAATCATCATCTGATTGATTTCTTCTAAACCTTCAATTCCTTTTTTGGTTAACGAAACCAAATATTCTTTATAAAAACCATTTTCAACATATAATTGTAAAAGTTCTTTGTAAACACTGCTTCCTGCAGCTTTTGCCTGTGCAGCAACTTCGCATATTAATAAGGTAGCCGCAACAGCATCTTTATCCCTAACAGCATCACCAACCATAAAGCCGAAACTTTCCTCACCCCCTCCAATAAATTGAAGTTCAGGAAAATCTTTAATCATTTTGGCAATCCATTTAAAACCTGTCAAGCCAACTTTGCATTCTACGCCATAGTTTGTCGCTAATTCCATTATCATTGGAGTCGAAACAATAGTAGAACCAACGAATTGTTTTCCGTTAATTTTACCTGCTTTTTTCCATTGTTTTAATAAAAACGAAGTCATTAAAACCATGGTTTGATTTCCGTTAAGCAAAATCATCTTGCCTTCGTTGTTTCTAACGGCAACACCTAAACGATCACAATCAGGATCTGTTCCGACTACGATATCCGAATTCGTTTTTTCAGCCAAAGCCAAAGCCATCGTCAAAGCTTCCGGCTCCTCTGGATTTGGAGATTTTACCGTTGGGAAATTCCCATCAGGAATCGCTTGTTCAGGAACGATATGTACATTCGTGTAACCCGCTTGCGATAAAGTATCAGGAACAGATTTTATAGAAGTTCCGTGCAAAGAAGTAAAGACAATTTGTAAATTCTCTTTGGCAGCAGCCGGAGTATTAAAGCTCGCATTTTCTATCGATGATTTTACAAAAGCCTTGTCTATTTCGATATCGATATACTGAATAAGGCTTTCGTTTGCATTAAATTTAATTTTATCGTAATTCAAACTTTCGATCATCTTAATAATAGCCTCATCTTCAGGTGGAACAATCTGTCCTCCGTCTTCCCAGTATACTTTATATCCGTTATATTCCGGTGGATTGTGAGAAGCTGTAAGTACAATTCCGCATTGGCAGCCTAAATATTTAAGAGCGAATGATAATTCAGGAGTTGGTCGCAAATCCGAAAATAAATAAACATGGATTCCGTTTGCCGAGAAAACATCAGCAACAACTTTTGCTAAGGTGTTACTGTTATGACGACAATCATAAGCAATTACTACTTTTAAAGGCTGATTTGGAAAAACTTCATGCAGATAATCAGAAAGTCCCTGCGTGTTTTTTCCAAGTGTATATTTATTTATTCGGTTGTTTCCAATACCCATAACACCGCGCATTCCCCCAGTACCAAATTCCAGGTTTTTATAAAAACTTTCCTCAAGTTCTTTCGGCGATGTTGTCATTAATTCCTTAACGGCAGCTTGTGTTTCTTTATCAAATGTAGGTGTTAACCATTCATTTACGGCATTTAAAATAGGAGTTGCAATATTCATAATTATATGTTTTTACAATTAAAATTTAAAAAATAATTGTGGTATTTAGAAGCTTTATCCTGCTGTCCGCTATATCTTTTTTGGCAGAAAAAGTCAAAAAAGGATGCCGCTTCCATCAGGGCTAGGGCTTTAGTATTAAAAATTAACTTCTCGGGACACTTTATAACGTGATTCGTTGTTTTTAGTTCGCAAAATAATTTCCCCAAGAAAACCTGCCAAAAACAATTGAGTTCCTAAAATCATGGTTGTTAAAGCAATAAAAAACCAAGGATTGCTGGTAATTAAACTATATTTCATTCCATTATACATATGGTACAATTTTGAAATTCCAATGTAGCCCGCCAATAAAAATCCGATGATAAACATAAAGGAACCAATGGCGCCAAACAAGTGCATAGGCCTTTTCCCAAATCGTGATAAAAACCAAATGGTAATCAAATCAAGGAATCCGTTGATGAAACGTTCCATTCCAAATTTGGTTTCGCCATATTTTCGGGCTTGGTGTATAACGATTTTTTCGCCAATTTTTCCAAATCCGGCATTTTTTGCCAAAACCGGAATGTATCGGTGCATTTCGCCAGAAACTTCTATGTTTTTTACAACTGCATTTTTATAGGCTTTTAAACCGCAGTTAAAATCATTCAGCTCAACTCCCGAAGTTTTTCTGGCAGCCCAGTTAAATAATTTTGAAGGCAGGTTTTTTGCCACAACAGAGTCGTAGCGTTTCTTTTTCCAGCCGGAAACCAAATCAAATTTCTGAGTTGTAATCATTTCGTACAATCCTGGAATTTCATCCGGACTATCCTGCAAATCGGCATCCATAGTAATAATAACATCACCTTTTGCTTTGGCAAAACCAGCGTGTAAAGCCTGCGATTTTCCAAAGTTTTTCATGAAACGAATCCCTTTTACATTCGGGTTCTCATTAGAAAAGCTTTCAATAATATTCCAGGAATCATCTGTACTGCCATCATCTACAAAAATGATTTCATAAGAGTAATTGTTAGATTGCATCACTTTAATAATCCACGAATAGAGTTCTTTTAGTGATTCCTCTTCATTTAGAAGCGGTATAAGTATAGATAAATTCATTTATATTTTTATTCTTGTATAGTTTTGCTTTTAAAAAATGCGGCGAAAATTAATCCGAAAATTGAGCTGATAACAATCGCAAAAACAGATCCTTTTAATAATTCTATAGTTGAATACGGATTGCTTAGTTTCATTTTTTCAATAGTTTCATTAATAACAGAAGCCGGTGTTCCAAATTTCTGCATCATGCTTACCGTATATTTAATCATTAATTCGCTTAAAGTATCTTTTGCTGCCGGATCAATAACATTAAATAGTATAATATTAAAAGTTGTAGAAATCAAAATTCCGATTACTGCTGCTATAAAGTAAGTTGTGAAAGCTTCTTTAAAAGGAAAAATACCATTTAATTCTTTTTTCGTTTTAGAAAGTAAAATGATAGAGATTGTCAGACTTATAGCAATACCTATTAATCCCATCCACCATGCAGTAAATAAGTTTAAATCAATTGCATATATTGTTGCGGTAATTAATGTCGATGCAATTCCAATCATTACACCATAGGTAATCCCGTTCTTTTTTATAACTTCATTAATCATATTTTCTATATGTTTTAAAAATAATCCACAAATATAGCAATTCCCAATATATTCGAAGATAAAAAAGCTTTTTGAATTTAACTAAAAAAAAGTGGGTTAAACATTTGTATATTAAAAAAGAATTGTAAATTTGCAGACTCAAAATAATTAAAAGTTTTAAACAAAAAAGAGTATCCTTTGTTTACACCTTTTTCTAACCATGAAAAAGCTTCAAAATAAAAATGCTCTAAACAATAAATAAAAAGAAAAGATGAAAAAAGGAGTCCACCCGGAAAATTACAGATTAGTTGCATTTAAAGACATGTCAAATGATGACGTTTTTATTACTAAATCTACTGCAGATACAAAAGAAACAATTGAAGTTGACGGAGTTGAGTATCCAGTTGTAAAAATGGAGATTTCCAGAACATCTCACCCTTTTTATACTGGTAAATCTAAACTTATCGATACTGCAGGACGTATTGACAAGTTCAAAACTAAATATGCAAAACACGCTAAAAAATAATAGCTGTTTATACTTATACAAAAGCCTTCCAAACGGAAGGCTTTTTTTATGCTCCATTATTAAAAATCACTTTGTTTTAGCGTGAAATGCATTTAATGATACAAATAAAATATTTGTAACTTTGAGCTCGATAACCAAATCAAGATTTTAACAAGTACCAAATTTATTATTTATGAATTACATTCTTTTTGACGGTCCCGTTCGGAATGCTTTATTACCTTTTACCTTTACAAGACCCGTGGCTGATATTCTAATCGGAATTATGACAATTCGTCAAAAATGGGAAGCACGTTTAGGCTCTACTATCACAACAATTACCGAAGATTACTTGTCTGCCAAATTTCCAATGGTGGAAATGGAGGAAAATGTTATGATAAATGCTGCGTATTTGCCAAATGATACGCTTGCAGAAATGGTGTCTGATTTAAAGGAAAATCAGGCGATTTTTAAAGGCGATGATGTAATTGCTTTTTTTACAACCGAAAATCAGGAAGAAGTTGATTTTGATTCGTATGAAATTATTCAATATAATGATGACTGCTTAACTATAGAGCATACCTGGGATATTTTCTCTAAAAATGATGCTGCCATTCGTGCTGATTTTGATTACTTAACCGAAGATCGAAAATCACAGCCAATTCCGAAAAGTGTGAATGTTATTGCACCAGAAAACATATTTATTGAAGAAGGAGCGAAATTAGAGTTTGTAACTCTTAATGCGTCAACAGGTCCTATATATATAGGTAAGAATACTGAAATTATGGAAGGAACCGTAATTCGTGGCCCTTTTGCTTTATGCGAAAATGGGCAGGTAAAACTGAATGCAAAAATTTATGGAGCCACAACAGTTGGTCCTGGATCCAGAATAGGAGGAGAGGTTAAAAATTCAGTTCTATTTCAAAATTCAAATAAAGGACATGATGGGTTTTTAGGTGATTCAGTTTTGGGTGAATGGTGTAATATTGGAGCTGACAGCAATAATTCAAACCTTAAAAATAATTACGAAGAAGTCAAATTATGGAGTTATGAAACGGAAGGTTTTGCTAAAACCGGACTTCAGTTTTGTGGTTTAATGATGGGAGATCATAGTAAATGCGGAATCAATACGATGTTTAATACCGGAACTGTAGTAGGGGTGAGCGCTAATATTTTTGGAAGCGGTTTTCCCCGCAATTTTGTTCCGAGTTTTTCATGGGGCGGAGCGGCAGGTTTTACAACATATGTGACTAAAAAAGCTTTTGAAACGGCAAAATTGGTTATGGGTAGAAGAAATATTGAGTTTGATGAAACAGAAGTGGCAATCTTAGAACACATTTTTGAGGAAACCAAAAAATGGAGAAAGGATTAGCTCAATGAGATAATTTGTCAATGTGGCAATGAGATAATTTTACAAAAAAGCTTTGAAAAGTTCCTGACTTTCCAAGGCTTTTTTTGTTGTAGTTGCCTTTTAGAATTGTCTAATTATCAAATTGGCACATTTTCTAATTGCCTAATTATCTAATTAATCTATCTTTGCGCTTTCAAAAAAATACTAGCTGAGAAATCTAATAATCAAAGCAGTCTAAAATCTAAAAATCTAAATGATTACAGTTAACGATATTTCAGTTCAGTTTGGTGGAACTACATTATTTAGCGATGTTTCTTTTGCTATCAATGAAAATGATAAAATTGCCCTTATGGGTAAAAATGGTGCGGGAAAATCGACACTTCTAAAAATAATTGCTGGTCAAAGCAAACCTTCTACCGGAAGTATTTCGACTCCAAAAGATGCTGTTGTGGCTTACTTGCCTCAGCATTTATTGACTAAAGATGGTTCGACTGTAATGGAAGAAGCATCAAAAGCTTTTGGCGAAGTTTTTAAAATGAAAGCCGAAATTGATGAAATCAACGAACAATTAACCGTTCGTACGGATTATGAAAGTGATGGGTATATGAAACTGATCGAAAGAGTTTCTGACTTAAGTGAAAAATATTATGCGATTGAAGAAGTAAATTATGAAGCGGAAGTTGAGAAAATCTTAATAGGTTTAGGTTTTGAACGTGAAGATTTTTCACGTCAGACTTCTGAATTTTCAGGAGGATGGAGAATGCGTATCGAATTGGCGAAAATTTTATTGCAAAAACCTGATTTGATTTTGCTGGATGAGCCAACCAACCACATGGATATCGAAAGTATCCAATGGTTAGAAGAGTTTTTACTGACTTCTGCAAAGGCGGTTGTGGTAATTTCGCATGACAGAGCGTTCGTCGATAATATTACAAACCGTACCATTGAAGTTACAATGGGAAGAATCTACGATTATAAGGCGAAATACTCTCATTATTTAGAATTAAGAAAAGACCGTCGTGTGCATCAGCAAAAAGCATATGATGAGCAACAAAAAATGATCGCTGACAACAGAGCTTTTATAGATCGTTTTAAAGGAACATTTTCTAAAACAGATGCAGTTCAGTCGCGTGTTAAAATGTTGGAAAAATTGGTTATTGTTCAGGTTGATGAAGTGGATAACTCAGCATTAAAATTAAAGTTTCCGCCAGCGGCACGTTCAGGACAATATCCTGTTGTGGTAAAAGATTTATCTAAGTCGTATGGAGATCATGTGGTTTTCAAAGATGCTAATATTGTGATCGAAAGAGGACAAAAAGTAGCTTTTGTTGGTAAAAATGGTGAAGGAAAATCGACGATGATTAAAGCCATTATGAAAGAAATTGGTATCGATGAAGGAAGTGTTGATATTGGTCATAATTCACAAATTGGATATTTTGCTCAAAACCAGGCTTCTTTGTTGGATGAAAATGCTACTATTTTTGAAACTATCGACGCTATTGCGGTTGGAGATATTCGTACGCAGATCAAAAATATTTTGGGAGCGTTTATGTTCCATGGTGATGATATTACAAAGAAAGTAAAAGTGCTTTCTGGTGGTGAAAAAACACGTTTGGCAATGATAAAATTATTGTTGGAGCCAGTTAATTTATTGATTTTGGATGAGCCTTCGAATCACCTTGATATGAAAACCAAAGATATTATTAAAGATGCTTTGCGTGATTTTGACGGAACTTTAATCCTGGTTTCTCACGATCGTGATTTCCTTGACGGATTAGCGACTAAGGTTTTTGAATTCGGAAACAAACGTGTGAAAGAACATTTTGAAGATGTTGCAGGTTTCTTAGCGCACAAAAAAATGGATTCTATGAGAGAAATCGAGAAGTAATTTTCTTGATTTGAAATAAAAAAAGAGCTGTCCGGAAAATTTTCGGACAGCTCTTTTTCTTTACGTGTAAAATCCTAAATCCGAATTCCGGGAGGAAGCAATTCTTTATACTTCGGGTTTTTTTTAATAAATAATACAATTTTCGGATGAATAGGCATCAATTTGAATTTCTTTTCGATGACAACTTCCATGATGTTTTTAAGTAATGCATCAATTAATGCTTGATTTTCAAAACCTTCAGGAGTATTGATTTTAGTTAAGAAAATTTTCTTTTCCTGAAATGAATATTCAACAGAAAGTAATCCTTCAGGGACTATGGTTTCAAATTGTCTTGCAAAAGTGTTGTCTTTGATTTCCATAATAGTTTCGATAGATTCCATAATTTGTCATGTTTTAAGTAGGTAATAATAGATGAGGGGTAACAATTTTTCAAAACTTCTTCTTAAAATGTTTAGATATGAATTATTTGGTTTACAAAGGTAATTATTTGATTTTCAATATGAAATTATTATTCAGCCAATCTTTTTGTAATTTTATTTGTTTTTAAATATAATTAAGATGTAAGATTTGCTATGTATATTGGTAAAAAAAGTAATTTTAGCATGAAATTGAAATCTGACTATTTATCAAATGAGTAAAATTCCTGTATATTTTATGCCAGGTCTGGCTGCAAGTTCATCTATTTTTGAAAGAATTGATTTAGATGAATCGATTTTTGAAATGTGTTTGCTGGAATGGGAGATTCCCCTTGATAAAGAATCATTATCAGATTATGCGCTTCGCATGACTAAAAATATAAAACATCAAAATCCTGTTTTAATTGGGGTTTCATTTGGCGGAATTTTAGTTCAGGAGATGGCAAGACATATTAATGCGAGAAAAGTAATTATTATTTCGAGCGTAAGAAGCAATCTTGAATTTCCAAGAAGGATGAAAATCGGAAAATCTACAAAAGCTTACAAGTTGATCCCAATGCAGATTTTATTGAATGTTGAAAAGCTGGCGAAGTTTTCGTTTGGCGAAAAAATAAATAAGCGTATTCAGTTATACGAAAAATTCCTGTCAGTCCGCGATTTAAGATATTTACAATGGGCTGTTGAATCAGTAATTCTTTGGGACAGAAATGAAATTGATGAAAAAGTAATCCATATTCACGGAGATAAAGATGATGTTTTTCCGATAAAATACATCAACAGTTGTATTGTTGTAAAAGGAGGAACACATATTATGATCCTGAATAAATATAAATGGCTGAATGAGAATTTGCCTTCGATTATTTTAGAGGAATAAATTTTTATGAAATTCCAATATCGTTCCTCGCAATGATAAAAAAAATCCCAAATGCCTAATTGGAATTTGGGATTTAAAATATTGAAATTTTAGAAAATTTTAGATTTTCTTCATTTGATCTTTCATCATCGTGATTTGCTCTTTCAGCATTCCTTGTTTGTCTAATTTCTTTGCTTCGTTCAGTAAATTAGTTGCTTCCAGTTTTCTTCTGCGTGACATGGCAACTCCGGCAAGGTTTAATTTCGCTACGGCTAAATCCATATCCATAGATAAACCAAGTTCGATTGCTTTCTTGAAATGTTTCTCAGCCTGATTGATGTTAGTCTGAGATAACATGATTCCGTGTAAGTAATTAAAGTATCCCTGTTGCTTTCTTACTAATGCAGTTTCAGGATTTTTAATGTATGCCAGCCATTTTTTTGCGCCTTCAAAGTCTTGTTTTCTTAATTTAAGGAAAGCCAAAAGGATAAATTCGTTTTTAAAGTAAAGAAAAATTGGAATTGCAGTCAGCAAAATAAGGAAAATTCCATTCCCGATATTACTTTCTGTAAATTGCCAAATGCCAGCGACTACAAGAAGTCCGGCTAAAATAAGTTTAATATTTTTATGAAACATAATAGGTGTATATTTGTGACTGCAAATATAGTAAAATGAATTAAAAATATTTTTATTAAAGTACTTGCCAGAAAAAAAAGTCTTTGTATATTTGCACTCGGTTTTAGAATAACGATATTCAAAAACAGAAAAGAGATATTAGATACCATTTTAAAGATACAAAGCAATGAGCAAAAGAACGTTTCAACCATCGAAAAGAAAAAGAAGAAATAAGCACGGATTTATGGACAGAATGGAGTCTGCGAATGGAAGAAAAGTTCTAGCGCGTAGAAGAGCAAAAGGAAGACATAAATTGACTGTTTCTAGCGAACCTAGACACAAAAAATAATGTTTCTATAAACATAAATAAGGCGTTACTTTTTTTAGTATCGCCTTTTTTTATACCTTGTCAGTAAAAAAAGGGTTAAAATTCTGGTTTTTAACAAACTACTGCAGATTTAAAAAATATATAACTACACAATACAATAAAAATGCCTAAAGACACATCAATAAAATCGGTTTTAATAATAGGTTCAGGCCCTATCGTTATTGGTCAAGCTTGTGAATTTGATTATGCAGGATCTCAATCTGCACGTTCTATTCGTGAAGAAGGAATTGAAGTTATCCTGATCAACTCGAATCCAGCGACAATCATGACCGACCCAACTATGGCCGATCATGTTTATTTGAAACCTTTAACTACAAAATCGATTATTGAAATTCTGAAGGAACATCCACAAATTGATGCTGTTTTACCTACAATGGGTGGACAAACGGCTTTGAACTTGTGTCTGGAAGCGGATGAAAAAGGAATCTGGCAGGACTTTGGAGTACGATTAATAGGTGTTGACGTAAATGCTATCAATATTACAGAAGACAGAGAGCAGTTTAAACAATTGCTTCAAAAAATAAATGTACCAACTGCACCGGCAAAAACAGCTACTTCTTTCCTTGAAGGTAAAGAAATTGCTCAGGAATTTGGGTTTCCATTAGTAATTCGTCCTTCGTTTACACTTGGTGGAACCGGAGCGGCTTTTGTTCACAGCAAAGAAGAATTTGACGAAAAACTAACCTACGGTTTAGAAATGTCGCCAATACATGAAGTATTGATTGACAAAGCTTTATTAGGTTGGAAAGAATATGAGTTAGAACTTTTAAGAGATAAAAATGATAACGTTGTAATTATCTGTTCGATCGAAAATATGGATCCAATGGGAATTCATACCGGAGATTCGATTACGGTTGCTCCGGCGATGACTTTATCTGATACTACTTTCCAAAAATTACGTGATTACGCAATCCTTATGATGCGTAGTATCGGAAACTTTGCAGGAGGTTGTAATGTACAATTCGCAGTTTCTCCAGACGAAAAAGAAGATATCGTGGCTATCGAAATTAATCCTCGTGTATCTCGTTCTTCTGCTTTAGCATCAAAAGCGACTGGGTATCCGATTGCAAAAATTGCTTCTAAACTGGCTTTAGGATACAACTTAGATGAATTGCAAAACCAAATTACAAAATCCACTTCAGCTCTTTTTGAACCGACATTGGATTATGTAATTGTAAAAATACCACGTTGGAACTTTGATAAATTTGAAGGTGCTGACAGAACTTTAGGGCTTCAGATGAAATCTGTTGGTGAAGTAATGGGGATTGGACGTTCGTTTCAGGAAGCATTACACAAAGCTACACAATCATTGGAAATCAAAAGAAATGGTTTAGGTGCTGATGGAAAAGGATATACGAACTACGAACAAATTATCGAGAAACTGACTTTTGCAAGCTGGGATCGTGTTTTTGTAATTTATGATGCGATTGCAATGGGAATTCCGTTGAGCCGCATTCATGAAATCACAAAAATAGATATGTGGTTCTTAAAACAATACGAAGAACTTTATACTTTAGAAAAAGAAATTTCAAACTATAAAGTATCTAATCTGCCAAAAGAACTTTTACTTGAAGCAAAACAAAAAGGTTTTGCAGACAGACAAATCGCTCACATGGTAAATTGTTTGGAAAGCGAAGTACATACTTTGCGTATGGAAAAAAACATCAACCGTGTGTTTAAACTGGTTGATACTTGTGCTGCTGAGTTTAAAGCACAAACACCTTATTACTATTCAACTTTTGAAGCTGAGATCGAAAAAGCAAACGGCGAGCGTTATGTAGATAACGAAAGCATTGTGACTGATAAAAAGAAAATCATCGTTTTAGGTTCCGGACCAAACAGAATTGGGCAAGGAATTGAGTTTGATTATTCTTGTGTACACGGAGTTTTGGCAGCAAAAGAATGTGGTTATGAAACGATTATGATCAACTGTAATCCGGAAACAGTTTCGACTGATTTTGATACAGCTGATAAATTATACTTCGAACCAGTTTTTTGGGAACATATTTACGACATTATTCAGCATGAAAAACCGGAAGGTGTAATTGTGCAGTTAGGTGGTCAGACAGCTTTGAAATTAGCTGAAAAATTATCTAAATATGGTGTAAAAATCATCGGAACCAGTTTTGATGCACTTGATTTAGCCGAAGACAGAGGTCGTTTCTCAGATTTATTGACTGAATTGCATATTCCTTTCCCACAATTTGGAATTGCGGAAACAGCTGATGAAGCTTCTGCGCTTGCAGATACTTTGGACTTCCCATTATTGATTCGTCCTTCTTATGTATTAGGAGGTCAGGGGATGAAAATCGTAATCAATAAAAAAGAGTTAGAGGAACACGTTATCAATTTATTGAAATCTATTCCGGGGAATAAATTACTATTAGACCATTATTTAGCTGGAGCAATCGAAGCTGAGGCTGATGCAATCTGTGATGGTGAAAATGTGTATATCATCGGAATTATGGAACACATCGAACCTTGCGGAGTTCACTCCGGAGACAGTAATGCAACCTTGCCTCCGTTTAACTTGGGTGAATTCGTAATGCAACAGATAAAAGACCACACCGTAAAAATTGCTAAAGCTTTAAAAACGGTAGGTCTGATCAATATTCAGTTTGCGATAAAAGACGATACAGTTTATATCATTGAAGCAAATCCTAGAGCGTCTCGTACGGTTCCGTTTATTGCAAAAGCATACGGTGAGCCTTATGTAAACTATGCTACAAAAGTAATGTTAGGACACAATAAAGTAACAGACTTCGACTTTAATCCACAATTAAAAGGATATGCGATCAAGCAGCCGGTTTTCTCTTTCAGTAAATTCCAAAATGTAAACAAAGCATTAGGACCTGAGATGAAATCAACCGGAGAAAGTATCTTATTTATTGATGACTTAAAAGACGATCAATTCTACGAATTGTATTCCAGAAGAAAAATGTATTTGAGTAAATAGTATTCAAATTCAGATATAAAAAAGCCTCAAATTTTAAAATTTGAGGCTTTTTTCGTTTGAAATAATTTCAATGTTTATTTTACGATTATCTTTTTAGATACATTATTAACTTTTAAAATATAATTTCCAGCAGTTAAATTCGGTAAAATAATTTTATTGTCTTTGATATCTGATGATTTGAAATTCTTAACTAATCTTCCTGCAATATCAAATAACGCAACTGTTTCTAAATTACCGTTATTATTTTCGATATATAAATAATCAGTTGCAGGATTAGGATAGACTACAAGTTTATTATTTACAGGACTGTTTATGTCTTCTAATCCTAAAACAGGATCAGTTATTTTAATTATTTTTTTTGAGCTGGAACCTGTGCTAACGTATAATGCTCCATTATAAATTGCCATTTGCCCAGCCGTATCATAATTAGGATAACCAAAACTAACAAATTGAACTTGATCACCATCTACACCTCCGGCTGGAAAACGAAAAATTCTACTTTGAGATCCTGTTGAAATATATAAATCCCCATTTGGTGCATAAACTACATTAGTTGGATTGGCCATACCCGAAATTAGAGTACTTATAACTCCTGCAGGAGTTATTTTTTTAATTGCACCATCAAGTTTGTCAGCCACAATTAAATTACCTGATGGATCAAAAGCTAAGCCATTAGGCGTAGTAAAACCAGTTGCAAAAGTAGTAGTCACTCCGGCTGTACTTCTTTTTTTAATATCTCCAGAATCAACTTCTGAATAATATACATTTCCAGCGGCATCAATAGCAATTCCATAAGGACTGTTTGTAGCAGTATAAGAAGTTAGAACTCCGGCTGCTGTTGCTTTTGCAATTTCGTTACCGAAATTACCGGATCCTGCTATCCAAAGATTTCCACTGGCATCAAAAGCAATCTGTTGTGGGGAAGCGCTTAGTGTGCTAATAAAAGTAGTTTGCGTAAGGCTTGGAGTAATTTTAGTTACTTTATAGGCATTATAATCTGCAACATATAAGTTTCCTGAACCATCAAATGCAATTCCTGTTGGAACGCCTAATCCCGTTACATAATTAGTAATAGTTTGTGCATTAACGCTAAATGTTGATAATAAGGCAAAGAGTAAAATTTTTTTCATGTATTTGATTTTTAGATTAATTCAAAGATATATTTTTCCTTTGTGAAGCCTTATTTTTTATAAGAAAATATATCTCCATTTTTTATTTTTACTAAAAAATTAAAATTTTAGGGTTTTTATTTAAGTTGCCTTAAAAAGGAAGTATAATAAATAAAATTCTGATATAAAAAAAGCTCCAGATTATGGAGCTTGCTTTAAGTAATTTTGTTAAATCTTTGTAATTTTTACTCGTTTTGACTAAAAGACATATTATCTCTTGTATTTTTTTGAACCGAAATAGCACCAAACAACGCTAATAAAAATGCAAAAGCATAAAAGCCTTTTTCGCTCGGTAAAATAGTAGCATTCCAAAGCCCAACGGTTAATAATACAATTGATAAAAGGGTTCCGAACCAGCAAATACCATAATATATATCTGTTACTGGAAGGTTTTCTAATCTGTCTCTAACGCTTTTTTGTAATGAGACTACAGCAAAAAGACCAAACATTAAAACAGTAAAATAATATCCTTTTTCGTTTAGTAACATTTCAGCTCTGGCAAGCCCAACTATAAATCCGATTGTTCCAGCTCCAAGAGCTACCCAAGATGCCGCAATAAAGGCATTCGACGTTTTTTGTACCATGTTTTATATTAATTTTATTTGTATTTCGAAAAAAATCCGGAATCTGTAGCTGTCCAGAAACAACATTTCTGACCACTGGCTTTTAACCGCTATTAGCCCAGGTATTACAGGTCTGAAAGAGGCTGTAGCTTCCGTTTGCTTCGTAAAAAGCATCCGTTTTACCATAATTGGCATCCGTTTTTATAGGCAAAAAATTGCCAGAAGTCTCTTTTTGAAAGCTATTATTGATATAGTTAATCAAACGGCTGTATTGTGCTTTGCTGATCATTATTGATTTGCAATCATCGCCCAGTCTCATTTGTTTATAATAAGTTGTGTGGATAGCTGTTGTACTTAAACCAGTTGCAGCTTTAAGCGCAACAGAAGCTTTTAGATCAGACCAATTTGGTGTTTCTAAATAAAAACCTTTATCACCCCAACCCATAGCAATATATTTATATGTTGAGTCTGCAGATTTTGTGTTTTTAAATTGAACTTGTTTGCTCCAGTCTATCTGATCGTTTTTGGTTGGCATTACAATATCTGTATGAACGCCATTTGTCAGAATAAAAATTTCAACTTCCGGTTTTGTGTCGGTTTCTTTATCAACTGTAATTTTTGAAAGTGTGTAAGCTGATAGGACGTATAATAAAATAAATCCTAAGAAGAGCAAGATTGATTTTAGAAGAATTTTGAATGTTTTTTTCAAGTTGAATTTATTGATGGTTGATTTTTACCAAATTTACTTAAATTATATTCATAGCAAAATTATCAGACAAAAATTATAAAGAAAAATCTCTTTAAATTCAGTGACAAAAAAAGCCTCAATATTGAGGCTTTTTTGTTTTTAAAGTAAGATTGTTATTTAATTAATTGTTGCAGCGGTTTGAGCTGTTCCATGTCGATTTTGGATTTTTGTAAAACAGACATTAAAGTCATAATGTTGTTAGGATTCATGTTTTTTCCTAAAACCCGCACAACTGCAAAACCATTTTCTTTTCTGTTGGCAAAAACCACAAACTCTTCGATGTTTTCGTCGGTACCAACATAACTTATTGATGCTCCATCTTTACCTGAACCAAATTTCATTAATTCCTGATATTTTGGATTTTTTAGAATAGCTTTCACTTTAGCTCTTTCAGTTTCAAATTGTGCCTGATTTTTGGCATTGGCTTTAAAGGCTAAAACATTCATTTTGTCGAATGATTTTAAAGCTTCGTTTTGTTCTGTCGATAATTTTGCGTTATCTAAATTCAAAATATTAGGAGAAATGTCGAGAGCGATAAAATCTTTATTATCTGTGTTTTCTACAAAATATTTTTGCAATGATGGTTCAGAATTACAACTTATTAAAGTTAATAATGCTAAAAGGGCTGAAGTGAAAATACTGGCTTTCATCTTATTTTTTACCTTTTGAGGCTTTTTTAAGATCTGTGCCGCCGGGAAGTTTCATTTTATCTGTCAGGACTGCAATTTCATTTAAATCAAAGTTTCCTGTTAAAGATAATAAAACAGTATCGTCATTTTTTGCTCCATCAATAAACATAAATAACTCTTTTATTTTAGTATCGCTGGCTCCTGATTTAACGTATATTTTTACATTTTTTCCACCATCATTAATACGCATCAATTCTTCTAAATTGGCACTGTTAATGTATTTATCAGCAGAAAGTTTCATATCAGCTTCAACTTTTGCGTTTTTTGTGGTAAAGACTTTTAAATTGTCCAGTTTTTTGATAAGATTCATGTATTGTTGTGTTTCCTTGTCAGAAGGGTCAACTTTTACCTTACTCATTATGTCAAACATTTTTTTGTTTACAATGACTGATGTTACGTCGTCCTGACCATCAAATTTGTCAAAAGCTCCTTGTGCATAAAATGCATGGGTAGCAAAGGCGAAAACTAGTGTTATAATGAAATTTTTCATTTTAATTACGTTTTAATTACTGTTTAAAAATTTTGTTTTTTGATTGTTCGTATTCTTTAATGTATTGTACACTTTCTATACCTACATTTACATTATTAGACAATAAGGCCAAAGCTTTTTGCGTTTCGGCAAGGGCTTTTTCAGGATTGTCATAGGTTCCTAATTCTGATTGCGCTACAATTGGAGTTGTATTTTCGCTAATATAAAAATAGGTTCCGATTCCTAGTAAAACAACAGCAGATGCCGCAATTGATAACCACGCTACATTTCGTTTTTTAGTTTGTAGTGGAATTGCTTCACCTGTTCGAGCCAGGCTCTCGAGTTCCTGCGTCGATTTTTGTTCTTTTACCTGAGAGAAGTAACCAAAAATTGGCTGATATTGCTCCAAATGCTGCGCAACATTTGATGAAGAAAAGTAGTCTTTTAATTCATTTTCTTCAGCAATAGAAGTTTCTCCCTGAAAGTATTTTTCTAATATGTTTTCTATTTTATATAATTCCATAACCGTGTGTATTAATCATTGATTCCCGTATTTTTTTTCTCGCTCTGGAAAGTGCTACCCGAATAGCAGTTTCATTCATGTTGACAATTTTTGCAATTTCATCAAATTCATATTGTTCAACATCGCGCAGCTGAATTAATATTTGTTGTTGTTCCGGAAGCTGATTCATTATTTTTTCTACCCATTGTAAACTATCCGTATCTTCTAATTTTTTATCTAATTGAGGTTCCCTGTCTGTAAAATTGTTATGTACGATTTGAAGATTTCCTGCTCTTTTGGATTTTAACTGGTCCAGACAATAATTTTTGGTCATTGTCATAGCAAGTGCTTCAACATTATTATAGGTATCCAGATTTTCTTTCTTGTTCCATAATTTGACTATTACTTCCTGAGTTGCATCTTCTGCTTCTTCGGTACTGGTCAGTAATCTTTTTGCCAGACGAAAAACTTTGTCTTTAAAAGGATTTATTAATTCTATAAACACAATTTGATTCATAAAGCAAAGATTATTTCGTTAGCTTATATAGTCAAGACGAGGCACTATTATTTTTGTTACAATTAAGTTTGAAAATTTTTATTAAAAAAAGCGAAAAACTGATTCCTGTTAAAACTAAAGATACTATTTTTACGTTAATCTATTTGGAAACTTACATTTTATGAAAAGAATATCAAGAAGCCTGGTTTTATTATTTTTAGCGGCATTTAGTTTACAATCTTGTGATGACAAAGATGATGTTGCTACCTCACCGAATTTGCAAATAAATAATTTTATCTGGAGAGGATTGAATGAAGTTTATTTATGGCAGGCAGATGTGCCTAATTTAGCCGATGATCGTTTTGCAAATCAGGATGCATTGGATTCTTTTTTGAAAGGATATTCAAAACCGGAAGATTTATTTGAAGATTTACTGAATAAACCGGAAAGTAAATATCCTAATGGAGATGCAATTGATCGTTTTAGCTGGATTGTAGATGACTATACTGTTTTGGAACAGGAATTAAACGGAATTACAAAAAATAGTGGTATTGATTTTAGACTGAGCAGGCAAGCTTCAGGATCGAATAATTTAGTTGGATATATACGTTACATAATTCCTAATTCTGATGCTTCAGGTAAAGATATTAAACGTGGAGATTTGTTTACGAGCGTGAATGGAACACCGCTTACGGTTTCAAATTATGAAGCTTTACTTTTAAATTCAGATAGTTATACGCTGAATTTAGCCACTTATAATGGAAGCTCATTTGTTTTAAATGGTAAGTCAGTAGCACTTACTAAAACTACTTTAGAAGAAAATCCAATTTTAATCAATAAAACAATAACTTCCGGAAGTCATAAAATTGGATACCTAATGTATAATGGCTTTTATGCAGATTATGATGATGATTTAAATCAGGCTTTTGGACAATTAAAAACAGCAGGTGTTACTGATTTCATTTTGGATTTACGTTATAACGGAGGAGGATCAGTTAGGTCTTCAACCCGATTGGCTAGTATGATTACCGGACAGTTTACTGGGCAAATATTTTCTAAAAGACAATATAATGCTAAACTGATGAAGGATTTAACGACTGAAGATCTGGAATCTTTAAATGAAAGATTTGTAAACATTTTTGATGGGACTGCAGTTAATAGTTTAAATTTGACTACAGTTTATGTTATTACAACTGGCAATACAGCATCAGCAAGTGAAATCATTATTAATGGTTTAAAGCCATATGTTAATGTGATTCAGATAGGTGAAACTACAGTAGGGAAGAATGTTGGGTCATTTACGGTTTATGATTCAGAATCTTTAACAAAAACAAATGTAAACCCGACTCATAAATATGCCATGCAGCCTTTAGTTTTCAAAATTACAAATGCTGCTGATTTTGGAGATTATACACAAGGGTTAGTACCAAATTATATACAACAGGAATATATTGATACTTATGGAGTATTAGGTGATGCATCTGAACCTTTGTTGAATCTTGCAATTTCAAAAATTACAGGCGCAACGGCAAAAAGAATACAAAATGATGAAGGACTAATATTGCCTTATTTTACAGATTCAAAATCAATGCGTCGTTTTGGAAAAGAAATGTATTTGGAAAGTACTCCGAAAGAATTTTTGAAACACTAAAAATAAAAAAGGCTTTCGTAATGAAAGCCTTTTTCAATTTTCCAAAAATAAAACTAATTGTAAAAAAGGAATCATTTGTATCATACTGCAAACGATTCATTTTGCCGTTTCCGTTTAAGGATGAATTATTTCACGAGTATTCTCGTAGTTGATTTTTTGTTCTGAATTGTTACTTCAAATAAATAAATGCCTGAGTTTAGATCAAAAACAGTAATTGCTTTATGATTTGCTTTAGGCAACGTTTTAACAATTTCCCCGGAAATATTATAAATTGTTACATCGCTTTCTTCTTCACTATCAATATATACAATATCTGATGCAGGATTTGGATACAGGCTTACAGCATTTTTGTTAAAGTCTTTATTATCTAAAGTCTTTTGATTAATTACACCAACAGCATTTAAATCAAACCCTCCTGTTGCATACGGAGTAGAATATAGCTCATTAACAATATTTCCATGACTGTCATGAGAAGCATATAAAGGATTGATTGTTCCTATTGCGTCAATTATTTTTACATGTGTAATATTATCTTTGTCTAATAAAGCATTGTCAGGAAGATCAGATAAGTCAAATGGAGTTCCAAAATTGGCTCTGTATTTTCCGGCAAGATTATTTATATATCTACAGTCAACTGCTCCAAAACCACCAATTTGAGTAGTGGTTTGAGTTTCACTATGAGAAGGAAACCTAAAAAAGTTAATTCCGTCAGAACTCACTTCTACAAAACCTAATTCTAAAAATGTATCCGAGAAACCGTTCTCAAAAACTGCAAAATCAAATCCGGAACCATTGGCAATTGGAGAAGCAAAGGTAACAGTTGCACTTCCTCCGTCTCCTAAGGAAACCACACTAGTACTTGTTCCTCCTAAAGCATCATTTGGATTGCCTGAAGAAGCTAATGGGCCAGTAGGATTTGCAATATCCTGAGGACCTCTTACAACAGTAATTCCTGTTGCCCAGCCTATAAAAACAGAACTGCTTTTTGCTATTGCCGTGCTGCCAGCCTGTCCGGCAGGCGGAGCATAGGATTGTGCCGTAATTATTGATGAAATAAGTAGTAAACTTAAAAGTAATTTTTTTATCATAAATTTGATTTAGAAAAAGCCCTCATAAAAAATTATAAGGGCTTTAAATATTTTTAGTCATTAAAGTAAAAACCATTTGGACCTACACCAACAGTTAATTCTTTTTGTAATGTTCCGTTCAAACTATAGATATAAGCTTTACTGTCAGCTTTATAATCCCCACTGTCGGCGATATAAATACGATCATTATTAACAGCAAATCCGTATAAATTAGCAACAGATGATGCAGTTACAATTGGTGTAGTAGAAGCAGATGTTGCATTTATATTAACACTATAAACTGAGTTTGATACAGTATAGTAAATTTGGTTGTTGTAAATGTCTAAATATCCATTTCCGTCCAGTGATTCCGGGAATGTGATTTTAGAAGTTGTTTTGTCAGATAATTTTACTTTTACTATTTCGCTTCTGTCTCCATAAGGATTTCTTAAAATATATAAAGTGCCATCTTCTTCTTCCAAGGTATCAGCAGATGAACCAATAGTTATTGGAGTTTCCAACATTTTATTTGGAATATTAACTATTAATAATTTATCACTATTGTATGGTTCTGTAATGTATAATTTATCACCTTCTAATACGATTCTATTTGCTGTAGCGTTCAATTCGATTTTAGATTCAACAATGTTTGTAGTTAAATTAATTACGGCAACATAATCGTCAGTATTACCGGTTTCAGCATTTTGATATGCGTAAGTATTTGCATTGGTTACGTATGCTTTTCCATCTTTTACAACACCATATCTTGGGTTTACAAGTCCGCTTTCAATTTTAGCAATTAACTTGAAAGTATATCTGTTTACAACATTAATCACATTTGATCCTGCAATGATATACGCTCTGTCGCCATCAAAAAAGATATTTTGGGCATATTTTCCAAGCAAATCATTTGTGTTAGCCGCAGTATAAACATCTTTTGTGAAGCTGCTAAAATCATCGCTTGAGAACGAAACGGTTCCTTGTCCCGCACTTCCTTCATTCAAAATAAAAAAACCATTGTCATAAACTCCTTTTGGTTCATTATCACTTTCATCATTCGAACAGGAAACAAATAGAGAAACGCTAAGCGCTATTAAAAACAGTTTGGTAATTTTCATAATATTAAAATTTTAAGGTTAAATACATATTAAAATTGCGACCTGGCATAGGTCTGTCTTCTAAACTTTCATACTCTTCATTAAAGACATTTAAAATTTGAAAGCCAAGTTTGAAAGAGTCTAAAAATTTAAAATCATAATCGATACCCAGATTTGAAATCATGTAATCGTTTATTATTTCGTCTGGATTATTATCTGCTCTGGTGTACACAAAACCATTGTATAAAAATTGATAATAAGCTGAAATTTTATTTCTTGAATAAGAAACAGCCCCGGTAACTTTATTGTAAGGAACAAAGAAAAGCTGGTTTTTAGTTTCTTCATCTTCTGAAATCGTGTAAGCATAAGTCATATTTGCAACAAGATAATTTTTACCAAAATGTTTTTTCCAGCTTAATAAAGTTTCTGCTCCATAACTGTTAACTTTATCCTGGTTTTTTGGTGACCAAATCCCGTTTTTACCCGGAACCCATTGCAATAAATCTTTTATTTTCATGTAATAAAATGTCTGTGTAAGCGAAATGGTTTTGAATGTAAAAACGTTTCCAATTTCTGCCTGATAAGAACTTTCAGGCTTTAAATCCGGGTTGCCGCCTTCTTCCCAATACAGATCATTAAAGGTTGGAATCCTGAAATTTCGGGATATATTCAATTTCAAATTATATAACTGACTGAACTGATACGAAGAACCCATGGAAAATAACACAGGCGATTTGTAATTGTTTGTGAATTCTTTTCGGATACCAAATTCATTTTTCCAATCTGATGAAAAGTCTTGTTTTATTAATAAAGCGGCAGAACTGATTTCTCTGAGATGGTTTCCAAAACCGGATCCGAAACCCTTGGTTCGGCTATAATCTATAATACCGTTTAATTGTGTTGATTTAAAAAGTGTATATCCTAAATCGAGTTTTGTAATCAGGCTTTCAGTTTTTCCGTATGAATAATCTTTTCGGGTATTATCGGCGTAATATTGGTAATTTTCAAATATATAAGCGGTTTTAAAGTTAGTTGTAAACTTTCCAAAATTGCCATCATAGTCTAATAGATTACGGTTGAAACCATTTACATATTTACTTTTAGTGTCAGTTTCAGTAACTAGAGATGTATTTCGGTCCGTGTTTGATGTCTGGCTATAAAATTTCAAACTATTTTTAGCATCAAATTTATAGCCCAGATTAGCATTTAGTGTTATGATATCGTATTGACCATTTTGATTCCATCGCTGTTCACCTTTCCAGGTATATCGGTTTAGATATTTATAATCGTTTGTAGAACTGTTTTTTGAAAACCCGATTTGAGCGCTCCATTTCTTGTTAGAAATATTGGTTTTATAATTAATTCCAATAGTATTGAAACTTCCGTAATCTAATTTTAAATTATTTTCAAAACGGTCATAAAAAGTCATATCATTATTTAAGTGTACGGTTCCTCCCACGGCACCACTTCCATAAATTACACTTCCTCCGCCTGCTTTTACACTAACAGAATTATAATCGGAACCTGAAATTGTATTAAAATCAGTGCTTCCGTTCATTTGTGAATTGATATTGATACCGTTCCAGATTACGGCAGTTTGAGAAGAAGTAGTTCCTCTGAATGAAACCGTAGAAAGCATTCCGCGTCCGTATTCTTTAAAATAGAGTGTTGAATTAAAATTTAATAAATCAGTAAGCAAAGCTTCATTTTTGCTGATAATAGAATCATTAAGTTTTGAAACGGATTGTGTATTTGAGAATTTTTTGAGATTACTGTCAGAAACTACAACTTCTTTTAATTTTGTAATAGAGTCATTCTGCGCCAAAATAATCTGGCACAAAAGCAGAAAGCAGAAAGTAAATCGTTTTTTTAAAGTCATAATTTCTACACTCTTTTTCCCGAGAGTTCGATATTTGTTATAAAGGCAGGTCTCCTGGCTTGCGTCTTGTTGTTTACCTTCCCATCACGCAGGGCGTGACAGTGGTTTTGTAGTTAACAACAAGCATTCTCTATTAAAGAACTAAGCTTACAGTTGCGGGTACAGCTCAAGAATTTTGATTTTAAAACATTAAAAATCAGTTACTTGATTCCCTTTTAATGTGTTTTCAAATAAAAACACAACCTTAATCGGATGCAAATATAAAGTTAAAAAGATGAAAGATTCAAATTTGTTTTACTTTTTAAAAGAATTTCTAAACAAAAAGGGTTTTAGAAATCTATTTTGATAACTTGTCCAAAATCTGCTTTATTCTGAAAAGCATCTTTTAATGGCAATGAAGTATGATGGCATAAAAAACTTCTGATGATACCGGCATGAGTAATGATAATGATTGGTTTGTCTGTTTTTTTTGAAATTTGTTCGGATAAAAAAGTACCTGTCCTTTTATGCAATTCAACAAAAGATTCTCCGTTGAAAGCACAAATATTTACAAAATCTTCCATCCATGGATTGAGTTGTTGAGGCGGAATATCATTCCAGTTTTTCATTTCCCAATCACCAAAATTCATTTCCATTAATCTTTCGTCTTCCTGATAAGAAATGATTTTAATTTTATTTTGAATATATTTTGCTAAAATAACACAACGCTGTAACGGACTTGAAAAAATAATAGCTTCTGAAGGTAACTGCGAAATAATATTCTCAAAAATAAGTTCAAAAGGTTCAGCCAGTCCAACATCAGATTGCCCGTAACAAATACCTTTTTCGCAGACTGTTTCGGTATGGCGTACTAAATAAATTTCCATATAAAAAGAATGCTTAAATAATAAACAACTTCGCAGAGTTGTTGTGTTGCACCTAAACAATCTCCGGTATATCCATCAATCCATTTTTGAAAATAACGGGCTAAAAAATATCTTGTTATGAAAACCGGAATTAAAGCCAAAAGAAATTGATATTTAAAATAGGAGAGTGCCAGCAAAGGAATTAATCCAAAGAAAAAAGCGCCAAAAACTTCTTTCCATGTGTTGCTTTTAGCAATAGGCTTGCTTTTGCTGGTTGCATTATCCCGTGAATATTCATATGTAAAAATAATTGAAATTGCTGCTAAACGACTCAAAGCATGAGCTGAAATAAACAACAGGAAAATTTGAAAAACAATAATTGAATCATTAATTTGAAAAAGCAAAACAGACTCTGAAAGCAATTTAAATTTCAGTAAAAAAAGCAATACCAAACCAATCGCTCCGTAAGCGCCAATAGCACTGTCTTTCATGATCATCAGGATTTTTTCTTTTGTCCAGCCTCCGCCAAAGCCATCGCAGACATCTGCAAAACCATCTTCATGAAAAGCTCCCGTTGTTAAGACTGAAGCAATGATTGCGAGAATTACGGCACTTTCTGTTGATAGAAAAAGTAAAGAAACATAAAAAACTAAAAAGGAAATACTGCCAACAATCCATCCAATCAATGGGAAATAGCGTGTTGCTTTATTCAAATAATCCGGATTATGATCTATGTTTTTTGGACATGGAATTCGGGTGTAAAACATTAAGGATGTAAAGAAAATATGGAGTTCTTTTTTCATTTAAAAAGGAAATTTTATAAAATTTAAAATTGATTTTTGAAATTGGAATTGTTTTTTTACTTTTTGCTAACCCCGGCATTTTCAAAAGTAGCCATTTCACTCAGAAAAGCTTCAGCTGATTTTAGCACAGGAAAAGCAATTGCACATCCGGTACCTTCACCAAGACGCAAATCTAAATTTAAAATTGGTTTTGCATTCAAATAATTTAATAGTTTTTGATGTGCCTGTTCAGCAGAAACATGACAGAAAACAGTATTTTTAATAATGTCAGGGTTTATTTTTGAAGCAATTAAGAAGGCAGTGCTACAAATAAAACCATCAACTAAAATCAGCATTTTATGATCGTAAGCTGTTAGCATTCCGCTTGCCATTTGTAGAATTTCAAAACCCCCAAAATAAGACAATTGTTGCATTAATTCGGCTTGACCGGAATAATTATCAATTGCTTTTTTTAGTAAATTTTGTTTTTGAATTAGTTTCTCATCTTCAACACCAGTTCCTTTTCCAACGCATTCTTCAATTGGAATACCGGTTAAAATACTCATTAATACAGAAGCTGTTGAGGTATTTCCGATTCCCATTTCGCCAAAACCTATACAATTACAATCTGTATTGGCAATATTTGTTATGATAGATTTTCCTTTTTCAAAACACAATTGTAATTCTGTTTCACTCATTGCAGGAGCATGTAGAAAAGACTGGGTTCCTTTAGCAATTTTGGCATTAATTAATTTTGCATTGGTTGGAAAATCATAATTCACTCCGGAATCAACAATAGATAACCGGATATTGTTTTGTTTGCAAAAAACATTTATTGCAGCCCCGCCTTCCAGGAAATTAGTAACCATTTGTCTGGTAACATCTTGTGGATAAGCACTCACGCCATGATTTGCGATTCCGTGATCTGCCGCAAAAACAACAATATTCGGATTTTTTATTTTTGGATTTAAAGTTTCAAAAACACTTCCCATCTGAAAAGCTAAAGTTTCCAAAACGCCTAATGCGCCAATTGGTTTAGTTTTAGAATCTATTTTGTCCTGTAACAGCTGATTGAAATTTATTTTGTTTTGAGGTTGAGTTTCAAAGTTTATTTGAATATCCCGAATCTCGCTTTTAACTATATTTTTAATTTCGATACAATCCGGAGATTCAGATTTTTGTTTCCAGTTTAATTGCTGAAGCATCGGCTGATTATCATAATTGGTAGCTGGTTTTCCGATACAGAAATAACCCAAAGGTTCAATGTTTTCAGGTAAATCAAGTATTTTTTTAAACTGGTAATAATTCAAAATCGAAACCCATCCCATCCCATATCCTTGCTCGGTAAGCGAGAGCCAGATGTTTTGCGCTGCACAGACAGAACTAAACTTCACCGCTTCATTACTGCCAACAGTTCCAATCGTAAATTGATTCAGAACCGATCGGTCATAGGCAATAATAAGTCCAATTGGAGCTTCTTCAATCGCCTCTAGTTTTAATGATTCATAATGCTCTTTTTGTTCGGGATTATCTGTCAGTAATGCTGCTTTTTCATTATAATCTAAAAACAGATTTTTAATGGCACTTTTAACTTCTTCCGATTTAATAATATAATATTTTGTAGCATCTGTCAGCCCAACAGAGGGTGCCCAGTGTCCGGCCTGCAAAGCTTTACGGATCACTTCATCCGGTACTTCATCACTTGTAAAATGTCGGGTGTCACGGCGTGATTTTAAAATATCATCTAAATAGCTCATAATTTGTAAATTTCAATGTCAATTGCAAAAATCAATTACAATTTCAATGTTGAATCTAATGTAAAGATACTACGCCAATATTGAAATTTGGAATTTAAGGATTTAGATTTTTTTACTGATTTTTTGACATTGATATTGCAATTGAGTTTTGTCATTGCAATTGTCAACCTTTTATTTTGACAGGAATACCGGAAACCATCAAAACTACTTCATCTGCTTTTGAAGCCAGAAACTGATTCATCCAGCCTTGCAGCTCAGTAAATTTTCTGCCAATATGGGTTTCGGCATGAACACCCATTCCAATTTCATTGGTAACAATTATTAAAGTTGTATCGGGTTGGCTTGCCATTTTTTCAAATTCAGCTTTTGCTTCTTCCAAAGATAATGAAACATCATTTTTATGATCAACAAAAAAGTTTGTCAGCCAAAGCGTAACACAATCAATTAAAGCTGTTTTTCCGGTAAAATCAATTTCACTCAGATTTTTTTCTTTTTCAATATTGGTCCAGCGTTCATCGCGTTCCTCTTGATGTCTATCGATTCTTTTCTGGAAATCATCATCCCATTTTCTGGCCGTTGCCACATATATTGGAGTGTTGGAAAGTTGTAAAGCCAGGTTCTGAGCATAACTGCTTTTTCCGGATCGTTCGCCGCCGGTAATTAAATAAATCATTGTTTTTAATTATAAATTATGAATATTTGGGCGTTCCCTTCGGTCGGGCTATCCACTTTATCTTTTATTTTTTAAAGAAAAAATAAAAGGATGCCGTTGCTATCCCTAACGCAGAAGACCAATTGTGTTTTAATTTTACGAATTAACAATTTATAATTAATATGGGCAATGTCTGCATTCATTTCCACAGCAGCTGCCTCTTTTTAAATGAAACCAGGATTTAAAAACATAATTACCATTTTCAATGTAATAATCAATGTCTTCAATTAACTTTTCGGTTTTGGGTAAAGATATTGCTTTATTTTTTAAAGCTTTTTTAGGAGTGATAGTTTCTATATAAGCATCAATTTTGTCCATACATGCTTCTTTAAAGCAAACAGGACAAAGGCAATCCGGTCCTTCTGAAAGATTAAATATAGGAGGGAAGTCATTGCACCAACATTTATTTTCAGCAGAAACATCTCCGCAACTAAAAGAAGATTGACAACCTGAACAAACTTTTATTTTTATGGGACTCATAATTTAAAAATAGTATTTGTTTAATTTTGTAAGAATAAAGGTAAATAAAAAAAATAGAAATTGCGTTATCTTTGCCCTTATTGAAAGATGCAAAGTTTGATTACGCAATGATTCAAAAACAGATTCAGTAAAACAATAACAATGCCATTTCCCTGAAATTATATAACCTGCATATGAAACATTTATTTTCTCAAATTATTTTTATTTTATCTTTTTTTCTTCTCATTGGATGCAAAAAAAATGAAACAACAGAGATTGCTAAAACTGAAATTCCCCAAAACAGTATTGAGTATGCTTCCGGACTTTCTATTGTAAAACACGAAGGATATTCGGTAGTAATGGTTACAAATCCGTGGCCAAACGCCAATAAAAAATTTACATATGTTTTAAAAGAAAAAGATGCCAAAGTTCCGGATAGCTTGCAAAAATACAGTACAATAAAAGTTCCTTTGGAGTCTGTTGTAGTTACCTCAACCACAAATATACCTTTTCTCGAAATGCTGGATGTTGAAAGTAAATTAACAGGTTTTCCGCATACCGATTATGTGTCTTCTGAAAAAACCAGAAAATTGATTGATCAGGGAGTTGTTAAAAATGTTGGTCAAAACGAAAAATTAAATATGGAACAACTTATCGAATTATCGCCGGACCTGATTGTTACTTTTGGTGTAGACAATAACAATCCGATGTTGGATAATTTGAAAAAAAGCGGTCTGAATGTTTTTATTCAGGCGGACTGGATGGAACAATCCCCATTAGGAAAGGCTGAATGGATTAAGCTTTACGGGGCTTTATTTGGTAAAGAAGATAAAGCCAAGGAGTTGTTTGATAAAATTGTTTTGAGTTATGAACAAACTAAGAAACTGGTTTCTACAAAACAAGCGACTTCAACTGTCTTATACGGTTCTATGTATGAAGATGTATGGTATGTTGCAAAAGGAAATAGCTGGGTAGCCCAATTTATGAAAGATGCTCAGGCTAATTATTTATGGGCAAATTTAAAAGGAACCGGAAGTGAAGGTTTGTCATTCGAAAAAGTTCTGGACAAAGCGAAGTCTGCTAATTTCTGGATTGCTACGGGTTCTGTAAAAACGCTGAATGAATTTGCAAAAATGAATCCGCATTACAGCGAGTTTGATGCATTTAAGAATAAAACAATTTATACTTTTGAGGGTAAATTAGGCGCTACTGGCGGAACAATTTATTATGAATTATCACCAAGTCGTCCGGATTTGGTCCTAAAAGATTATATCAAGATTTTTCACCCGGATTTATTGCCGGGTTACGAATTTACTTTTGCCACTAAACTGAACTAAATTGACAAATAAAAAACGAAACACACTATTATTCCTTTTACTTGGCTTAGGCCTGGTTTTGATGTTTTTTGCAAGTATTAGTTTAGGTTCAGTTGCGATTCCATTCAAAGAAGTTTATACCAGTTTAACAGGTGGTCAGGCAAGTAAATCGACATGGGAATATATTATCATAAATTATCGATTACCAAAAGCAATTACAGCCGTTTTGGTAGGAACGGGATTGTCAATTAGCGGATTACTGATGCAGACTTTATTTAGGAATCCACTCGCCGGACCTTATGTTTTGGGATTAAGTTCAGGTGCAAGTTTAGGAGTGGCATTTGTAATTTTAGGAGCCGGTTTTTTGCCTTCTTTTTTAAGAACGATTGCATTATCATCATACGGAATCGTTTTGGCTTCAACTTTAGGTAGTACGTTGGTTTTATTATTGGTCTTATTGGTTTCTCAAAAATTACGGGATACCATGGCCATTCTGATTGTCGGATTGATGTTCGGAAGTTTTACTACAGCAATTGTTAGTGTTTTAACCTATTTTAGTACGGCAGAACAACTTCAGAAGTTTACTTTTTGGTCGTTGGGAAGTCTTGGTAACCTTTCATGGAATTCAATTTCTGTTTTATTAGTTTGTGTCTGTTTTGGTCTGCTTTTAAGTGCCAGTAGTATAAAACCTTTAAATGCATTGCTTTTAGGCGAAAATTATGCAAAAAGTATGGGGCTGAATTTCAAAAGAGCCAGATTGATTATCATATTTGCAACAAGTATATTAGCAGGAAGTATCACTGCTTTTGCAGGTCCGATAGCTTTTGTAGGATTGGCAGTTCCGCATATTGCAAAGCTTACTTTTCATACCAGCAATCATACGATTTTGTTTTGGAGTACTTTATTTTTTGGGGCCATTATTATGTTGTTTTGCGATATAGTTTCCGAAATGCCGGGATTCGATGTTACACTTCCAATAAATGCTATTACCTCGATTATTGGGGCACCTGTGGTAATTTGGTTATTAGTACGAAAAAGAAATTTTACGTAAATTGTTTTTTATCACAGATTAATGAATCAAAATGATTTTTAAATATTGAAAAATAATATGTATCATCAGTGGCGAAAAAAATCTATGTTTCTATGTGTTAGAAAAAAAAGCATCAAAATAAAATGAAAAAGATCCTAACAACTTCAAATTTAAGTATTGGCTACAAGTCCGGGAAAACAACTGTGACTATTGCCGAACACCTGAATTTGAATCTAACATCAGGGAAACTAATTTCTTTGATAGGAGCAAACGGAATTGGGAAATCGACTTTATTGAGAACCATTACCGGAATTCAGCAGCCATTATCAGGAACTGTTTTTCTGAATGATAAAAATATAAATACCTACAAACCTTTAGATTTAGCTCAAAATTTAAGTTTGGTTTTGACCGAAAAGCTGCCATCAAGTAATCTTTCTGTTTTTGAGTTGGTTGCTTTGGGTCGTCAGCCATATACTAATTGGATCGGTACTTTAACTCCGGAAGATATCATAAAAGTAAATGAAGCTTTGGCACTAACTCAAATTAGTCATTTAGCCCAAAAAAGGCATTTCGAAATAAGCGACGGACAATTACAAAAAGTTTTAATTGCCCGTGCACTGGCACAAGATACTCCATTAATTATCCTTGATGAACCCACAACGCATCTTGATTTATTGCATAAAGTTTCACTTTTTAAATTGCTGAAAAAGCTAACGCAGGAAACTCAAAAAAGCATATTATTTTCAACTCACGATATTGATCTGGCGATACAATTGAGTGATGAAATGATTATTATGACGCCAGATTTAGTTGTTCAGGACGAGCCTTGTAATTTAATTTCGAAAGGAAGTTTTAGCACTTTGTTCAAAGATGAGCATATTATTTTTGATGTAGAAAAAGGGAAGTTTATTGTGACTTAGTGATTATTTCATTACGTACTCTATAAACATGAAGTAAGTTTTCTAACTCTTCAAATTTGACGGTTAACTCACCAATATCAACCATTTCATTATTAAAGGCGAGATAATTTATGGAATTTTTTCCATTTGTTTTTGTAAATACTTTATCATTATGTATGTTTTCCCATGAGACAAGTTTTTTATTTTTTAATTTTATTCCTTTATCATTAATTATGATTTGAGGTTCATTATCTCTTAGTTTTTTAATTTGTTCATAGGTAAGATATAATCCAATTGCGATAAGAAATGAAACAAAATAATTTTCTTCCCAAAGAAAATAGATTCCAATAGAAATCATTCCCAATCTTATAATTAATAGAAATACTAAAGCAGTTTTTGAATAAAATATTAATGTTTCTTTAGGTACACTTAAATTGTCTTTGTGAACATCTTTTTCAAGAAATTTTTTCTCTAATGCTTTCAGCTTTATTTTTTGCTCTGGACTTTTAAATTCAGTTTTTTCGAACCAGCTGCCACTTTCCCAGATTAATTTTTCTTCGACTGCTTTTCGTTGCAATTCATGAATGTTTCTTACATTTTCATACGCCCAGATTTTCCAATCATTAACAAAATAACTCCATGTTAACCATGCTAATAAGATTCCTGCAATCAAGTTTAAAAGGAGAATCCATTCTCCAATAGATTGATTTTCTTTAAATAATAATCCTAATCCAATAAAGCCAACGATGATTGAAATCGGCAAATAGATAAGTTTTATTCTTCCTTTTTTTAGAGCTTCATTTACAGTAATTTCTTCTCTCATGTTGTTATTTTAAACCAATTTGTCTTTTAGCTTCGCCAACTACAAAAGCAACAGAATTCGCGATATTAAAACTTCTGATTAATTTCGACATCGGAATCGTTAAATGATTTTCAAAACGAGCAAGGACTTCTTTGCTTAAGCCTACACTTTCTTTTCCGAAAACTAACCAGTCACCATCCTGAAAATCCGTTTCTAAATATGATTTTTCGGTATGTGAACTCATCAAAAATACTCGCGATTGATCCGGAATTTGTTTTATCCATTCTTCTATATTTTGATATTCGGTCACATCAAGATGTACCCAGTAATCCAAACCCGAACGTTTCAGGTTTTTATCATTAATCACAAATCCAAACGGATGAATTAAATGTAATCGGCTTTCTGTACCCACACATAAGCGTCCAATATTTCCGGTATTATTTGGTATTTCCGGTTCTACAAGAACAACGTTTAGCATTATTTTTTAAAATTAAAAGATTAAAAGACTTAGGGAAATGATCTAATTATCAAATTGACTCATTATTTAATTTAAAATCAGCGACTTCGATAACTTCGCCGGCTTTTAGGTTTTGCAAATATACATTTCCTATACGAACACGTATCAATCGCAAGGTCGGAAAACCAACTGCAGCAGTCATTTTTCGAACCTGACGAAACTTTCCTTCATTTACCGTAATCGAAGCCCAGGAAGTAGGTCCATGACGTTCGTCTCTGATCTTTTTGGCTCTTGGTCCAAAATCAGGAATTTCAGTAACAATAAAAGCAGAGCAGGGTCTGGTTTTATATTTTCCTCCGTCAAAACCAATTTCAACACCTTTTTGCAATTGCTCGATAGCTTTCGGGGTTATAATGCCGTCAACTTGTACATAATATTCTTTATCAACTTTCTTGCTTCTTATTTGCTCGCTTACTTTTCCGTCAGTTGTAAGTAAAAGTAACCCTTCAGAGTCTTCATCCAAACGGCCAATTGCCATTGTACCTTCGGGGAAATCATATAATTCCCCCAAAAGCTTTTTCTTTCTTTTTAATTCATATATAAACTGGCTCAGATAGCCGTAAGGTTTAAAAAGAATAAAATGTTGGTGCATGCTGAATTTTTTATGCAAAGATAGTTTTGTTTGATTATTATTGAAAGAAGGGTTGTTTTATTATCCAAAAGCTATGTTAAAGAACTTAGATTTCAGTCTTAGAATTCGTAATATTAATAGGAATTTAAAAAATAAAGATATGGAAACTAATAATTTAGGAACTAAAAAGATAAATGGAGTGCAAAAAAATATAGAGGATTCTAAAGGTAAAAATGTTTCGCATGATACCAAATCTGATGAATTAAAACTAAAAAAAGAAGTTGTAACAGATGCTGACGGAAATAAAGAAGTTGTCGAGAGAGCACGGAATGAAAACGAGAAAATAAAAGAAGTTTCAAATCAAGCAGAAATAGATAATGAAAATTCAAATCGTGGGGTTTCGACTGAAGAAGAGGTGAAAAAAACGATTGAAAATAAAGATAGAAATTCGGATATCACCCCAAATCGTTACCCTAATTCTCATCCGGATAATCATGAAAACAGAGGAAATATGAAATTAGATGAGTGAAATAGTTATTTATTTTAAAATTATAAGAGCTATCTCGGTTTAAGATAGTTTATTGTAGTGTAATATTTTCATTTTTCATTACGGATAAATTTAAATTAAGCTTTTTCCTGTTAAAAATATAAAAGTATTGAAATTTTTAAAATAACATATAATCTCGTAAAAACTAAGATATACCTGAGAATACTTGAATTAATTTGTCGATAATGATGTTTTTGTTGAGAAATGTTTATAAAATATGATTTAATAAATTCATGGTTTTATAATATTCCCTTAACTTTAAAGGATATAAATTTAACCACTAAAAACTCTATTTTTTAAACTATGAAAAACATTTACTCTTTGCGTCATTTATTGGCATTTTTAAGTTTTTTTTATTGCTTTTCGGCGAATCTTTTAGCACAGACTATGCCTACGGCGCAATCCTTGCCTTATACGCAAAAATTTGATGACTTGACGCCAGAATTAACAACTTTGCCAGTCGGATTGCAAGGATGGACTGCCAGCAATCCTTCAAGTGTTCCAACTCCTTCAAATTTTACAACATCAGGTACAATTTATGGCAATAAAGATTTAACTGCTAATGGTTCGGCTAGTTCTTCTACTGGAGCCATCTATAATTACAATAAAAAAGTAGGTTTCTTAAATGGAGGTTCATTTTTGGATTTATCAATAGGTTTAGCTATAAATACAACTAATAATTTTGGAATACAAGTTCAATACGATGCTATGGTAATTCGTAATCCTTATAATGGAAGCAATAACACACGTATTAATGAAATGGTGCTGCAATACCGGGTAGGGACTACAGCGGATTTTACATCATTATTAGAAACTGTTTATAGAAATAATACGACTACAAAAATCGGTTCAGGAGATACTACCCCTCAAGATAATTGGAAAACAATAAAAGTCACTTTGCCTGCGGAATGTGATAATCAGCCTATGGTTCAGATTAGATGGATTTCTCGACAATTCTCTGGTAGTGGTTCACGTTCTTCTTTTGCAATTGATAATATTGATATTCAAAGCGATGTTACCGCTCCAATAAGTGATGCAGGTTATCCAAAAGCAGATAATATTTTATCACAAAGCTTTGATTTTTCTAATAAATTAGATGAATCAGGAAAAACTTATTATGTATTATTGCCTTCCGGAAGTACTACGCCAAGTTCAACTCAGATAAAAGCCGGTCTTGATGCAAACGGAACTGCAGCTTTGCAATCAGGAATTTTGGATATTACTGATGAATCTCAGGTATATGTAAAAAGTTTTACCGGATTAAGTCTTAATACAGCTTATAGTGTTTTCTCCATTTCTGAAGATTCGCATGGTAATATACAGACAGTTGTAAATAAAGTTGATGTTACAACTTCAAATGTAATAGTTCCTTCTTTATCCACAACAAGTACTTCACTTGATTTAGGGTTTTCAGAAGCCAGTTATGATTCAGAAAGTTTAAGTTATCAAATTCAGGGAGCAAATCTTACGGATAATGTTGCTGTAACTGCTTCAGCTAATTTTACAATTTCGAAAGATAACAGCACTTTTGGATCTTCTTTGTTATTTAATGTATCTGATTTTGCAGCAAATGCAACTCCAACAGTTTATGTAAAGTTTACTCCAAATGCAACGACTACTTTTTCGGGTCAGATAACACATGAGTCAACTGGTGCAGCAAGCAAAATAGTTACCCTTACCGGAACAGGAATTAATCCATATGTGCAAGATTTTAACGATGCAAATGTTTTAACAAATAGTGGGTGGACACAGTATGATATAGCCGGAAGCGTTAATAAATGGGCATATACGACGACTGCCAGAAATGTGAATACCGGAACAGGTGCAGTTTTTATGAATGGCTATTCTGATAGCGGAGCCAGTAAAGATTGGTTAATATCACCAAAATTACGTTTGGATAATTTTAGTCAATTTCCATTGCTGTCTTTTTATTCCCATAAATATTTTGCAGGTCCGGGTTTAAAATTAATGGTTTCTGTTGATTATGATGGTAAGAGTAATCCGGAAACAGCTACATGGACAGAATTAGATGGAAATTTCCCAACAACAACAGGAACTTATGTTCAATCACAATCTATAAGTTTGGGAGGATATAAAACCAGTCATACCTACTTGGCATGGGTATACGAAACTACGGCAGGAGGAAGCAATAATGCTGCAGAATGGTCACTGGATGATATTGCTATTACAAATGAATCAGGATATGTAGCTTCAAACCCTGTTTTAGATTTTGGAGTTGTAAATGTGAATACGGTTTCTGCCAGTCAGTCTTTTGTTTTCAACGCCGGAGGTTATGGAGATATTACAATTACAGCTCCTGCAGATTATCAGTTGTCTTTAGATAATAATTCGTTTCAGTCCGATGTTGTGGTAAACGCTCTTGATGCATCAGCCGGAAAAACTATTTACGCAAGATTTACACCTTCGGTGAAAACATTAACTATTTCCGGAGCATTAACTGTAACCGCAACTTCTTTGAATAAACAAATTGGAAATTTGACAGGTTCTTCTTTGCCAAAAGCAGATACTTTTGATGTTGTAACCTATAATTTAGAGTTCTTTGGCAGCGATGTAAAAGGTACTGATAATGTTGAATTTGGTCCAACTAATGACGTTTTGCAAATTGAGAATGTGGCTAAAGTCATGAACAAATTAAACGCAGATGTGTATGTGGTTCAGGAAGTTTCTGATGATCCGTCTTTAAATGAATTAATTAAGCAAATAAACATTAACGGAAAAACATTTGATAAAACGATTTCGACATCATGGTCCTATTCTTTCAATGCACCCGACCCGAATTTTCCTCCTCAAAAACTGGTTGTACTTTACAATACACAAACTACTACCGTAAAAAGCACCCGCGTAATGTTTAAGGACTTATATGATAAGATCCGTGCAAATACAACGACTTTACCAAATTATCCGGGTAGTAATGATGACAGTTTCTTTTCATCAGGACGTTTGCCTTATATGGTACAAATAGAAACGAATATTGGTGGGGTTAAAAAAGAAATTACCCTGATTGATCTTCATGCCCGTGCCAATAGCGGAACAGATATAGCGAGATACAATATGCGTAAATACGATGCCCAATTATTAAAAGACAGTCTGGATGTTTATTATCCAAATGCAAATTTGATGATTTTGGGAGATTTTAATGATGATGTAAAAGCATCTGTTATTACGCCGAATCCTTCATCTTACGAAGCATTTGTTAATGATACCAGTAATTACAATGCACTTACTTTGGGGATTAGCCAGGCTGGTGCTTATAGTTATTTAAGTTCCACAGGATTTTTAGATCATATTATAATTTCTAATGAGCTGTCAGATGAATATATTGCAAATTCTATCGCAGTATATGACCCGCGTACAGATATTGCAAGTTATACAACCACAACTTCAGACCATGGTCCGGTAATTGCCCGTTTTGAATTAAAAGAAGACAATCTGGGAACAATTGATTTTGAAACAAATAACGGATTTGCTGTGAGAACATATCCTAATCCTGTTACAGATGTTATGAATGTTTTTGTCAAAAGTAACACAGAGAAGAATCTGAAATTAAGAATTTATGATATCAGCGGGCGTTTAGTCGGAAACCCTGTTGGAATTACTGGAGGACAGCAAAATGATACAGCTGTTCCTGTAAGTTATCTTAAAACCGGTATCTATATTTACACTTTGACCGAAAATAATAAAGTTGTTTTTAGAGATAAAATCATAAAGAAATAAGCAGAGAATAAATAGTATAAAAACAGGCAGTTCGAATTGAGCTGCCTATTTTTTTGTAAATTTTAATCAGTATAAAAATCTGATTAAAATTTAATACTTTTGGAAAAATAAATTTCAACAAATTTGATGATTAATTTTAAAACTATAATTAAAACCATATTAACTATTCAAGAACATTTTCAATGTCAAAAAAAACCTTTTTAATAATTCTATTATTTCTAAATTCTTACGTACAATCTCAAAATGCACCATACGTAAAAGAATTTGTTCAAAAAATTATACCTCCTTCTCCAACTGCTTATGCCTTTTCAACATACGGCAATTTACCATTAAATGGAAGCTCAGGAGGTTTTGCTTATAATGTTCCTGTTTATACTGTTCAATCTGGGGATATCGATGCCCCCATTTCTCTTAACTATTATAGCCACGGGGTGAATGTTGATGGATTATCCGGTATAGTTGGAACAGACTGGAGCTTAAATGCAGGAGGTGTAATTTCCAGGGTTGTAAAAGATTATCCAGATGACTTGGCAGGCGCAGGAGGCCGGTGGTATCCCTCCACAATAGACTTGTCAGACGAAACCTCAAAGTTATATATACAAAATTTAGTTAGGGATTCCAGTTATGATGGTGAGCAGGATTGGTTTTCTTTTAATGCCAATGGGATTTCTGGCAGTTTTTATTTTGACCAGGATTTGGTACCACATATTATGGATAATGAACATATTATGATTTCTTATCAAATTTTAAACAATAATATTACCAGTTTTACAATTACCGATGAGAAAGGATTTAAATATATATTTGGTGGCGATTCCAATTTTATAGAAACAAATATTAATTATGAAGAATGTTCCAGCCAAGTAATACCGTATACCTCTAGTTGGTTTTTAAAAGAAATAATTTCCCCAAAAAATAATGTTGTCTCTTTTACCTATGCAGCAAATAGTTTGAACTATAAAACAAGCTTTAGCGAAAACTTAACCCTATCACAAGGATGTTCTAATCAGACAGGAACTGCTTTTATGCAAACTGTCACTGATTGTACCAGTGGTAATAATATGGAATCAAAAGTAATATCTACAATAAGTTTCAAAAATAATATTGTGGCTTTTGACTACAATTCAGGCAGGGAAGATGGAGGAGGGAAATCTCTAAAATCAGTAAAAATTACAGCAAATAATGTACTGGTTAAGCAAGTGAATCTAAACTATGATATGGTTAGTAACAGATCAACACCGATTAATTCCGGTTTATCAGCAGAAACAGGTTTAGGATATAGATTGTTTTTAAAAGAAATAATTTTTAATGGGGATTTACAGTCTGCTAATTTAGAAAAATATTCTTTTGAATATTACGAAAATAATAAACTACCAACTCGTTTAAGTTTTTCCAAAGATAAATTTGGATTTAATAATGGCAGTGCCAACGCAAAACCTTTTAGCAGTAGTTTATTGAATTCTGATATTGCAGCTTATATTAGTTCTGATTTGGCTACTGCTAATTTAGAAGTAAACCCAAATGTGGTCTATTATGGTATGCTAAAAAAAATCACGTATCCTACTGGTGGTAATACTACAATTTCTTATGAAGCAAATGCGGATACCAAACCTGTAGAAGAGCCCCTTTCGAAATCAATAAACATAATAAAATACTGCGATAGCAATACAACTCCGGTAATAGGTACTTTTGAATTTGTTTCAGATGGTTCTGTTTTGAATTTTGATGCTTTTGCAAACTACCAAGGGGGTACTTGTTCATTAGGACTTGCCAGTACCAAATACAATGTTAAGGTATATAAAGATAATATATTGATATTGGATCAGTATCCTTTTTATGGAAGCCATCTAAAAACTGATAAAACAATAGCTTGTCTGAGTCAGCCAACTTCAACGTCCACCGCTCCTATTTGCACTGTAGGCGGGAGTACCTACAAAATAATAATTTCATTAGATAAAGGCGGGGTTTATGGCAGTGTTGCTATTTTATATAACAAAACGGCAATAGAAAAAACAATATATGGGGGAGGCGCCAGAGTGAAAGAAATTGAAGACATTACCAATGAGCAAGGCTTTAATAAACGCCACTTTTATTATAATAAATTAGTTGATTATGCATCTGCAAATACAACTATGCAGCATTATTATGAACCCTTATTTTATTCAAGTACACAATCTGTACTTTATTGTACAACTGAGATGACTGGATGCGGCCCTCAGGGGATTCGCAAAATATCTATAAACTCAAATTCATCCAATGCTTCCTATTTGACCCGTCAGGCTATTAGTTACACTGCTGTTACAGAAATGTATGAAAAAAATGGGGTAAAAAATGGAGCTAACGAAAAACTGTATACCCTTAATTCTGATACTCCCGGACAAATGCTTTTTGGGGATAATATTTATGGAGTACCCGCATCTAATTATGCAGATTTTTTTAAGGATTTAATTGAAGAAGAAAGAGTTTATGACACCTTAAATAATCTAAAATCTAAAAAAGTATTTGGTTACAGTTTATTATCAAGTAACTACCTGAGAAGTTTTATTGCAAGACGAAACTACAAGGTGCCTGACGAGTTTGATTATGATAGTTGTGCTTATAATAAACCTACTCTTTTTAGTAATTATTCTATGTGGACTTATCAAAACTTCTATGGGATCATAAAACTCATCTCTACAACCGAAACAAATTATTTTCCAAATCAAGAAATAGAAACAATTTCTAAAAATACTTATGGTAACACTCCCTTTTATTCTTTGACATCAAACGACTATACCAATTCTAAAGGCGAACAACTTATAACAAAATACAGTTATCCGCAAGACTTAGTAACCATAGAACAAACACCTTACATGCAAGAACTAGTTAATACCAATAGAATAGCAGAACCCATTATAATCAAAACTTTTAAAGGCTCTTTAAAATTATCTGAAAAACATGTTAAGTTTATCTGAAAAACATGTTAAGTATGATAAATCCACTTCTACAGGAAATCTTTTATTATCAAAAGAAATCCATACAAATAAAGGAACTACAGATATTAATATAGGAACAGCAACTGATAGAAAACTAATATTTGATCAATACGATGACAAAGGGAATATTCAGCAGTATACACTTGAAAATGGAATTCCTGTGTCAATTATCTGGGGATATAACAAAACGCAGCCTATTGCGAAAATTGAAAACGCTACAAATGCACAGATTGCTATAGCTTTAGGAATATCAGATTTAAACAATATAAATGAAACGGACCTGACTGCTATAAATAATTTAAGAAATTCTTTATCAAATGCCATGGTCACAACCTATACCCATATCCCACTGGTGGGGGTAAGTACAATAACAGACCCTAAAGAAGATAAGATCACTTATACCTACGATAGTTTTGGCAGGCTCAAATTTGTAAAAGACAAAGATGGCAATATCCTTTCTGATAACCAATACAATTACAAACAATAAAAACCAAAAGTAACATGAAAAAAATAGTAAACCTGCTTTTGGTTTTGTTTCCAATTGTGGCAATTAGCCAGACGATCACCCAGAATTATATAAAAACAACAACTTATAAGGTACCAACCCAGACTGCTATTTCGGCACCAACGATTACACAAGCCAATCAAAACATCACCTATTTTGATGGTTTGGGTCGTCCTGTCCAGCAAGTAGCACACCAGCAATCCGGTACAGGAAAAGATATCGTGACCCCCGTAGAATATGATGCTTTTGGACGTCAGGTGAAAGACTATCTGCCTTATGTGCCCACAGCCGCTGCTTCACTCGATTATAAAACTACCGCTCTCACGGAGGTTGGTACATTTTATAATACGGTGAAATACGAAAACACCACCAACCCTTTTTCTCAAAAAGAATTTGAAGCTTCACCGCTTAACAGGGTACTGAAGCAAGCCGCTCCGGGAGAGGACTGGAAATTAGGTAATGGCCATGAAATAAGATTTGATTACCAAACGAATACTGATACAGACAAGGTAAGGCGTTTTGGGGTTTCCTTTATTGCAGGAAATACGGAAAACCCTTATTTGGAGGACCAGGGTGTTTATGATCCTTCGCAATTGTACAAGACAGTTACCAAAGATGAAAACTGGCAAGTGAATCAAGCCTACTATCCTTTCTATCTTGATGATCATACGACGCAAGAGTTTAAAGATAAGGAGGGACATATTGTTTTAAAACGAACTTTCGATGCAAATAAATGGCATGATACCTATTATGTATATGATGATTATGGTAATCTTACTTATGTCTTGCCCCCTAAAACTGCTACATACAGTAATTTAGGACAGCAGTTTCAAAACCAGGAAATTTTCCTGGATAGTTCGAATGATGTAAACTTTTTTACATACGACACCTATTACACTGAAATTGACATGTACGAATCTAATGGAAAATTAGAATGTTCTTTGTATGCGGAAAATGTTTTTGATGATCCCTTAAAAGATGGTAAAATTGCAGACTTAAATTTCAATGTTGATTTGCCCAATATGCTTTTAGGAGATATTATGATGTATAACATAAAGGAGGAACTGGCTGTTGCAGGTACTGCTTATATTCGTAATGGAGATTTATATTTTGATTCCACTGGTATTAATGTATTTACAGACCGAGGCACCAATACTCTCCACGCGCATTTTTCCATAAATCTTGGCGATTACCAAAACAATTTTACTGTACCTTCACTGGAGAGGCAAACTTTTAATGACTTGATTTATCAATATAGGTATGACAAACGCAACCGGCCTGTAGAGAAAAAACTCCCTGGTAAAGACTGGGAATACATTGTATATGATAAACTCGACAGGCCTGTTTTAACTCAAGATGCCAATTTAAGGGGCAGTCAAAAATGGTTATTTACAAAGTATGACGCATTTGGGCGTGTCGCTTATACAGGAATGATTAGGAACGTAACTTATCTAAGTAGAATTGATATGCAGAATTATTTTGACACCCAGAATAATGTTGCAGATAAAATGTATGAGTCAAAAATAACATCAGGGACGGGTTATGACAATACCTATTACACTAATGCTAATTTTCCGAACACGGGTATTGAGATCTATACAGTTAATTACTATGATGATTATAACTTTGATACAAACGGCAGTACGCCCGTTAGCCCGGTTGTTAATACTAAGGGTTTAACCACGGGAAATAAAGTCAGGATATTGGATACAACCAACTGGACAACCAATGTAACTGGCTATGATGCAAAAGGCAGGGTAATTTATAGTTACAGTAAAAACGATTATCTGGGTACAACAAGCACGGTCAGCAGTGAACTCAATTTTATCGGACAAACTTTAAAAAACACATCTACCCATCTCCGAAATAGTGTTACAACAACTATAGTCGATATTTTTACATACGATGGCGCCGGAAGACTTACCAAACAAACACAATCTATTAATGGAACTGCAACACCCGAAGTAATTGCAGAGAATGTTTACGATGAACTCGGACAGCTTATTCAGAAAAATGTTGGCGGGAGAACAACTCAAAATCGTTTACAAACAATAGATTATACTTATAATATTCGGGGCTGGCTGAAAGGAATAAATGATAGTGATTCCAATTACCTTACCATAAGTATGGGTTCAGGTGACTTGTTTGGTTTTCAGATACATTATAACAAACCTACTTTTGGAGGTAAAGCATTATACAATGGGAACATCAGTCAGACTTTTTGGAAAACCGATGCAAACTTGAAAAGCTACACTTATCGCTATGATGCACTAAATAGGTTTAAGACAGCCAAATATTCTCAAAATAATGATTTTTATAACTACAAATTTAACGAAACTATTAATAATTATGATCGTAATGGAAATATATTGAGCTTTTTCCGTTATATGGAAAGACCAGATTTTACTTCCTTATCAATTCCTATTGACGACTTAACTTATACATATGACAAGGGAAATAAATTAATAAAAGTGGATGATGGCTATAAAAGTTCAACCTATGGTGCCGAAGGGTTCAAAGACGGGACTAATACTGGCAACGATTATATCTATGATGCCAATGGAAATATGACCAGAGATTATAATAAAGGGATAGGGACATCTTCAACTGACGGAATTACTTATAACCATCTGAACCTTCCTGTTAAAATAACATTTGGAACCGGAACTATCGATTATGTGTATGATGCAACAGGTGTAAAACAGCGTAAAATAGTAAGTACAGGAATTACAACAGATTATGCAGAAGGATTTCAGTATGAAAACAATGTATTGAAATTTTTCCCGCAACCTGAAGGTTTTGTAGAGTATAATTCAGGAATTTTTAGTTATATTTATCAATACAAAGATCATTTAGGGAATGTACGATTGAGTTACGGCGATTCGAATAACGATGGAACAATTACTGCTTCTGAAATTCTGGAAGAAAACAATTATTATCCGTTTGGGTTAAAGCATAAGAATAATAATGTAGTTAATTCAACCCATCCTGCTTTAAGGTATAAATACAACGGTAAAGAACTACAAGATGAATTGGGACTTAACTTCTATGACTACGGAGCAAGAAATTATGACCCTGCGTTAGGGCGTTGGATGAATATGGATCCTTTGGCAGAAAAAATGAGAAGACATAGTCCTTATAATTATGCATTTAACAACCCTATAAGATTTATTGATCCAGATGGAATGGCTCCTGACTGGCATAGAGATGGAGCGGGTGCTTTAGTCGCTGATGCAGGAGATACCGCTGAAACTCTAGCGCAATACACTGGATCGTCAGTACAAGAGGCAAGAGCAGAATTTAATCATAATAATTATCGTTATGAGAGTGTCATGTCCGGAGGAGAAACATTTAACAATTCTGAAAAACATGTTTCTTCTGGAGATTATGGAACAGATAAGGACTTCGGGCATGCGGTCGCTTTTGCTGGTATAGTAGCTTTGCCTATATTAGGAGGGGTGGAAGCAATAAGTTTTGGTGTACCAACTGCAGGGGAAGCTTTATTTGGAGTAGTTTCAAATACAGTATCACAAGGAATCGCAAATGGAGGTGATTTTACGCAAGTTAATACAATTGAAGCTGCTGCATCAGCGTTTCCTGGTGTAGGTCCAACTTTAATAGGAGAAAGTTTTAGTTTATCTGTTGAAGATATTAATAATTCAAATTATACACCGTCAATACCAACAAGTTTTGAGCAAGCTGCTGTTCAAATTGGAGGTGGATTAATAAGTAATAGTTTTGGTAATCAAATTGATGCAAATTCTATTTTTGCTAAAGGTGTCGCAAAAACTTATGGGGAAACTGCAAAATTTTCGGTAGAGACCGCTTCAAATGTTGCACCAAATTTATTACCTAAGAAAAAATAAAAAAGTATTTAAATTTAATATATGCAAAATTTTTATAAATCTATTCTAGTGTTAATGATTTTAGGAGTTCTCTCAATGTTTGTAAAAGGATATCTTAAGCAAAAAGAAATCAGGGAAAATCAAGAGCAAACTGTCTGTAAATTTGTATTATGTAAAGACTTTCCAAAAACAACTAAAAGCTTTTTTAAGTATAAAATTAATAATCAATGGTATAGAGAAGGTTATGGACGATGTCCAGACAATTATGATAAAAAAATTAACAAATATTTTAGGCTCTATTATTCATCAAAGGATTTTAATAAAATTATTGTTGATTTTTCTCAAGAAATTATAGATACAACTGAAATTCTGAATGCAGGATTTTCTTCAAACGAATTAGAATAATTATCTATAAAAAAATAAATACTGTAAAATGAAAAAAATAATATTATTGTTTATCACTTTCTTGTGCATTCAAAATTCATTTTCCCAGATTTCAATTCCAGAAAATGATATTCAAAAAAGAACTTATAATAATGAAGAAGTTCAAGTAAAAGCCGAATTTCCCAATGGTGAAAGAAAGTTTAATGAATTTGTATTGGAAAACTTTAAGAATAAATTTCATAAAGATTTTCCAAATGCGGTTTTAGTTGGCTTCATTGTTGACATTGACGGATCAGTAAATGATATTGAAATTATTAGTGGAGCGAGTAATGCTACAGCAAAGAAAATAAAAAAAATTATAAAAACTTCACCTAAATGGTTACCTGGCGAGCATGAGGGTTACCGTGTGAAAACAAAGGTAATAACTACCTTAAAATTGCACCTGTAATCTTTTGATAATGCATTAGATCTATTTACTAATAATTCAGGGTAGTGTTTCAGAGTTAGTGATACCCTATCTCTCGGATATGCTCAAGGATAGGGCGGAAATTCTTTCCGTGCCGACAAAGAAAATCGACAAAGAATAGAAAAAAACCGCCGCTCTGCGAAGAGTTCCCTATGAAAAGCTGCGCAAATGTCTCTGACTTTGCGCAATTTTTTGTTTCTTAGAAATTGTAAACCTGATAAAAGTCTCCCGACTTTTTACGTTTAATTCTTAATATTACTTTTATTTCTTTTACATTTAAGAAATTGCACCTAAGAAATTTAGTTTAAAAGTCGGAGACTTTATGAGGTTCCTGTTTTTAAATTATATTTGTTTAAAATTGCGCAAAGTCAGAGACATTTGCGCAGCGTAGATAAAGATTTAAAATCAATCGGACCAGGTGTTCAGCAATTCAATGAATTTGAAGGAACAAAAACGCAAGCCAGAATAGCAGAAAAGTCAAAAATAGTTAACTACTATATTCAAAATGGTCGTTTACCGCCAGGAAATAAAATGTTTAAATAAAAAAATATATGAAATTTAGCTTTGTATTAGAAATTGATTCTGAGGCTCAAGAGAAGAGTACTTTAATAAATACACTATCACAATCATTAGAAGATTATTTTAAAGATAAAGATTATGGAAATGATATAAAAACTTTTTATATTAGAATTACGTGTATAAAAACAAAACCTGGTTATGAGGCATGGTATAAACTGATTAAACCAAAATATATAGATTACAGCAAAACCACATCCAAACTAACTGGTGAAATACTTGAAGTTTTTAACACATTTTCGTACAATATAAAAATTGATAATGAAGATTATGAAGATTTTGTATATGCGAACCATGATGAAGGTAATCGGATTTTGGCTAATATGCTAATAAACTCATTATCAAACTTAGATAGTCTTCCAAAAAAAATTAAAAATTTTGATAAAGAAACATTTAAAAATGATTTTAGATTATTTTTTGAAGATCGAGGATTAATTTAAGAAAAAAGGATGAGCGATTATGTTCATCCTTTTTTACATATTTAATTTCTGGAACAGTTTTATTAGATATTTATCAAATAATTAAATATATCCGTCACAGATAAAAACGAAATTGATAGTGGATAGAATTAAATAATGCAATATTAAATAATGGAGGTCAGCAATGGTCAAGGCACTAAAATTATTAATTAATAAAAAAAATATGTTTTCATTTTTTAATAGAAGAAATACCAAGCCAGATATACCAAACTGGGCTAGTTTTTTTGAAAATTCAGAATATTCAATATTCATATACGAAATTGAAAATTATTTCAATAAGCTAAAGATTCAATTTGAAGTTTATGACGGAATTATAATAACAAGTCAAAACGAATTTGGTTTAACTAATTTAGGATTAAGCAATGTTGCTCAAATCTGCAAACAAGATCAACCTAAAAATTATAAAGTGATAATAAAGGATCACTTTAATTCACTGATTGAAGCAAATAAATTTGAAATAGAATTTGAAAAAAAAGTAGACAACTTTGATGAAGTTAAAAAATATATTGGAGTAAGATTATATAACGAAGAATATGTTGATTATACGGGAAAAGAGTTTACAATCGGAAAAGAATTTGAAGGCGATATTTATTCTATGATTGTATTTGATTTTCCTCATAGTATTTCAAGTATAAAGCCAGAGCAAATAAAAAACTGGGGAAAATCTATAGACGAACTTTTCGAAATTGGAATACAAAATATTAAAGAAAAATATCCACTTACAATAACAAAAGAAGATTTTAATACGTTTGACATTTGGTTTGTAAATTCTGATCATTTTTTTACACCAAACATACTATTTGATATAGAAAATCTCAAAAATCTTAGTGGTACTAATGGTTTATTGATTGGAATTCCTCATAGACATTCGGCTATAATATATCCAATTGAGAATTTAGAAATCGTAAAAGCGATGAATGGAATTTTTCCAGCAATTCATAATATGAACATTGAAGGGCCTGGTTCTCTTAGTAATAAAGTATTTTGGTATAAGGATGAAATTTTTACTGAAATTCCATATAAAATTCAAGATGGGAAATTGCAATTTTTTCCTCCAGAAAACTTTCTAAAAATGCTAAACGAACTAAATACTTAAATAAATCACAGACTTAGGCACGTCTATAGGCGTACTGTAAGGCAGACTTAAGAACAAAGCTACGCAAAACTTATAATGATGGACTACACAGATTTTTTAACAAATTGTTTTGGCGAATTAGAAAAATTGCAAGATAATTTAAATAAGTCTTATGATATTAATTCTTATACGAGTTGGGATTATGACCAGCCAAGCGGTATTATAACTCTTTCGAAAGGTGATAAAATTATTAATTTTAGATATTATCAAGTTGGAACTTATTCAACAAAATTAGAAACCTGGAAATGGTCTTGGGACAATGAAAATACATCAAAAAATGTAGCCATTGATGCTGAAAAAATTAAAGGTTTTGGAATTGCAAATAAGTATGAGAATTTAATTAATGGAGAATTTACTTCGTACGAAGAAATAGGGTGGGAATTATCGTCTATTTGCTGTAACTTAATTGGTGGTATAGGCGTATATAGAACCCGATCGCTCGGATATGCTCAAGGATAGCGCGGAAATTTTTCCCGATCGCTCGGATATGCTCAAGGATAGCGCGGAAATTTTTCCCGATCGCTCAGATATGCTCAAGGATAGCGCGGAAATTTTTTCCGTGCCGCCAAAGAAAATCGACAAAGAATAGAAAAAAAGAAACCCCGCAGATTGTGGGGTTTTCTATGTTTTTAAGCGATATTTTATTGAGCTAACTGCTGAATTTTCTTTTTGGTAATAAAGGCATCAATGAGTATTTTAAATTACAGATTTATCATTTTTCTGTATTTTTTCGATGGCTTTAAATTGGTTGAGTAGTTTTTTATTAGTTAGAGAACTATCTGATAAATCGTCGGAACTTCCACTCATTAAAAAATCAGAAGACACACCAAGAGCATTAGAAAGTTAAATTTAAAATAATAAACGACTCAGGTTATCAAGTAATTCTTTGGCTCTTAAGTCAATAGCTTCGTCTTTTGATATATCTAAAAAATAATCCAATTGCCAAAACTGTGTTTTTTGGGCTTGTTTACTGTTAGTTATGTCCCATGGAGCATACACTCTGGTAGCTCTTTTGCCTTCTTTGGTTTCAGTCGAAAAGATTCCTTTTTTTAATAATATCTCTTTTGGAAAAATAAATTGTCCAAAATTATTTTCTTTTCGAATGCTTATAATTACAAAATCTATTGCATCCGAAAAATCAAAAGGTTCAATAACTCCTGAGATATTACGTTTCCACAAAGTAACAAATTGGCCCGTTTTGGTTGGGGTAATTTTTGCTTCCCTGTAACAAACCCATTTATCATTAATCTTAAAACGGTATGCACTATAATCACCGCTTTCAGCTTCAGCTTCGGGAGCAGTACATTTTAAATTACAGCTGTCATAAACCAATTCTTTTGCCAGATTTAAATCATCAGGAATTGATTCTGAAGGATTCCACGTACTATCAATAATCATGTTTTGTTGTCTTTATTCGAAGTTTAAGAGCGTAAAGTTACCACTTAAAACGAGACATTCAGTCCAAAATTAAAAGCCCATTGAAATTGATTGAAAGATTGGTTATTTAATGGATTGATGTAATAATTCATGCCAGGCTCAACAAAAATATGTGTTTTTTTGTATATGCGATATTGTAAAGTACTGCTAAGTAAGGAGCCATAAATAAAATCGTTGGCATCTGAATTAGAACCTATTGAAGTACCATTTAGATATAAATTATTTGAAATTAATTTACCGACAACTCCACCGGTATTTAAGCTGATACTGGTTTTGTTTCTGTTAAAAAGAGCATAAGAAACTTCCAGCGGTATTTCGATATATTTTAAACTTTGATCAATATTACCTGTTTGGAAATTATCGCTTTTCAAAGAATTTTTAGCATTCGTTGTAACAAATACGTAATTTGAATTATTTGTAATTTGAGAAACAGTAGTTACATTTTTAATCAAATAGTCACTTGAAGATAATAAACCTGATGTGTTGCTTGTATCCATATAGCTAACATCAGCAATGCTCTGTCCTAATTCATTTATTTTTACACCGGAACTTACGGTCCATTTTTTATTTAGTTTGTAATTTGTTTTTACTCCGTATGCATTTGTCTGTTTAGACCCATTAACATTTCCCAAAGTCTTTTCTTTTTTGAGATTTTCAGAATTAGCAACTCCTGCAAAAACTTCCAAGGACCATTTTTCAGTACTTGGAACAACAGATTTAGGCTCTTCTTCTTTTTTAGATTTTCCTTCTGCAATAGTTTTTTCTAAATTTTGTAATACCGCCAGCTGAATAGAATCTTGTCCGGTCAGTAAGACGTCAGATTTTGAATTACTTGCAACAGCTTTATCTTTAATTAAGTTTTCCGGTGAACCGTTTTTTGAATCAATAACAACAGCTTTTCCTGTTGGTGAAACATCAGATTTTGT
>NZ_AKJZ01000010.1 GCF_000282055.1 Flavobacterium sp. CF136
TTGTTTTATATGTTTTTTCACGCAGATTTTGGCAGATTAAAGCAGATTTATTTTTTTAATAATTGATCTGCCCAAATCTGCTTTAATCTTTTTAAAATCTGCGTGAAATAAAAATCTTTGCGAGAAACTTTTGTGCAATTTTGTGGTAAGTAAGACTTATCAGTATCTTGCGGTCGTTAAATAAAATATATAATGAAACAATGTGTTATTTTTGATATGGATGGCGTAATCTGTCACACTAATCCACATCATGTAAAAGCTTTTGAGGTGTTTTTCGATAATTATAAAGTTCCTTATTCAGAAGAAGAGTTTGAAGAACATATGTACGGAAAACATAATGGGTATATAATGTCTCATTTCTTTAAGCGTTCGGTTGTGGGAGATGAACTTAAAAAACTCGAAGACGAAAAAGAATCGATATTTCGTGAGATTTATAAAGACAAAGTCGAAACAATTCCGCATTATTTGAAGTTTTTAAACCAACTGAAATCCCGTAACTTTAAAACTGCTGTTGCCACCTCTGCGCCGCGAGCCAATCTCGACCTGATTATAAAGGCTCTGAAAATCGAAGACGAAATGGATTCTATGATGTCAAGCGAAGACGTAAAACACCATAAACCTGATCCGGAAGTGTATCTGAAATCTGCAGAACGTGTTGGTGTTGCCCCATCTCATTGTATCGTTTTTGAGGATTCTTTTTCAGGAGTTTCAGCTGCACTAAATGCAGGAATGAAAGTGGTTGGGGTGTTGAGTACGCATACAAAAGAACAACTTCCGCCATGTAATTTTTATATTAATGATTACAGCGAAATAAATGTTGAGAAGGTTTTGGAATTATTGAAAGCTTAGGTTATTTGTGAAAAGTAAAAAGAGATTTGTAAAATTTTAAATCCTATAAGAAATATAAGTCCATTTAAATAAACGGGCATAATTTGAATAGCCTCCAGTTTTAACTGGAGGTTTTTTTATGTTTGAAAAGAGAATGGCTTTAGCCGAATGTTAAGCAATTCATTATTTTCAGAATAACCTAAAATTGCGTTTTATAAATAATCGCTGAAAATGTAAAGTTTATTTTTATTTGTCATTGCAGATTCACAAATCTTAACTAATTCATCAAGTGCTTCTTCAGCACCACTGTTTTCTTGAACTACTTTTTCTCGGATGTTTATTAATTGGTCATTAAACTCCTTTACTCTATAACATTCTCTTTCTTGCGCTATTGGATCATTTAAAATTGCATATTCTTCAGAATGATATTTATATATCAAACTTTCTGGATTCAGTTCTCTAAAGTTTGAGTAATAATGATCAATTATGAATTCAAATTGGTGTGTAGTTAATTCCAACTCATAAACTAAATTATTTTCATTATCTCTTTCTCTAAAGTAGATTTCATCTAAACAAACGCTAAATGGATAAAGTTTCATCCATTTTGAAGCTAATTCTATTTTTAGAGGTAAGATTTCCAAGTTCAATTAATATGAGTGAAAAATAATTTTTATTTCAAAGGAAAATTAAGTAATTCTTTTGGTTCAACATCTAAAGCATTGGCGATTTTTACAAGAGTTTTTACAGTTGTATTTATTTCAGCTCTTTCTATTCTGCCTATCTGGGTCTTAGGGATATCGCAATCATTAGCTAAATCTTGTTGAGACAAGCCTTTTTTTTCACGTAGTTGTCTAATGTGAACGCCAAGATTTGCAATAAAAGTTTCTTCTGAAATATCCATATCTCAAAAGTCATAAGATTTATTTTTCACATGGTCACATATATGAGCCTAAAAGTATTATATTTGAAGAATTAAAAAAATAAGATAATGGCTATAAAACATCTCTCAAAAGAAACTGAAACCAGACTAACAGAGTTTTTTACCAATGTTATAGACCCTAAAGATATGGCTAAGACAATACGGCAAGTAAATTATATGCTGGCTTTAAACACATTGAGAGAACGCGAAACCGTACAATCTGAAATTAGGAATCTTGAAAATAGTTTTTATTGTATGAATAGATTAGCGGAAGCTTTAGATCCTTATCTGGATGTTGAGTGAAGAGAGTTTACGTATCGTTCCTCTGAATGACAATATTGGGGTTACTTTGTGTTTTTATCTTTGACAAAGATTTAATGATTGCTAAAATGAATTTATATGGTTCAAAATATGGATAAAATTTGGTGAAAGCCTAAAAAACAAAAAAGCTTCTGAGAAACCAGAAGCTTTTTTTAGTGTGGATAACAGGACTCAAAGCTAAACGGTCTTGCGGTACCAAACCCCAAGTGAAATCCTTATTTTAGAAATGTTATTTCTCACCATAAATTATAAGTGCATCTCCATCTATTATTACGTTTCCTTCAGGATATCTCTCATTAATCAAACTGTAAACTTCTTGTTTTATTTTTTCTTTCATAGCATCATCGGCATTGCTGAGAGCGGCAACAAAAGGCGCTGCAATTTCGGTCATCATGTTCCAGTAAACATCGGCTGTTCCGCAGTTTAATTTGCCAATTACTTCTTTTTCAGAAATATGTTTAAAACCAGCCTGACTAAAAATATCCATCATTAAACCAGCTCTTGCACAACGAAACATTCCTGGAGCTTCGGGCGCAGGCGGAGGTAATTGCATGTTTCGGTTAATGGTTCCGCCAACGGCAGTTACCCAGAAATTTTTCTCAGGAACATTCCAAACTGCGATTGCAATTTTGCCGCCAGGTTTTAAAACCCGAAACATTTCCTGAGCAGCCAAAAGCATATCTGGAAAAAACATAAAACCCATTCGGCAGCTAATAGCGTCGAATGTGTTGTCAGAAAAAGGAAGTTCGCTTACATCGCAGGCATGAAATTCAACATTTGATATTTCTTTTTTAATCGCATTTTCGCGGGCAATCGTGAGCATATCATATGCAAGGTCAGTAATAATTACTTTTCCGCTCGAAAGCATAGATGCAATGCTCAAACCGGGTTCACCGGTTCCTGCGGCAACATCCAGAATTACCTCTGAACCTTTAGGATTTATCAGAGCAATAATTTCATCGGCAAAAGGTTGCATAAAGTTTAGAATTTCAAAATCCCATTTTTTCCAACCGGGAGAAAATTTATTCCAGGCTGCTTTTTGCTGTTCACGTATTTCTTGAAGTTGTGGTTCCATTTGGTTTGTTTTTTAAATGAAAGATTTATTTGAATTAGCAGCGTTATTAAAGTAATAACGGTTAACTTTTATAACCGAAGCAAAATTTGGGGGAATTTGTCTCCTTGTAGGTGAATAGACGAATTTATTGTAGCGTTTTTGAGCTTATCAAAGTTAAGGAAGAATTCTTTAAAATGGTAACCGTTTTGTATTTATTTACCTGATTTGTAGTTGATTACAGTTATTTTGTTTTCGGGAAGATTTTGAAATAAAACTCAGAAGTAACTAAAACAAAAAAGCTTCTGAGAAATCAGAAGCTTTTTCAGTGCGGATAATAGGACTCGAACCTACACGCCTTGCGGCACCAGATCCTAAGTCTGGCATGTCTACCAATTTCACCATATCCGCGTAATTGTGGGTGCAAAGATAAGCATAACTTCGAATTTTCAAAGCAATTTTGCAAAAAAATATTTATTCTCTTTTTTGTACTTTTGAGATTGTATAAAAAATTATTTAAATGGAAAACATAAAAGCATACGTTCAACAACATAAAGATCGGTTTATCAATGAATTGATCGAATTATTAAAAATTCCGTCGGTAAGTGCCGACACTGCCTATTCGCAAGATGTAATTGATACGGCCGAAGCTGTAAAAGTAAGTTTAGAAAAAGCAGGCTGCGATTTAGTTGAAGTTTGCGATACTCCTGGTTACCCAATTATTTACGGAGAGAAAATAATTGACCCTAATTTGCCTACCGTTTTAGTTTATGGACATTATGATGTTCAGCCGCCGGATCCAATGGAATTATGGACATCACCGCCATTTGAACCCGTTATCAAAACGACTGAAATTCACCCCGAAGGAGCTATTTTCGCCCGTGGTGCCTGTGATGACAAAGGCCAAATGTACATGCACGTAAAAGCATTGGAATATATGGTGCAAAGCAATACACTGCCTTGTAACGTAAAATTCATGATCGAAGGAGAAGAAGAAGTTGGTTCTAAAAGTTTAGGCTGGTTCGTAGAACGCAATCAGGAAAAATTGAAAAACGATGTGATACTAATTTCGGATACCGGAATGATTTCTAATCAACAGCCGTCAATAACAACAGGTTTACGCGGTTTGAGTTATGTTGAGGTCGAAGTTACGGGTCCAAACCGTGATTTGCATTCAGGCTTATACGGCGGAGCTGTGGCGAACCCAATTAATATTCTGGCAAAAATGATCGCTTCACTTCATGACGAAGACAATCGTATTACCATTCCGGGATTCTACGATAAAGTTCAGGACTTATCATTAGAAGAAAGAGCCGAAATGGCCAAAGCGCCTTTCAGTTTAGAGAAATATAAAAATGCCTTAAACCTAAATGATGTCTACGGCGAAAAAGGCTATGTAACGAACGAACGCAATTCGATTCGCCCAACATTAGACGTAAACGGAATCTGGGGCGGATATCAGGGAGAAGGAGCAAAGACGGTTATTGCGAGTAAAGCTTTTGCAAAAATCTCTATGCGTTTGGTTCCAAATCAGGATTGGGAAGAAATCACAGCACTTTTCACGAAACATTTCATCAATATTGCCCCGGCCGGAGTTACCGTAAAAGTCACGCCACATCATGGAGGTCAGGGTTACGTAACGCCAATTGACAGTATTGGTTACAAAGCAGCAAATCTGGCGTATACCGAAACGTTTGGAGTTCCTGCAATTCCGGTTCGTTCCGGAGGAAGTATCCCGATTGTGGCATTGTTTGAAAAAGAACTGAAAAGTAAAACAATTTTGATGGGCTTTGGTTTGGACAGTGACGCTATTCACTCTCCAAACGAACATTTCGGAATCTTCAATTACTTAAAAGGAATCGAAACTATTCCGTTGTTTTACAAGTATTTTGTAGAGCTTTCGAAGTAGAAAAGTTGTCAAATCGAGCGGAGTTGAGATTCGTTCCAATTATATAAATTCAAAATCCGTTCAGCAATGAGCGGATTTTTTTATGGGCGTTACCTTCGGCCGGGCTTTCGGCTAAATTCCCGATTAACAAAAACTACAGCTAAAATGCCTTGTTTTTCTAAATCGGGAGATACCGCCTCTATCCCTAACGCAATCCCGGGTAAATAGAACTTTCAAAGCTAAACCATCAGTGAATTAGAAACTTACAGTTTTAAAAAATTTTCAAAAAAACTTGCGTATTAAAAAATTAACTCTACATTTGTAGAGCATAAACTATAAATGTAGAGTTAAAAATATCAAAATGCGTCAAATTTTTATATTATTATTTTGTGGAATTCTTCTTTCCGGATGCAAAAGCAAACCGATCAATCAAATGGTTGATAAGAAAAAAGAAGGAGTTTGGATTGATAATTATGAACAGGATAGTATCAAATACAAGTCGGTTGAAAATTATAAAAATGATGAACCGGTAAAAAAATGGAAATCCTACATCAACGGAAAAATCTACAAAACCGAAAAGTATAAAAATGGAATTTGTATCGTAAAATATTATTACAAAAACGGAAAACTGCAATCGAAAGGAAAAACAAAAATCGAAATCGATTCAAAAGAAATGCATTGGTTTTATTTTGGTGACTGGAAATTTTATTCGGATAGAGGAAAATTAACAGAGATTAAAAAATACAGCAAGGGCGAACTGATTTCGGAACAAGAAATAAAATAGTAGAGACGCACCGCAGTGCGTCTAAATAATAATCATTTAAAAATCTTAGAGTCTTAACAACTCAGAACCTTAAACCTTAAATAAATGCAATTATCAAATTCAGAAGAACAATTAATGGAGCATCTTTGGACGCTTGAAAAAGCCTTCATGAAAGATTTGCTCGAAGCTTATCCGGAACCAAAGCCTGCAACAACAACCGTTGCAACGCTTTTAAAAAGAATGATCGACAAGAAATTCGTGGCTTATAATGAATTCGGTAATTCACGCGAATATTATCCGCTGGTTAAAAAAACAGTTTATTTCTCTAAACATGTAAATGGATTAATAAGTAACTTTTTTAATAACTCGGCATCCCAGTTTGCTTCGTTTTTTACCACCGAAACTAATTTATCAGCATCGGAATTAGAAGAACTCAAAACAATAATAGACAGTGAAATTCAAAAAAGGAAAAAATGATTGACTTTTTAATAAAATCGACAGTTAGCTTAAGTGTTTTTTTGGTTGTATACCATCTGCTCTTAGAAAAAGAAAAAATGTTTCGCTTCAACAGGTATTTTCTATTAGTCAGTTTATTGTTTTCAATAACTGTTCCGTTTATATCTTTTGAAATCCAACAAAATATTCCAGTTACATACAATAACATAATACCACAACAGACTATAACGACAGATACCCATCCGATTCAAACAGAAACAGGCATAAGCTCTGAAGAACAAACCAATTATTGGCTTCCATTTTTATGGATAACTTATATAGTAATTACTTTAATACTAAGCTATCGGTTTATCCAAAATATTTATATAATCACGTCCAAGACTAAAGTGTCTAAAATCATTGTGTATCAAAATATAAGAATGGTTTTACTCTCAGAAGAAACTTTACCTTATTCTTTTTGGAATTCCATTTACATAAATCAAAATGATTTTAAAAATCGACAAATAGAACAAGAATTGTTTACGCATGAAATTGCCCATGTAAAGCAAAAACATACTCTTGATGTGATTTTTATAGAAATTTTGAAAACATTATTTTGGTTCAATCCTATTTTTATTTTTTACAAAAAAGCTATTCAGCTTAATCATGAATTTTTGGCAGATGAAAATGTAATATCTACACATCATGATGTCTCTTTTTATCAAAACCTTTTATTAAACAAAGTAAGTACCTCCCAACCTTTTTTATTAACCAGTAATTTAAATTTTTTAACAACAAAAAAACGACTTATCATGATGACAAAAATCACTTCAAAAACAAGAGCTCTAATAATGCAATCTTTAGCTGTTTTGGGCCTTTTAACAATCTTTTTATCATTTGCTTTCAAACCATTACCATTGAGCAACAAAAAAACTATAGTAATTGATGCTGGACACGGAGGAAAAGATATTGGAGCACAAATTAGTGCCGAGCAAGAAAAGAAAATTGTAGAAAATATTGCAAATAAAATAAACTTACTGAATGGTAAAGATGACATTGAAATTATTTTGCTTAGAAAAGACGATAGTTTTATTGAATTAAGTGAAAGAGTATCGAAAATAAACAAAATAAACCCGAGCTTAGTAATTTCTTTACATGTAAATACTTCAAAAAATCTGAATGAAAATGGAGTAAATGCTTATGTTTCAAAACAAAATGGTTTTTATGAAAAATCGAAGGAAAGTGCTAAAAATTTAGTTGATAAAATCTCAAACGAAAAACTTGCTAGAGGAGAGGTTAAAGATGCAAACTATTTTGTGCTCAAAAACTCAAAATGCCCTGCATTATTAGTAGAAATTGGCTATTTATCAAATGAAAATGACAGAACTTATCTGATTAGCGAAAATGGACAAAATGAAATTGCAAATAAAATAGTTGAATTCATAAAAATATAAATGTCTACCAAGACACCTATTAACTATTCAATCAGCCAATTAAATACTTTAATAAAAAAATAAAAAATCCGCTTCTAAATTCTAGAAGCGGATTAAACCAAAAAAATTCAAAAACTAAAAATAAATCCACTTAAAATAAGTCAGGATTGTATCCAAAATAAGGCATGGTTTGTTCGTTGAAAACAACACCATACTCTTCTAATTCTTTTAAAATAGGTAAATAAACTTCTTTTTTTATAGGAAGCTGAACACCGGGAGCTGTGATTTTTTTATTCAAAATTAATAGCGTTGCAATTGCAACCGGCAAACCAACTGTTTTTGCCATTGCAGTATAGGTTTGGTCATCTCCAATACAAACCATTTTAGAATCGATTTGCTTTTTCTCTCCATTCAATTCATATCCGAATTTATGGTACATCACAATCATATCTTTATCGTCAGGTTCAAGTGTCCAGCTGTCGGAAAGTATTTTTTCTAATATTTGTGCGGGAGTTGCATTTTTTAAATTGACTTTTTTGTCAGGATTAAACAGATCAAGTTCCAAAAGTTTGTCCCACATAATATCGTCCTGATCTATTTTTAAGATCAAACGCATTTTTATTTCAACTGAATCCGTTGGATGATAAGGTAAAAAAGAGTTTGTAAACTGACGATAACTCATGTTTTCAGAGTCTTCCATGATATAACTGTCATCAGTCATTCCAAGCTGTACAAACATATTCCAGGCTTTCGAAAATCCTACTCTCCTGATTGTTCCTCTATATAAAGTCAAAACATCATCCAGACCGTAAATTGACCTGTATTTTAAAGAGTCCCGGTTTGAATATGCTTCAAATTTTCCGTAGCCTTCGACTTCAAGAAATTCAGTTCTGCGAAATAAAGTACCATACGGAATGTATTTGTAAGTTCCTTCCTGAATAAACTTTGCAGCTCCGCCTTGCCCTGCCAGAACTACATTTCTTGGTGCCCATGTAAATTTGTAATTCCATAAATTATTATCGGATTCGGGAGCGACTAAACCACCACAAAAGGATTCAAAAAGCAACATCTTGCCACCTTTTTCCCTGATTTCATCAATAACTTTCATGGCGCTCATATGGTCAATTCCGGGATCAAGACCAATTTCGTTCATGAAAATCAAATTGTTTTTTCTGGCTTCTGTATCAAGGCACTGCATCGCATCACTTATATATGATGCAGTTACGAGATGTTTTTTAAATTCTAAACAATCTTTTGCGATTTCAATATGTAAATGTGCGGGCAACATCGAAATCACTATCGAAGCATTTTCTATAGCAGTTTTTCTTTCAGTTGCATTAAAAATATCTAAAGCTATTGGAGTGGCATTAGGATGATTATTGACCTTTTTTTCGGCTAGGGCCAAAGATAAATCTGCCACGACAAGATGTAGGTTTTCGCTCTCTGATTTTGATAAAAGATAGCGAATCAAAGACGATGCTGATCTTCCGGCTCCAATTATTAGAATTCGCCTCATTATTTATATATTTAACACAAACATACTAAATTGTTATAAAAATAACAATTGATGGTTTGAAATATTTTAATTTAAAAAGAACAAAGTAAATCGGTTTTTTTTGAAAAGTGTATTTGAAATGTTTTTTGTTTAATTGAATTAAGACTATTTTTGTGATATAAAAACAGATAAAATGGAAAGAAAAATAATTTTGACAGCTGCTTTTCTTGGAGTATTGGCTATTATTTTAGGTGCTTTTGGCGCACATGCTTTGAAAGCAGTATTATCTCCAGAACAGTTGACAAGTTTTGAAACAGGTGTTCGCTATCAAATGTATCATGCTTTCTTTTTGTTTTTTGTTGCTTCCAGAAAAGAATTGTCTTTAAAAGCGCTGAAAGTAATATATAATTTAGTGTTAACCGGTGTGCTTTTCTTTTCAGGTTCTATTTATTTACTGACGACTAAAAATGTAACTTCAGTTGACTTTAAAATTATAGGATTCGTAACTCCAATAGGCGGACTCCTATTAATCTTCGCTTGGATTGTTCTTTTTGTTACAATTTTTAAGAAAAATTCACAAAATTGAATTTTAAAAACCCTATCTGAAAATTAATTCCTAATTTTGTTGTATATATAACATGAATCTTTATATGTGTTATTTTTTAGCATTATTCACTTTAATGTATAAACAATATAACAAGCAAATGAAGCCGATTGTATTTATAAATTGAAATTTAAAACTCGGTTATAATATACAATTTTAAAAAATTATGGACACTAACACACTTTTCTCGCAATCGATTTCGTTAAAAGAATTAGGAATTGAAAATGCAATCGTTAGATATCAATTGTCAGCAGATGAATTGCATGAGATTACGTTGCAATCAGGTCAGGGTGTTGAAAGTTCGACAGGAGCATTGGCAATTAATACCGGCGAATTTACCGGAAGATCTCCACAGGACCGCTTTATTGTAAAAGATAGTATTACAGAAGATAAAGTTTGGTGGGGAAAAGTAAATATTCCGTTTTCGTCTGATGCCTTTGAAAAACTATATAATAAAGTAACCACCTATTTATCTAATAAGGAAGTTTTTGTTAGAGACTCTTATGTTTGTGCTGATGCAAATTACAGATTAAATGTTCGGGTAGTAACAGAAACCGCCTGGTCTAATTTGTTTTGCTACAATATGTTTCTAAGACCGGAAGAAGCTGAATTAGCAAATTTTACTCAGGAATGGACGGTTATTTGTGCACCAGGCTTTATGGCAGATCCGGAAGTTGACGGAACACGACAGCCTAATTTTGCGATTTTAGATTTTACTAAAAAAGTAGCTCTTATTGGAGGAACAGGTTATACCGGAGAGATGAAAAAAGGAATTTTCTCTGCATTAAACTTCATTTTACCGGTTTTCGAAAATACTTTACCAATGCACTGCAGCGCGAATGTTGGGGAAGCTGGAGATACTGCAATTTTCTTTGGTTTATCAGGAACGGGAAAAACAACTTTATCAGCAGATCCGGCACGTAAATTAATTGGTGATGATGAACACGGATGGACCAGCGAAAACACTGTTTTCAATTTTGAAGGTGGCTGTTATGCTAAAGTTATTAATTTAACGGAAGAAAATGAGCCGGACATTTTTAGGGCAATCAAAAAAGGAGCACTTTTAGAAAATGTAGTTTTCAAAGCGGGAACCAATGAAGTTGATTATGATGATGTATCGATTACTCAAAATACACGTGTAAGTTACCCGATAACTCATATAGATAATATTCAGCCTGGTTCAATCGGACACAATCCTAAAAATATATTCTTCTTAACGGCAGATTCTTTCGGAATTTTGCCTCCAATCTCAAAACTGACACCTGGTCAGGCGGCTTACCATTTTATTTCAGGATATACGGCAAAAGTGGCCGGAACAGAAGCCGGAGTTACAGAACCACAGCCTAATTTCTCAGCTTGTTTTGGAGCACCATTTATGCCTTTGCATCCAACACGTTATGCTGAAATGCTGACTAAAAAAATGAAAGATGCAGATGTAAAAGTTTGGTTGATCAATACAGGTTGGACAGGTGGTGCGTACGGAACGGGAAGCCGTATGAAACTAAAATATACCCGAGCCATGATTACTGCTGCATTGAACGGTGAATTGGATAATGTAGAATACGTAAACCATAAAGTATTTGGAATTGCAAAACCACAATCTTGCCCTAATGTTCCAAGTGAAATTTTAAATCCGAGAAACACTTGGGAAGACAAAGATTTATACGATAAAAAGGCAATTGAATTAGCTCAGAAATTCAAAGCTAATTTTGCCAAATTTGAAGAGTTTGCCAATGCCGAAATTTTGGCTGGCGCGCCAATAACAGAATAAGGAAAATTACTAATTCAAAATTGAAAAAGAGCTGTTCGTCATCACGAATAGCTCTTTTTTTATGTCCTGGTGAAATTGAAATCTATAGCACCACCCTGAGCAGTCTATTTAGAATGTCACTCTGAGCGGAATCGAAGAGCTTTTTAGCAGGCGAGGGCTTCGACTCCGCTAAGCCTGACAGTAGGGTTCGGGCACAGTTTAGAAACTGAATACTGCAGCAACTGTGACTGAACACTTATCTTTTAACGTCAATACGTTTTTGCATTAAATCCCAGGCATAATAATGAAACGTCATTCCGTTGCTCATGGCTACGAAAAGGCCTTTTTGGTAATTTCCACCTAAATTAATGCTGGTCACATCTGCTCCGTCACATTCAATTGTAGAAGTTGGAATTTCTGCCAATAAAGGATAATTGTTTGGATTGCCATTTGCGCCTTCTCTCGGGTAAACCATAAAAGTATTCGCTTGTTGATTCGATACTAAAATATAACCTGTAGAATCTGTTTTTTTGTAAATTGCGATTCCTTCATTATCGGCTTTAAAACCGGTTTTTCCAAAAAGAGCCAATTCTTTATTATCGTTTAAAGCAGGATCAGCTTTGTATTTTCTGATTCCGAATTGTTCATCACAATAGTAAATAGTTCCTAATTCGTTGTCAACTGCAATAGCTTCAATTTCTTTCTTTCCACTGTAAGCTCCAAATTTTCTAACCACTTTTGCCGTAGCAAATTTTCCTGAACCAGAAAGTTCATATTGCCATAAGTAACTTCCGGAAGGACCTGATTTTCTTCCAACAACAGCAAATATTTTACCGTCGCCCGGACGTGTGTACAAACAAACTCCCATTGGATCGCGTAATTCTTCACCTTCAAAAACCGGAATGCCGCCATTATCAATTGGTTTTAAATCAGGTAAACTGAAAACTCTTATCATATTACTTTCGCGTTCAGTCGTTACAGCTATATCAACTTTTTTTCCGTCTATGATTAATCCATAAGCTATATCAACATTATTTGGTCGTTTTAATGGAATTGATTTTTTTAGAATTTTTCCATTTAAATCAAAAGCATATAAACCGCCATCTGAGTCTTTATCAGTTCCTACAATAATACTTTTTGAAGCATCTGTTGGATGAATCCAGATTGCCGGATCATCTGTATCATGAGGCAAAGCTTCAGTAACAACTGTTGGTTTTAGAGCATTTTTGGCAACAGGCGCTAATTTATCACCTTTACAAGCAATAAATAAAATACTTAAAAATAGAAAAGTGAGTATAGATTTGTTTGTCATTATGTTTTTCATTTTAATAAAATTAGACAAAACAGTCAAGTTCTGTCTAATTTAAGAATTTTATAAATTGATTATTACAAGTCAAACTTCAAACCGAAATTATATCGTGCCTGATAGTATTCGGCTTGTTTGGTATGTGCTTCTACTCCTTGGTAGTAGCGTAATGGCTGGTTGGTTAAATTGTTGGCTTCGGCAAAAATGCGAAGGTGTGACGTGATTTTGAAAGAGGCATTTGCGTCTAAGAAAAATTGCTTGTCATAATAACTGTCTTTATATGATTCTGAACCTAATTCATCTAAATAATCTGAAGTAAAATTAGTTGAGATTCTCGCAGAAAAACGTTTGTTTTCCCAAGATAAAGATCCGTTGAACATATGTGGAGTAGTTCCCGGAAGACTAATGTTCTTTCTTTCATTTCCGTCTTCATCGGAAATTCCTTTTGCTTTAGATTTGGTGTAAGTGTAATTCAAATAAACACCAAAACCCTTCAGGAATTTCCCTGGTAAGAAATCTAACTGACGCTGAAGTGCCACTTCAAATCCGTAGACATCAACATTATCTCCATTCCTGGATTGTACAAATGACCAGTTTTCGCCAACCGGAACAGGATTTGCCTGATTTGGAAAATCATTAGCGAATTTTTCAGTTGTGTATTGGTTGTCGCTGTAGTTGTAAATGAAGTCGTTTAATTTTTTGTAAAAAACACCTCCGGAAATCAAACCAACCGATTTGAAATAATTCTCTACCATAAAATCATAGTTATAAGAATAGGTAACATCAAGATCAGGATTTCCTGCTGTAATTTCTTTATCAGCAGCAATATTGTTTACATAAGGCGCCAGTGCATAATAGTTTGGTCTAGCCAAAGCAGTCGTAGCAGCAGCTCTTAAAACTAAATCTTTTGTAGCATTATATTGAACAGAAATACTTGGTAATACATTCGTGTAAGAGTTTGTATTATTGATTTTACTTTCTAATTCTTCTTCATCCAGGACACGATTTCCGGTATAATCGATATGCGTATTTTCAACACGGAAACCTAAAACCATCGATAGTTTATCATTAAAATCCTGATCCCATCTTACATAAGCAGCGTAAATACTTTCTTTGGCATTGTAGTTTACTGCTAAATATTCTGCAGCATCTGCTTCTTTATCAAATAATGCTGAATTATTCAAATCTAAACTTCCCAAGTAAGCTGCTGAAGCAAAAGTTCCAGGAATATATTTACTTCCCGGATTGAAGTTTTTGCCATCAAAAGTACTTGTCTGAATTTCTGATAATAACTCCATTCCGCTACCTGTCGGTTCATAAGAATAGAAAATATTATTTCTTTCTTTTTCTTTCAGTCGAAGTCTAAGACCCGTTCTAAGCCTTCCTTTTTGAGATGGAATAATGGTGAAAGGAAACCGGATGTTTATTTTGGCGCCAAATTCACTTTCGCTTGTCTCGTCTTTATTTTCAGTAACCGAATTAAATTTGAATTCATCTACAGCTTCTCCCGTTGTTGTGATTAAAGGAAATCTCAAATCAGATAAATCTTCGGTCATTTCCAAACCTTTCTGACGGTATTCGATATAACGTTCTCCCGGGCGATATTCTCTAGCTTTCGCGTAATTTGCTGACCAGTCCAGATCTAATTTGGAGTTGATTAAATGCTCTCCGCGAATAGAATAATTTTGTACACGCTGATCTTCCAATCTTCTGTTTTTATTCCTGCTGTTGTCAACTCCACCTTTTGTCTGGCGTTTTACACGACCTTCAAAACCGGTAATTTCTTCACCATTATAAATAGGTTCTATATCATCGTAAGTCGTTCTGAAACGGTTTTCCCTGTCATCCCTCCAATTGTAAATAGCATTTGCAAAAATGGTATTGTTATCATCAAATTTATAATCTAAAGCAACAGATCCGCTGCGGCGAATACGTTGGACATCATATTTTCTGATTTCTGCAGCCTGCAAATATTCATTTCTAAAATCATCTTTTACCCATTCGTTTTCAATATTATCAGAACCATAATCAATATTATTATAAGATCCGCTGAAAACAGCTCCTAATTTATTATCAAAAAAACGATTTCCATATACTAAACCCGCAGTATAGGTAGCATTCTCACGTATTGGCATATAACCACCGGCAAGAGTTGCTGAGATTCTTTCGCCATTTGGAGTAGCTCTTGTAATTAAATTTACAGAACCTCCAATAGCATCAGCATCCATATCAGAAGTCAGTGTTTTGTTAATCTCGATAGTCGAAATCATATCGGACGGAATCAAATCCATCTGTACATTTCTGTTATCTCCTTCAGCTGATGGGATTCGGTCCCCATTTAAAGTTACAGAGTTTAATGATGGGGCCAAACCTCTGATGATAATATTACGGGCTTCACCCTGATCATTCTGCATAGTAATACCCGGTACACGTTTTAGAGCATCTCCAACGTTAGCATCAGGGAAACGACCTACCTGGTCAGATGAAATTACATTTCCGATATTTTTATTATTTTTTTGTTGATTTAATGCTTTGGCCTGACCTTTTAAAATATCTCCCACAATAACTTCATTCAACTCTGTTCCGGAAGTTTTAAGAGAGAAATCAATTACGTTGTTTTTTCCTTGTTCGACTGTGATTTCATGAGTTGTGGCTGTATATCCTATATATTTTACCTGAATCTGGTATGTTCCAACATTAATGTTAAGTAATTCAAAACGACCATTGTAATCTGAAACTGTGTATTTGTTTTCGCCTACAATTTGAATCATTGCTCCCGGCAAAGGCAATTTGTCATCTGCATCTAATACTTTTCCGGAGATTATTGCTTTTTGCGCAAAACCTGATATGGTTATTAAAAAGAGTGTCGCTGCTAAATAAAACTTTTTCATTGTTTTTTGGTTTGATTTTGTGCGAAACTAGAACCTTAGTATTATTAAACACGTTAAAAAAAATTAACATACTGTTATGATTATGACTTAATTGTTAACCGAATTAATCTTTAAATAACATTTGAAACATTAAATATTTGAAGCACAAGTAAAAACAAATCAAGTATTTACATCAGAATTAAATTTTTGGCGTTAAATTTGCCCTATCAATCACAATCAAAAATCATCAATCATGTTAAAACAATTTTTTATCCTTTGCTCCGGAACTGATCGGGATATTCTCGAAGGCTGCTCAGAAGGCGAACAAACCAAATATGTTGGTATTGGTGCCACCGTTTTTTTTACTGCAGTTATGGCTTTTTTAGCCAGTGCTTATGCGCTTTTTACTGTTTTTGACTCTATTTATCCGGCTATAATTTTCGGATTTGTGTGGAGTTTACTTATCTTCAATCTGGATCGGTTTATCGTTTCTACAATTAAGAAAAGAGATCGTTTTATGGATGAATTTCTACAAGCGACTCCCAGAATTATGTTGGCGATTATCATTGCAATCGTTATTTCGAAACCATTGGAGATCAAAATTTTCGAAAAAGAAATCAATACGGTTTTATTGAAAGAAAAAAATGAAATGGAATTAGCCAATAAAAAACAAGTTGGCAATTATTTCAAATCTGATTTGGATAAAAACAAGGCTGAGATCACTGCTTTGAAAAATGATATCCTGAAAAAAGAAAAAGAAGTCAACGCTTTATATTCAACGTACATCACCGAAGCCGAAGGAACTGCAGGAACTAAGAAATTAGGGAAAGGTCCGGTTTATAAAGAAAAACGAGAAAAACACGATGCATCTCTAAAAGAATTTGAAACACTAAAAGCAACAAACGAAGCCAAAATCGCTGAAAAAGAAAAAACAGGAAAACAGCTTCAGGCAGATTTAGATAAAAAAGTATTGCAAACACAACCGATTATAGAAGGTTTTGATGGTTTGATGGCACGTATTAATGCTCTGAATAAATTACCATGGCTGCCATCATTTTTTATAATGCTGTTGTTTTTGGCTATCGAAACTTCTCCAATTATTGCAAAATTATTAGCGCCGAAAGGTGAATTCGATATCAAACAGGAAGAAGCTGAAACAGCTATGAAAGCTACTTTAGAACAAAACAAATACCAGCGTGATTTATTGGTTAAAACCAGTGCTTCAATGCATGATAAAGTTTACGCAGATATTTCTGAAGACAGAGAACTCTATAATTTGCAACGCAAAAAAGCAACAGAGCTGTTAGAATTGCAGGCACATAATTTTGTGGAAAAACAAAAGGCGACGTTTTAATTCTAAAAATTTACTAATAAAAAAAATCCTATTTTACTTTTTCGTAGAATAGGATTTTTTAGTTTTTTTGGAAAAATATTTTAAACGTTTTTCAAATTGATGATTTCCTGATCAGTCAAAAAACGCCAATTACCTCTTGGTAAATTCTTTTTGGTTAAACCGGCAAATGAAACACGGTCAATACGTAAAACATCATAATCAAAGTTTTCGAAAATTGCACGAACTACTTTTACATTCGATGAACGTAATTTAAGACCAACTTCGCTTTTTGCTTCTTTTTCGATATAACTGATTTCTTCAACAAAAACGCGGTGTCCGTCAAGAACCAAACCTTTGCTGATTTTTTCTAAATCTTCAAATTTTAAGTTTTTGTCTAATGAAACCTGATAGATTTTAGATGATTTCTGACTCGGTAAAGTAAATTTACGAATCATATCAGTATCATTTGTAAACAACAACAACCCTGTTGTGTTTTTATCCATTCTGCCGATCGGAGCAATTTTAGCGGTTGTAGAACCACGAACCAATTCTAAAACGTTACGGTATTCCTGACCTTCGTCAAGCGCAGTAGTAAAGTTTTTAGGTTTGTTCAGCAAGATGTATTCTTTTTTCTCCGGAGTCAAAATAGCACCATCAAAATTGATAACATCTGTAAGTTTTACTAAATAACCCATTTCGGTAACCGGTACACCATTTACTTTTACGTTCCCGGACTGAATGTATATATCGGCATCACGACGCGAACAAACACCTGAATTTGAGATAAATTTGTTCAGACGAATTTCGTCAGCCGCTTTTTGTCTTTTTGGAGCCTGATTCTGTTTTTTAAGTTTTTGTGCCGCTTCTTCTTCAGCTGCCTTAACAGCAGGTTTCACTTTTTTAGGCCCTTGAGCACGCTTTTGCATGGCAGGTTTTGGCTTGTTAGAGTTTGATCTCGAGCTATTTGGCTTAGAACCACCTCTCTTATTATTGCCTTCCTTGTTATTCATAAATTCTGTAATTTGTGCAAAGATAGTTTATTCTTGCTAAATAATCTTAAGTTCAATGTTCTTAGATTAATAGCCTTAATTTTTAGTGTTTTTCCGGAACATCTCAATTGGCTTTTTTTAAGCAAAAATTCCCGCTTTCGGCTTTATCTTGTTCCGTAAACTCCACAAGGATATCGCCTCTATCGGGGTTGGTTTCAGACAATTGGCTTCTTTTAAATATTTTAAAAACAGATTGTTACATAAAGATTCACAAAATTTAGATGGAGTTACACAAAGTTTTATTAAAAATTATTCTGTGAACCTTTGCGAAATCTTCGTGAATTTCTGTGTAATAACCATTAAAATCTGGAAAGCAAACTTTTCCCATGCCACAAAACACTCGGGTTAATCAAAACAATACAGAATACCCCGGAAACAATCAGGAATTTCAAGACATTGTGAAGTAACAAATACTGCTCTTTTGAATTTGATTTCCAGAGATAAAGAAGAAAAAAAAGTAATGCTATAAAGCATATGTAAAAATAAATATCCATATAACCAACATCATAAATGCTGATTAGGATATAAACAGGAAATATTGTCAGAAACGTTAATATTGTAATGATCTGCTTAGAGACCGTTTCGTTATAAAGAATCGGAATGGTTTGGTAATTGTTGGCTAAATCTCCTTTTAAATTTTCTAAATCTTTTATCATTTCACGAATCAGCAACAATAAAAAAAGGAACATTGCATGTGATGAAATTACAACAAACTGGCTTCTGTGATTCTCTATTTCTTCAAATGATATTTTGTTGTAAAAATATAATAAAATGGCAAAAAAGGGTAAAACTGCCAGAAAAGCAGCAGTTAGATTACCAACAACCACATATTTCTTTATTTTATGAGAGTAAAACCAAATAAGGAAAATATAAGCTGAAAAAAACAAAAATGCACGCCAGGATACAATAAAAGCCATTAAAACGGCCATAAAATTCAAAGTAAAATAAACCGACAGTTTTGTTTTCTGACTAACCAATCTGTCCAACATTGATTTATTTGGTCTGTTGATTAAATCTTTCTTACTGTCATAAAAATTATTAATTATATAACCCGAAGCAATAGTAATTGCAGAAGAAAAAACAATCAAAAATAAGTTGAAATCAAGTAAAATATCCAGAGCTCTTTTTTCAGGGGCTAATATAAAAATGGCTGATAAATATTGTGCCAAAACAATAATAGGAATATTGTAACCTCTTACCACAGAGAACAAACTAACAATTTTCATTACCAAAAGCTTGTGCTGTCTGCTCAACATTGTAGAAGTTTAAGTTTAGGGAAAAAGATTTTTAAACCGAAATTACCCGGAAAATAAAAGTTTTTTGTTTTAAGATTTTTTCAATTAAAATTGATAGACGACTTCTAATTTATAATCTTTTAAAGATATTCTGGCACGTTCTAAATCTTCGGTAAAGCCTAGAATATAGCCGCCACCGCCAGAGCCACAAAGTTTTAAATAGTAATCATTTGTATCAATTCCGTGTTGCCAGATTCCATGAAATTGTTCAGGAATCATAGGTTTGAAATTATTTAAAACGACTTTTGACAACTTTTTAGTATTGGTAAACAACGATTTCATGTCGCCATGCAAAAAGTTTTCTACACAGGCATCCGTATATTTTACAAATTGGTTTTTAAGCATCGCACGGAAACCCTTGTCTTTCAGGTTTTCCATAAAAATATTCACCATTGGAGCCGTTTCGCCAACAATTCCGGAATCTAGTAAAAATACAGCACCTTTTCCGTCAAAACTTTGAGTCGGAATTCCGGTTGCTTCGATGTTATCTTTAGAATTGATTAAAATCGGAATACTCAAATAACTGTTTAAAGGATCTAAGCCTGAGCTTTTTCCATGAAAAAAGCTTTCCATTTGAGAGAAAATATTTTTAAGTTGTAACAGTTTTTCACGAGTTAAATTCTCTAAAACCGTAATTTTATGAGTAGCATATTTATCATAAATAGCAGCAACTAGAGCACCGCTGCTTCCAACTCCGTACCCTTGTGGAATACTGGAATCGAAATACATTCCAGTTTCAACATCGTTTTTTAAAGTTGCCAAATCAAAAGCAACCAAATCAGGCTGTTCGGTTTGTAATGTTTCAAGGTAAATTGCAAATCGTTTTAAACTTGCATTTGAGGCAATAGCTTCTGCAGAAGGGTTTTCATCTTTCTTTAGCGCGCCATTGTAAAAATTATAAGGAATAGAAAGTCCTTTTGAATCACGGATAATTCCGTATTCTCCAAAGAGTAATATTTTTGAATAAAATAATGGTCCTTTCATATAATTTATTTAATGTCTTTCTTAATTTTATTTGATGAAGAAGATTTTCTTTTTTCTTCTTTTGTTAGAATATCTCTAATTTTTCTTAAAATTATAGGATTGTTAGTTTCTATAATCATTTTAATCAACTCGAGTTTTTCTAATTGAATGCCCATAATCTGAATTTTTAACTAAAGATACAAAAAATTATAGCTTAATTGCACCCTCTCCAATTTCGTCACAAATGTACTGACCATTTTGACAATAGCCAACTAATTCGTTCTTAATAAATTGTAATACTTTATCAGTTGCATTTTTCGGATATAAAACATGAACATTTGCTCCCGCATCAAGCGTAAAACAAACCGGAATTTTAGTTTCATTTCTAAATTTCCAAATGGTATTTATAATCTGTAATGTATTTGGTTTCATTAAAATAAAATAAGGCATCGAAGTCATCATCATTGCGTGCAAAGTCAAAGCTTCACTTTCGACTACCTTGATGAATTCATCTAAATTTCCACTTTCAAAAATGTTAATTAATTGATCCAGATTTTCATGTGCCTGTGCAAAACGTCTTTCGGCATACGGATGGTTGTGCATCAAATCGTGGCCAACAGTGCTTGAAACTTGTTTTTCGCCTTTGTCTACCAACAAAATAGTATCCTGATAATTCTTGAAATTTTCATGAATCGTATATGGAAATTCAACACCAAATAAATCCGTACTTCCTTGAATATTCGCCTGATTTCCCCAAACCACTACATTTCCTCTTACACTTCGGCACGCACTTCCGGAACCTAAACGGGCTAAAAAAGATGCTTTTTGGTAAAAATAATCGTCTGTCATTTCAGGGTTTAATGCTTTTTCCAAACTCATAAAATTCATAGCCAGGGCCGCCATTCCCGAAGCCGACGAAGCAATTCCTGAACTATGCGGAAATGTATTTTGCGTATCAATCGTAAAATGATAATCTTTCAAAAAAGGCAAATACACTTCAATTCTTTCTAAAAACTTCTTGATTTTTGGCTTGAAATCTTCTTTTGGTTCGCCTTCAAAAAGTAAATCAAATGAAAAGGAATCATTTGTTACATTGAGCGAAGTCGAAATGTCTTTTTTTTCAAAACCTAATTTAGTAATCGTTTTGCAATTACTAAGCGTAAAACTTACCGATGGATTAGCCGGAATTTGATTGTCTTTTTTCCCCCAATATTTTACTAATGCAATATTGCTGGGAGCGCTCCACTCAAAATTTCCGTTTTCGATAGTCGAAGAATATGTTTTAGGAATAAAATCAGCTGCTGTAAACATGAAATATAAAATTTTGGCAAAGATAGTTTTTAAAATATTTCACCATATAAGTTATATAAGAAAATGTAAGTGAGACTAAAACTAAAATGAACTTACATGACTTATATGGTTTAAGCTTGCTTTTTGACTATTTTTGGATAAAAATTCAAATAAAATGAACAAAATAACCCGAATTGCAATTGCTGTAATCGTTTGTTTAACAGTAGGATATTCTTCTTCAACCGTTACTAAATCAGGTGTAGAAACCTGGTATCCCACTATCATAAAACCAGTTTTTAATCCGCCAAATTGGGTTTTTATGCCTGTATGGACATTACTTTTTGTTTTAATGGGAATTGCTGCAGGATTGATTTGGGATAAAATAAAGGAACAAAATGCAGAAGTTAAAAAAGCTTTGGGTTTCTTTTTGATTCAATTGGCTTTGAATGCAATCTGGTCCTATTTATTCTTCGGATTAAAAAATCCAATGCTGGCTTTAATCGAAATTGCGCTTTTATGGCTAATGATTTATGAGACGTATTTAAAATTTATCAAAATTAATAAAACAGCAGGTTATTTATTGATTCCCTATATGGCCTGGGTAGGTTTTGCTGCAATTTTGAATGCGAGTATCTGGTGGCTGAATAGGTAAAACATTTTCAGTTTTCAGTCACAGTTTCAATTTATACAACACAGACTCCAACTGAAAACTGAGACTAAATGCTTAGAATATTTGAATCAATTCCAAAGGATTATTGATTACCAATTTAGCACCGCTGGCTATTAATTCTTCTTCCGTGCGATAACCCCATGTAACGCCAACGGCAAACATATTAGCATTAGTGGCGGTTTGCATATCAATATCAGAATCTCCTACGAAAAGTATCTCTTCTGTTTTTAAATTCCAGTTTTCACCTATGGTTACTGCTTCAAATGGATTGGGCTTTTTAAGTGATTCAATACTCAAACCTATAGCAGAATCGAAATAATCAGGAAATATTTCTGCTGTTATTTTTTTAGTAAGTTCATCAGCCTTATTTGAAAAAACTGCTAGTTTGATATTTCGTGAGACCAAATTATCCAATAATTCGATAATACCTTCGTACGGTTTTGTTTTTAGCGTGCAAATTTCACGATATTCCGTAACCATACTTTCGAAGCAGGTTTCAATTTGACCCTCAGAATTGTTTGATGCCGGCAAGGCCTTGCTTACCAAATTTCGCAAACCGCTTCCAATAAAATATTGATAATCATTATAGGTATGAGTAGGGTAATTTAGACCTGTAAGTACAGAATTCATTGCATCTGAAATGTCTTCTAATGAGTTTACTAATGTTCCGTCTAAATCAAAAATAATTCCTTTGTATTTCATTCTAATTAAATATTGTTTGCTAAAATAAACCCGCTTGTCCAGGCATTCTGAAAATTGAAACCTCCGGTAATGGCATCAATGTTTACGATTTCGCCCGCAAAATAAAGATTTTGATGCAATTTGCTTTCCATGGTTTTAAAATTGATTTCTTTTAAATCGATTCCGCCGGCTGTAACAAATTCTTCCTTAAAAGTACTTTTTCCGTTTACCTGAAATGTTGCTTTTGTGAGTTGAGAAGCTAAATTCTGTAATTGGATTTTAGATAAATCGGCCCATTTTGTTTCAATTTCAATTCCGGAAGCCAAAACCAAACTTTCCCATAAACGATTAGGGAAGTCGAAAGGTGATTTTTTAGAAACGGCTTTTTTTGCGTGTTCCTGTTTTAAGTCTTTCAGGATTTTTTCGGCATCTTCGGTATCAACATCATTTAACCAATTTACAAAAATGGTAAACTGGTAGTTTTTGTCGAATAAAATTCGTGCTCCCCAAGCCGAAAGTTTCAGAATTGCCGGACCGCTCATTCCCCAATGTGTGATTAACAATGGTCCCGTAGATTCTAATTTTGTATCTTTTACGTTTACGGTCACTTGTGCAGCAACGCCGGGTAATTCTTTAATGCGGGGATCTTTGATATTAAAAGTAAATAGAGAAGGAACAGGACTTACAATTGCGTGACCATATGTTTGGAGCATTTCCCAAATTTTCGGATTACTTCCGGTTGCCATTACTAATTTTTCTGCAGTATATTTTTCGTCCTGAGTTTCAATTTTCCAGTGATTTTCAGCTTTGAAGATCGATTGTACGCTTTGTCCTGTCAGTATTTTTATGCCTAGTTTTTCGGTTGCTTTTAAAAAACAATCGATAATGGTTTGTGATGAATTTGAAACGGGGAACATTCGTCCGTCATCTTCGATTTTTAATTCGACACCATGTTTTTCGAACCATTCAATCGTGTCTCCGGAACAGAACTGATGGAAAGGACCGCGAAGTTCTTTTTCGCCTCGTGGGTAAAACTTAACCAATTCATTCGGTTCAAAACAAGCGTGCGTAACATTGCATCTTCCACCGCCGGAAACACGGACTTTAGAAAGCACTTCTTTTCCTCTTTCTAAAATGGCAATTTTCAGTTTCGGATTTCTCTCTGCAATATTAATAGCCGTAAAAAAACCTGCAGCACCTCCGCCAACAATAATTATGTCGAAATTTTTGATCATATTATTTTTTGCCACGAATTACACTAATTTAACGAATTAAGGTTTAATTTTTTGCTTTGAACAATTAAAAAATTCGTGATTAATTTATGTAATTCGTGGCTGTTTTTTTAAATATTAATTAGAGATTCACACTAATTCTATCCGGAAAATCAGTTATGATTCCGTCTACATTGTAGCTTTTTATTTTTTGAATATCTTCTGCTTTATTTACTGTCCAAGGCAAAACAAGGAATCCTCGTTCCTGCATTCTTCCGGTATTTTCCAGATTCAGTAATTGATAATCCGGATGAATCGCTTTTGCTTTTATTTTTTCGGCGAAAGCCAAAGATGCATCTAAATCTTCTTCCGTTAAAACCCCAATCGGAATATTTGAATTTAGATTATGAACTTCCTGTAAAGAGTTCCAGTCAAAACTCGAAACAATAAAATGCTTGTAATTCCAGTTTTTTTCAGAAATATATTCTTCAATTAAGGCGACAACTTTATTAGGAGTTTTAGAGTCTTTTAATTCTATATTAATCAGGCATTTTTTATCAACCAAATCAAAAACCTCATTTAATGTGGGGATCTCATATTGTCCATTAATCAAAAACGATTTTAATTCAGGCAAAGATAAGGTATTTATAAACCCTTTTCCGTTGGTCATTTCGTCGATGGTTTCGTTGTGCATTACGATTAAATGTGCGTCTGCACTCAGGTGAACATCGAGTTCAATTCCGTCAGCATTTAAATCTAATGCTTTTTGGAAAGCTTTTAAAGTATTTTCGGGTTCGTATCCTTTCGCACCGCGATGTGCTATTTTTAGCAGTTTGTTCATTTTATGAAGTTTCAAAGAGGTAAAGGTACAAAGGCGCAAAGAAAGAAAATAATTGTTTCTCAACTTTATAGCCTAAAAAAAAATAACCACAGATTAAAGGATTAAAAAGATTTTTGAAAATCTGTATTAATATCTTTTAATCTGCGGCGAATATTGTTGCGGAGACGCACTGCTGTGCGTCTCTACGTGTATGCGTTATATTGTAGAGGCGCACAGCAGTGCGTCTAACATTGCAATTTGTTTTACTCCAATTCTAAAACCAAAGCCGATTTTGGTTCCAATGTAATTTCAGTAGCTAAATCAAATGTTTTTCCAGTCAAAATATCTTTTCCTGATGTATAGTTTTTGATGTTTTCTTTGAAACGATTGGTTTTTACAATTTGCTCTTTTGCATTATTATTGAAAACTACCATTACCGTTTTATTATCTGTGTATCTAAAATAAACATAGGTGTTGTTTTCCGGAATATAATGTGTCATTTTTCCAAAATGAACCACTTCATTTGACTTTCTCCAGTTGAATAATTTCGAAGTAAAATCGAAATATTTTGCTTGTTCAGCTGTTCTTCCTGCTGCGGTAAAAGCATTATTTTTATCACCATTCCATCCTCCTGGGAAGTCCTGTCGAATGTCTGCATCGCCTTTGCTTTTGTCTCCGCCCATTCCAATTTCTGAACCGTAATATACTTGAGGAATTCCACGAATGGTTGCTATTAAAGTCATCACCATTTTATACTTGGTAAAATCATATTTATAGAGATCGTTTATACGATTGGTGTCGTGATTTTCGGCAAAAACCAAAAGATTATTGGTATTTGAATATAAATAATCCAAAGCAAAATTGTTGTAGAATTTAATCAGGCCACTATCCCAATTGGGTGTGTCTTCATTAAAAACAGAACCAATCTGATCTTGCAGTGTGAAATCCATTACACTTGGTAAATTCGAATTATAGTTTTCGATTGCACCAATTTTACTGTCTTTTTGCCAATAGGCCAAACTTGCCTGATTGTGCATCCAGATTTCCCCAACAATATTAAAGTTTGGGTATTCATTGGTAACAGATTTTGCCCAATTTGCCATAGCTGTTGGATCAGAATAATTATAAGTATCTACTCTAAATCCGTCAAGATTCGCAAATTCAATCCACCAGATGGCATTTTGAGTCAGGTATTTTGAAACCAAAGGATTTCTCAGATTTAAATCCGGCATTGAAGGAACGAACCAGCCATCAATACAAATTTCCTGATCTGTTTTTGAAGCGTGAATATCTGTAATCACTTCGCGACGGTGATGCGTTTGTGTGAAATTTTCGAATTGATTGAACCAGGTTTTGGTCGGAATATCTTTCATCATCCAGTGTGTAATTCCCCAGTGATTGGTTACATAGTCCATAACCAGTTTCATGTTCTTTTTATGCATTTCTGCAGAAAGACGAGCATAATCATCATTGGTTCCGTAACGCGGATCAATCTTGTAAACATCAGATTGTCCGTAAGTATGATAGGAATGTTGTTTGTCGTTGTCTTCGCATAAAGGCGTACTCCAAATTGTTGTTGCACCAAGAGAAGAAATATAATCCAGATTTTTGATAATTCCTTCAATATCTCCGCCGTGACGCCCACTTGGATCCTGACGGTTTCCTTTTTCTGTTAAAGAAGCATCGCTATCATTTTTCGGATTTCCATTAGCAAAACGATCCGGCATGATCAAGTAAATCATATCCGATGCATCATAACTTTTTCGGTCTGTTGAGTTTGCTCTTCTTTCTTTAATCGAATATTTTTGTGTAAAAGCAACTTTGTTTTTGGTTTTAAAAGAAAAAATTAATTCAGAAGCTTTTAGGTTTTGTGTATCAATCGTTACAAAAAGGTAATTTGGATTCTCTGTTTTTTCTACATTTTTAATCGTTACATTATTCGAAACGGAAGCTTCATATTGTGCAATATTTTTTCCGTAGAACATAATCTGCAGCTCAGTATTTTTCATTCCTGCGTACCAAAATGGCGGTTCTGTTTTTTGGATTTGTGCTTTCGCGGAAGTGGAAAATAATAGAACAAAGAGGATTATTCTATACAGTATATGGTTTATTTTGAATGTTGTTTTTTGGATATTCATAATCTTATGTATTAGATACCTAACAGGTTATAAAAAAAATCTGTTAGGATATTGTGAGGTTTCCTAACAGGTCTTGAAGACCTGTTAGGAATTATTGACGATTAAAAAAAAGACAAGTAATCTTTGGGAAAATTACTTGCCTTTGAAATTATTTAGTTTCGATAATGCTGATTGCATAACCTCCGCCCGGAGCAGATAACTGTGATAATTTTGATTTATTGGTTACAGCAATTTTCTTGATGGTGTAAGCCTGCGGATTTGTTTTGTAATGCGCGTCTTTTGCATCAGCATAAATTGTTGCTGTGTATTTTTTACCTTTTTCAAGAAAGCTGAAATCGATGTTTGATGTACGGGAATTGTCTCCGTTTACGTTTCCAACGAACCAGTTGTTTGTTCCTTTTGCTTTACGGGCAACGGTAATAAAATCACCTGGTTCTGCTTCGATATATTTACTTTCAGACCAATCTACTGCCACATCTTTAATGAACTGGAAAGCATCCGGAAAACGGTTGTAATTCTCAGGAGTATCAGCAGCCATTTGCAAAGGACTGTACATGGTAACGTATAATGCCAATTGGTTTGCAAGTGTACTGTTTACATGCGAAGTGTTTTGAGGATTCATTTTGCTGATATCCATTTCGAAAATTCCAGGCGTATAATCCATTGGACCTCCAATTAAACGTGTAAACGGTAAAACGGTTACGTGATTTGGTTTAGAGCCTCCAAAAGCCTGATATTCTGTTCCTCTCGCAGCTTCGTTTCCAATTAAGTTAGGGTACGTTCTGCAGATTCCTGTTGGACGAACGGCTTCGTGTGCATTTACCATAATTTTATAATCAGCTGCTTTTTCGATTGCATATTGATAATGGTTTACAATCCATTGATCGTAATGATTTTCGCCGCGAGGTAAAATATCTCCAACGTAACCGCTTTTTACAGCATCATATCCGTTGTCTTTCATGAATTGGTATGCTTTGTCTATGTGACGTTCGTAGTTACGGGTAGAGCCGGAAGTTTCATGGTGCATGATGATTTTGATTCCTTTTGATTTTGCATATTCATGCAAACCTTTTACATCAAAATCCGGGTAAGGTGTCAGAAAATCAAAAACATAATCTTTTGAATGTCCAAACCAATCCTCCCAGCCTTCGTTCCAGCCTTCAACCAAAACAGCGTCGAAACCATTTGCAGCAGCAAAATCTATATATTTTTTTACGTTAGCATTATTTGCTCCGTGTGTGCCGTTTGGTTTTGCTTTTGAGAAATCAGAAACACCCAATTGTACTGTTGGGAAATCGTTTGTATACGACCAGGAACTTTTTCCTGTAATCATTTCCCACCAAACTCCAACATATTTTACAGGTTTAATCCACGAAGTATCATCGATTTTTGATGGATCGTTTAGGTTTAAAGTCATTTTTGAAGCCAAAATTTCTCTGGCATCATCGCTTACCATAATCGTTCTCCAAGGCGAATGGCTTGGCGCCTGTATATATCCTTTGTCCCCTTTTGCATCCGGTGTCAGCCAGGATTCGAAAATCATGTTTTTGTCATCCAGATTCAGGTGCATACAGGAATAATTGATCAAAGCTGCTTCGTGTAAGTTGATGTAAATTCCGTCATTCGTTTTTAACATCAAAGAAGTCTGGACTCCTGTTGGGGAAAATGATTTTTGAGAAACATTTGCAGTATATGCTTTTTCAGCTAAACCTCTGATTTCAGATAATTTCGATTTGGTATAATCGTACTCCTGAGTGTCATAATCTCCCGGAATCCAGAATGCAGTGTGGTTGCCCGCCATTGCAAATTGGGATCTTTCTTCTTTGATTATGAAATAAGTAAGGTTTTTTTGTGTTGGAAACTCATATCTGAATCCTAAACCGTCATCAAATAAACGAAAACGAATTATGATTTGTCTGTCGGTTCCTTTTTGATTTAAAGTAACTGCTAATTCGTTATAATGATTTCTGATGTTGTCAACTTCTCCCCAAACCGGTTTCCAGGTTTCGTCAAAAGTGGAAGTTTTTGTATCAACGACCGTAAAATCATTCAATAAAGATTTTTTATCATCTTTAAGTTCAAGACCAAGTTTGCTCGTTTTTACAACTTCTTTATTTTTATATTTTAAATTGTAAGTTGGAGTTCCGTCATTTTGAAGCGAAAATTCCATTACAAATTTTCCTTCCGGGGATTTTAATTGCTGTGCATTTGTAATTGAGCAAAATGCAAACAAGATTAAACTTGCGAAAAATAAGTTTTTCATATTTTTTTATTTAAAAGTAATTAATTCAAATTATTTCTGCTTTAAAAGTTAAACACGAATTTCATTAATTAGCACTGATTTTATTTAGAAAGAACATTTTTCTTTTTTGTCATTTCGACCTTTTGGGAGAAATCACATCTAATATTCTGCAACTGTGTGCTTGGCTTGTGTGATTTACTTCGTCTGTTCGCTAACGCTCGAGTCTCCTTCGTCGAAATGACAATATTGTCAAATCAGTGAAATTTGTGTTTAATAATTTTAAGCTGTTGCCAATTTTGTGGCTATTATTGGTTTTCCATTTACTATAATTGTTAAATCCTGATCGCCATCTACAGTAAAAGTGGTTTCTTTATGACTTACAGTTACTTTCAAAATTTGATTTCTGAAATTAATTTTAAAGGAATAACCTTTCCATTCTTTTGGAATTTTTGGAGAAAAATGAAGCTGGTTATTTTTGACACGCATTCCGCCAAAACCTTCCACAATACTCATCCATGTTCCTGCCATAGAAGTGATGTGACAACCTTCTTCAACTTCTTTGTTATAATCATCAAGATCAAGACGGGAAGTTCTTAGATAAAATGTATACGCCATATCCATTTTGTCCAAAACGGCTGCCTGAATCGAGTGTACGCAAGGCGAAAGGGAACTTTCATGAACAGTAAATGACTCGTAAAATTCGAAATTGCGTTTTAATTCTTCTCTTGAAAAATGATCTTCAAAGAAATAAAAACATTGTAAAACATCGGCTTGTTTGATGTATGGCGAACGCAAAACGCGATCCCAGGACCATTTTTGATTGATTGGGCGTTGTGAACGATCTAAGTCTTTTACAGGAACTAAATCCTTGTCTAAGAAGCCATCCTGCTGCAGATAAATTCCTAACTCCTCAGAAGTTGGAAAATACATATCATCAGCTACTTTTTTCCACTCCTGAATTTCTGCAGTAGAAAGATTTACTTTTTCTATAATACGTTTATGGTCTTCCGGATATTCTGAAGCAATCTTTTTAATTTGTTCCTCAGTATAATCAATACACCATTTTGCAATATAATTGGTGTAAAAATTATTGTTGATGTTGTTTTCGTACTCATTTGGACCTGTAACTCCTAAAATCACATATTGACTTTTTTCTTTAGAAAAAGAAGCTCTTTGGTGCCAGAAACGCGCAATGCCGATTAGAACTTCCAGACCTTTTTCAGGAATATAAGAATAATCTCCAGTATAGCGATGGTAGTTGAAAATCGCAAAAGCAATCGCCCCGTTTCTATGGATTTCTTCGTGTGTGATTTCCCATTCGTTATGGCATTCTTCACCGTTCATAGTAACCATCGGATACAAAGCAGCGCCATTTTTGAAACCTAAATTATCTTTGGCATTCTCAATCGCTTTATCCAATTGATTGAAACGGTATGTCAATAAGTTTCTTGCAACATGCTGATCTTTAGTTGCCATATAAAACGGAATACAATATGCTTCGGTATCCCAATATGTGGATCCGCCGTATTTTTCTCCGGTAAAACCTTTTGGACCAATGTTCAGTCGGCTGTCTTTTCCTGAATAGGTTTGGTTTAATTGGAAAATATTGAAACGAATTCCCTGTTGTGCTTTTACATCACCTTCAATTGTAATGTCTGACATTTCCCAGATTTTTGCCCAAGCCTCAATTTGATTTTGAAGCAAAGCATCATATCCTAAATTAACGGCAGCTTTGATACATTTTTCGGCTGCAGCCAAAGTATTTTCGTGGTTTAAAGAAACGGTATATCCGCCAATTTTCTGAATCGATGAGGTTTGTCCTTTTGCAATAATAGTTCCGTAAGTAAATTGTACTTTATCAATAGTAGAATCAATTGAAGAAGGAGAAATATTTACGTTTTCTCCATTGGCCAAAATCGTATTGTGCATAAAAGTAGTCACTTTAAAATGCGTTTTAAAAGTTTGTGCCGTCACATAAGCTTCACTATTTGATTTTTTTACCTCTAAAGGCTTCCAGAATTTTTCATCCCAATTAGCATCTTCATTGGTTACACTGGCATCGATGTAAGGTTTATAAACGATTTTTGCATCTTTGTTTAGAGGCGAAACATCGTATTTTATAATTCCAATTTCATCCAGATCCAAAGAAAGAAAACGGCGTACGTTTACTGCGATTTCAGTTCCGTTTTTCAGCGTAGCTTCAAAAGAACGATTGTACCAGCCTTCTTTCATGTTCAATTCCCTGCGGAAGTTTCGAACTTCAATACAAGTATTCAGGTCTAGATTTTCTTCGTTAATTTCAATATTAATTCCAATCCAGTTTGGTGCGTTTAGAACTTTTGCAAAATATTCCGGGTACCCGTTTTTCCACCAGCCTACTTTAGTTTTATCAGGATAATAAATTCCGGCAATGTAACTTCCCTGAAAAGTTTCACCGGAATATGTTTCTTCAAAATTGGCACGCTGTCCCATTGCTCCGTTTCCAAGACTGAAAAGACTTTCAGAAGGTTTTACGCTTTCTGCATCAAATCCTTCTTCTATGATGGACCAGTTGTCCGGTTTTATATAGTCTTGATTCATTTTTTTTAATTTGATAATTTGGCAAGTAGATAATTAGAAAATGTGCCAATTTGATAATTAGATAATTACTTGTTTTTGGCTATTCCTTTTTCAATTTATCCGATTAATTGCTCGTTGTTTTACTATTTTACTTTTTAATTTAGATGATTTATATTTTTAAATTATCAGTTAATTGTTTAAATGTGATAATTAGATAATCCAAGTTTGGAAAAATTATCTAATTGCCTCATTGACACATTTTCTAATTGATTAGTTTCTCAATAAACGCTGTGTTTATTTCAGTAAAATCTTTAAAAATATAATCCGCTTCATGTAAAATTGTTTCCTCACCAATTCCGACACTTATCATGCCTGCAATATTAGCAGCCTGAATTCCTGCAACCGAATCTTCGAATACAATGGCATTTTTTTGGTCAATATTTAATAATTGAGCCGCTTTAAGGAAAACTTCCGGATCTGGTTTTGCATTGGTAACATCGTTTCCGTCGACAATAACATCGAAATACGAAAGAATTCCTGTTTTTTCAAGGATTGGTCTTGCATTTTTGCTGGCAGAACCCAATGCAATTCCCTGATTTTTTTCTTTTAATAGCTGTAGAATTTTAAAAACTCCCGGAAGAATCTCACTTTCGTTCATATCAACTAAATAAGATAAATAATCTTCGTTTTTTTGAATTAGCCATTGGTCTTTATCTTCCTGAAAAGCCTGAATATTTCCTAATTCAAGTATTATATCCAGCGAACGTACACGGCTTACACCTTTTAGTAATTCGTTATGTTCTGGTGTAAAGTTTATATCTAGTGCTTTTGCAATTTTTTTCCAGGCCAAAAAGTGATATTTGGCAGTATCAACAATGACTCCGTCAAGGTCGAATATGAATGCTTTTTTGTTCATTATAAGAGGAATTCTTATTTTAAGATTTTATAGAAATATCATCTACATCTTTTACTTTGTAGACTAAAACAGCGGCAATTAAAAAACTAACACCACTTGTAATTAAGGCATAAATTGCATCGCCATTGTAAAGGTATTTTACAATTGGTCCCCCAATAAGTGCATTCACAATTTGTGGAATAACTATGAAAAAGTTAAAAATCCCCATGTAAACCCCCATTTTTTTAGGAGCAATTGATCCCGCAAGAATGGCATATGGCATGGCCAGAATACTTGCCCAGGCAACTCCAATTAAAATCATTGGGAATACAACCCAGTCTTCATTTGGCATAAAATAGATTGAGATTAATCCAATTCCTCCAATGATTAATGAAAGGGAATGTGTCGCTTTTCTGCCAATTTTTTTTGCGATGTACGGTAAGAAAAACAATGCGATTATTGCAGAAACGAAATTATAAACTCCAAATAGAATTCCGACCCAGTCTCCCGCATCCTGATATTGCTGACTTGAAGTGTCACTTAGCGGTAGACCATAAATATGATGTGCAATGGCCGGAGTTGTAAAAACCCACATTCCGAAGAGCCCAAACCAGGAGAAAAATTGTACCCAGCTTAACTGACGCATTGTAGTTGGCATTTTTGCAAAATCTGTAAAAATGTCTGTGAGTTTTGATTTTTCTTCTGAAGGAATGTCAGTTTCACTTTGCGGATCTTCAAAATGGGCTAATTCTTCCGGAGTATATTCTTTTGTGGTAAAAAGCGTCACTAGAATTGAACCAATTAAAACTGCAGCTCCAATTATAAATGATAATTTCAGATTTAAAGGAATACTTCCTGGAACGGCATTGTTTGAAATGTGAAAATAATTGGTTAAAACGTAAGGCAAAGCCGAACCAATTACAGCGCCAAAACCAATTAAGGAAGTTTGAATACTGAAACCTGATGTACGCTGATCTGTTCTTAAATTATCACCAACTAAAGCACGAAAAGGCTCCATGGCAATATTGAAAGAAGCATCCATAATCATTAACATTCCTGCTCCAACCCATAAAGCAGGCAAGACTGAAATAAAAATATTAGCCTGAGGCATTAAGATTAAACCAACTGAAGCCAGAATAGCACCTACAAGAAAAAATGGTTTTCGTCTTCCAAATTTCCCCCAGGTTTTATCGCTGTAATGTCCAATGATGGGTTGCACTATTAATCCCATCAGGGGAGCAATAATCCAAAACCATGATAACTCATGTACGTCGGCACCAAAAATTTGAAGAATTCTGCTGGCATTTGCATTCTGAAGTGCAAATCCCATTTGTATTCCCAAGAAACCGAAACTCATGTTCCAAATTTCCCAGAAACTTAATTTACGCTTTTCCATTATCGTAATTTGTAAAAATTATACGATAAGCGCTTTGCTTATCAAAACCTACTATTTTTTTCGAAGTAAAAGTAAAAGCTTTGAATTGGCTGTAAATATATAAATATATTTCAATTTTTTGTTTTCTAAAAACAAATATGACCAAACATTTTTAACTACAAGGTTGTAGTAATGAATTAAATAAGAAAAAAGTGCTGCTTAAAAATGGAAAGTGATAAAAGTGGAAAGCAAAATTAAAAGTTTAGGTTGTTTTTATCACTTTTGATTTTTCATAGTTTAAAAATTAGTCTGTTGATTCTCTTTTTATCAGATGTGTTTCAATAACTTCAGTGGTATAATTTTCGTTTTCTTCATCATCATCATTATGGTCTGCTTCGAGTCTTTCAATAAGCATTTTAGCTGCTTTATTACCCATCTTTTTTCCACTTTGGCTGACTGTTGTTATCGTTGGTGTTGAGTATTTCGAGATAATTCCGTCAGTAAAAGCAATTACAGCAAGATCTTCAGGAACTTTAAGTCCCATTTTGCTGGCAGTTTTAATAATTGTGACGGCAAAAAGCTCATTTACGGCAAAAACGGCATCAAAGGCCCTATCGTGTAAAAGCTGGCTGATTGTAATTTCGCAGGTATCTACATCTTCAATTTTTATGATCAAATCTTCGTTAAATGGTAATCCATTGTCTAAAAGAGCTTTTTCATAACCATCCGTTCTTAGTTTTCCAACGCTTACATAATCAACAGTAGTCACCAGAGCTATTTTTTTTCTTCCATTATCAATCAAACTCTGAACGGCTTCGTAAGCAGCAGCTTTATCATCAATAATTACTTTATCACATAAAATGTCATTAGTCACACGATCAAACATCACTACAGGCATTCCCTGATTGATAACTTCGGTAATATGGTGAAAATCCCCTTTGAATTGTGTTTCTTTAGAAAGAGACATGATAAAACCGTCAATGCTTCCGTTGGCCAGCATTTCCATATTTAATACTTCTTTATCAAAAGAATCATCCGACAAACAGATTACTACACTATAACCATTTTCGTTGGCAACCTGTTCAATTCCGTCAATTACAGTAGAGAAAAAATAGTGTACAATTTCCGGAATGATAATGCCAATACTTTTGGTTTTTCGGTTTTTTAAACTAAGGGCAATGTTGTTGGGTTTATAGTTATAAAACTTTGCAAAGGCCTGAACTTTTAAACGTGTTTCTTCGCCAATTTCAGAGCTGTTTCGCAATGATTTTGAGACTGTTGAAATAGACACATCCAGCTCTTTTGCAATCTGTTTCAGGGTTACTTTTCGCTTCATAATGCTAATTTGGAAAAAATGTTATTGATAATAAAGGTATGCTTAATTTTATAAAATGACAATTTTATCCTTAAAAAACCGACATAAAATATAAAGTTTTCAACACTACCACGTTTTCGTAAACCAATAAAAACTGCCTCATGTTGAGCATGTTAATTAATTTCTAATTTTGAAATTCGAAGTAAAATTAAAAGCTTAACTAACAATCAAAAACTCAAACTAATTTAAACAAAAAGTATGAAAACAATTTCCAAAAAGTTGTTATTTTTATTCCTGCTGTTACCATTTTGTATGCTTGCTCAGAGCACTTTAAACGGTACTGTTGTCGATAAAGCAACGGGACAACCAATCCCGGGAGTAAATATAAATGTACAAGGTGCTCCCGGAGGGACATCGACAGGTTTTGACGGTAATTTTCAGCTGTCTAATGTAAGAAATGGAAACAAAATTACGGTTTCTTTTATTGGATACAAAACCGCTACCGTTGATTATAATGGTCAAAAAACACTAAATATTTCACTGGAAGAAGATACTAATCAACTTAAAGAGGTTGTGGTACAGGTAGGTTACGGTACCGTTAAGAAAAAAGACGCAACGGGTTCTGTATCGCAAATCTCTTCAAAAGAATTTAATAAAGGAATTAATGTAACTCCCGAAAGTTTAATCAGCGGCCGTATTTCGGGTGTTAACGTAACAGGAGGAGGTGCTCCGGGAGCAAAAGCGGATATCCGAATTCGTGGAGGGTCATCTTTAAATGCTTCTAATGAGCCGTTAATCGTTTTAGACGGACTTCCTCTAAGCAACGCGGTTCCGAGTGGAGCTACAAGTATTTTATCTACAATTGATCCTAATGATATTGAATCTTTTACGGTTCTTAAAGATGCATCTGCTGCTGCAATTTACGGATCAAGAGCAGCAAATGGTGTAATCGTTATTACAACTAAAAAAGGAACAAAAGGAGCTGTAAAAGTAAATTTCAGTTCTCAGGTTGGTATCAATACAGTAGCAAATACAGTTGATGTAATGAGTGCAGATCAATTTCGTGAATTAGTAAATACCAAAGGATCAGCGGCTCAAAAAGCTTTGTTGGGTACTGCAAATACAAATTGGCAGGATGAAATTTTTCACACAGCGCTTACAACTAACAATAATATTTCTGTAAGTGGTTCATTGTTTAATAAATTGCCTGTTAGATTATCTGTCGGTAACGTTGATAATCCGGGAATTCTAAGAAATACTTCTTTTGAAAGAACTACGACATCGATATCATTAAACCCGGTTTTATTTGATAACCATTTAAAAATTGATATTAGCGGGAATTTATCATTTGGGAAAAATCAATTTCAGGATGAAGGTCCGGTAATCAGCAGTGCAATCGGATTTGATCCAACGCAGCCGGTTTACGAAGCGGGTTCCCGTTATGGAGGATATTTTGAATGGTTGGAGCCTACAGGTAACTTACCATTATTACCGGCAAGAAACCCTGTTGCAAGATTAAATCAGGATGAGCGCAGAGCTACTTCGACAAGAAAATGGGGAAATATCAGACTGGACTATAAGTTTCATTTCTTTGAAGATTTGAGAGCTGTTGTTGAGGCAGGTATTGATAGATTTGATAGCAGTGGATACACTCAGGTAAGTACTCAAAGCGTTTTAGGATATCAGCCAAAACCATTTAGTGATCCTGGTTATGTGAATTTAGGAAACTATAGCAGCTATACAGATATGCTGCAAAATAAAAACTTAAATGCTTATTTTAATTATACTAAAGATTTAGGAAAAATTAAAATTGATGCAACTACAGGTTATAACTACCAGTTATTTCAAAAAGAAAAATACTCATCAGGAGAAACCAGACAGCCAAACCCTAATGAAGATATTGCTACTGATCCGGATATCAACTTACAATCTTTCTTTGGACGTTTGAATTTAGGTTATGACAGTAAATATTTATTGACTTTAAATTATAGAAGAGACGGAACTTCTCGTTTTTCTGAAGATAACAGATGGGGGAATTTTGCCGGAGGTGCTTTTGCCTGGAATGTTACTGAAGAAGAATTTTTAAAAGACAACGCAACTCTTTCAACTTTAAAATTAAGAGTTGGATACGGTACTACCGGCCAACAAGATATTACGGCGCAGTATGACTATTTACGTCGGGTAACTTTAGGAACAATTAATTCGCAATACATTTTTGGTAATACTATTTATACAACAGCCAGACCAGAAGGATATAACGAAAATATCAAATGGGAAGAATTAGCTGAGATGAACGTAGGCATTGATTACGGATTTTTTAATGACAGGATTACAGGAACGATTAATTATTTTGATAAAAAATCAACTGATTTATTAGCAGATATTGCAGTTCCTGATGGAGCAAATATTAGAAATCAAGGTTTTTTTAACATTGGTAGTGTAAGAACAAAAGGGGTTGAGTTTAGTATTCAGTCTGATATCGTTAAAAATGATAACCTGACCTGGAATGTAGCTTTTAATACTACTTATGTTGATCAAAAGATTTCTGAGTTGGGAATTACTGTTCCGGGTTTTCAAGGTTATTTGGCAGGAGATAATATAGCCGGTGGAAATGGAAATAAAATCCAGATTAATTCAGTAGGGTTTACACCAAACTCATTTTTTGTATTTGAGCAATTGTACGATGCTGACAAAAGACCAATTGCCGGCGCTTATGCTGATAGAAATGGAGACGGAAAAATTGATGCAGGTGATCGTTACAGATACCATAAACCAGCACCGGATTATACTTTTGGTCTATTTTCTACTTTAAACTACAAAAAGTTTGATTTTACAATGAACTGGAGAGCAAGTTTAGGAAATTATATTTTTGATAACGTAAGTTCTAATTATGGATATTCTGATGCAGGCTTAAGAAGACAAACAGATTTGTCTAATGTGAGTTCAGATTATTATAACACTGGTTTCACTTTTGAAGATAATGGGACACAACGTTATTTGTCTAACTATTTTGTGAAAGATGCTTCTTTTATAAAATTAGATAATGTTACACTTGGATATACTTTTGATAAAACGTTATTAAAAGCAGCATCTCTAAGATTTACAGCTGGAGTTCAAAATGTTTTTGTACTTACGAAATACGGTGGTTTAGATCCGGAGAAATTTAATGGAATTGACAATAATGTTTACCCAAGAGCCAGAACTTTCTTGTTTGGAGTAAATGCAAATTTCTAATAAGGCACTTAAAACAATTTAAAAATAAACAAAATGAAAATATCATTTAAATATATATCTTATTTTCTCCTATTTATTTTAGGATTAAGTATGACGCTTACTTCATGTACGAGCGATCTGGATGTTACGCCAGGTGATGATGATGAATTTTTATCTGAAACTTTTTTCCAGGATCCAGCATCATACAAAGAAGTATTGGCAAAATTATATGCAGGTTTGTATGTAGGAGGTAATGATGGCGACGGTTCTGCAGATATTGCCGGACTTGGAGGTGATTTTAGCAGTTATTTACGTTTGCTTTTTGTAACACAGGAGTTTACAACAGATGAAGCTATTATTGCCTGGGCCGATGGTACTTTGCCAACATTAAATGCTCAGACCTGGTCGCCTGCAAATGAATTTTTGGAAGGGACATTCTCCAGAGCGTTTTATCACATTAGTGTAGCAAATGAGTTTTTAAGACAAACTACTGATGAGAAACTAACTGCCAGAGGTGTGGATGCAAATTTGAAAGCTGAAATTGCCACTTTTAGGGCAGAGGCTCGTTTTATGAGAGCTTTCTCCTATTACAACTTAATGGATTTATTTGGAAATGTGCCAATCACTACAGAAAATGATCCTGTGGGATTCTTTTATCCGGTACAAAAATCAAGAGCAGAAGTTTTTGCTTATGTAGAATCTGAATTAAAGGATTTAGACAATAGTTTAGCTGCCTCAAAAACAAACGAGTATGGGAGGGTAGACAAAACTGCCGCTAAATTTTTATTGGCACAAATTTATCTAAATTCTAAAGTATATACAGGAGTAGAAAGAAATAACGAAGCTGCTACATTGTGTAATGAAATCATTACTGGTTCAGGATATACTTTTGCAGAAGTTCCTTACAGTTATTTATTCTCTGCGGATAATGACAGAAATGGTGCTCAAACTGAAGTTATTTTTCCAATTATAGGCGATGGTAATGCTATCAGAGCTATAGGAGGAGGAATGAGTTTTATCATGCACGCTTCTATTGGAGGTAGTATGGATGCAGCATCCAGAGGTATGGACGGTGGATGGCAAGGTATTAGAACTCGTAGAGAGTTTGTAAATCTTTTTCCTGACGAAAATGCAATTGCAGATAAAAGAGGAACATTTTATACCAACGGTCAATCAAAAGACATTAAAAATGTTGGAACTTTTACAGACGGTTATGCTGTAACGAAATACATCAATAAAAATTCTGATGGTTCTGCAGCTCAAAGAAATGATATCCCGGATATCGATTTCCCAATGTTCAGATTAACTGATGTTTATTTGATGTATGCTGAGGCAACTTTAAGAGGAGCTACAACAGGAAATATTGGAACAGCTTTAGGTTATGTGAACAAAATCAGAACCAGGGCAAATGCAGCAACTATTGGGACTGCACAACTAACGCTTGATTTTATTTTAGACGAAAGAGGAAGAGAATTATTCTGGGAATGTCACAGAAGAACTGATTTGATTCGTTTTGGAAAATTTACAGGAGGATCAAAAATCTGGCAGTGGAAAGGTGGTTCTATAAATGGTAGCGCTACCGACTCATACAGAGACTTAATGCCTATTCCTGCAAGAAATATTCAGGCAAACCCGACTTTAAAACAAAATACCGGATACTAACTAATCTTATAAATTAATAAAAATGAAAAATATATATAAAATTTTAATCGCATTCATTGGTGTACTGGCAGTATCATGTAATGCAGATGATGTAGAAGACAGACCAGTTATTGAAGCAGCAACTGCTCCAGTGTTATTAACGCCAAAATCTGATTTTAGTATTGTTCTTTCTAAAGAAACAGAAAATAATATTGCTACAACCGTAGTTTGGGATGACGCTCAATATGAAGGAACAGAAACTGTTGTAAATTATGTTATCGAAGTTGGTAAAGCAGGAACTAATTTTGCTTCACCGGTCGTAGTATCAAATACAACTGCAAGATTTAAAGCTTTAACGGTAGCTGAACTAAATTCAGCATTAGTTAATGGAGGTTTTGTTGAAAAGCAAGAAAATAAAGTAGACATCCGTATTAAATCGGTTGTAGGAGCTTCAGGTTTGCCTCAATATTCTAATATTTATACATTCACGGCTACTCCTTACCACGTTCCTTTAGCTACTTCTCACTGGTTGGTAGGAGCTGCAACTCCGGGAGGATGGACATGGGCAGGCGATGCTGAAACAGAATTTCCTTTAGTTATTGGTCAGACAAATATTTACCAGGTAACTGTTGTTCTTAAAAGTGGAGAAGCTTTCAGAGAGTTTTTAGGAAATAACTTTACAGGTGATGGTAACTGGGATGCCAGTCATAATTATACTTATTATTCAGGATTGGGTTATACTATTGATTCAGAATTGGTAAATGCTGGCGATGGCGACAGCAATTTCAAATATACAGGACCAACAGGATCCAGAGTTTTGAAAATTGACAATGTTGCAAAAACAATCACATTAGACTAATTTTTTAAGTTCCAATAAATTAAAGGCTATCTGCGGATAGCCTTTTTTAATAACTAAACGAAACTATGAAAAAATCATTACTCTTAATTTTTAGTTTATTTACGGTAATTGTTTTTGCACAGCAACAAACCGTCACATATTCCGTAAGTCCGGCTACTTTTGAAGAAACTGATGCCGTAACCATAACAATTAACGGAAACAGCATCAATGAAACTACATGGGGAATTATTGGAACTCATGAATTGTATTTATGGGCATGGGCTTTTGATACCAATGACACTACTGCAAAAGGAACACCAAACAACGGTACGTGGACAGCTTCCAGCGCAGCGAGTATATTTACATACAACGCAGGAACAGATACCTATACAAAAACCATAACACCGGCTACTTATTACAATGCAACCGGAATTGGCAGAATTGGTTTTTTGGTTAAAACAAAAGACGGAACCGGAGATAAAAAATCACAGGATATTTTAGCCGAAGTAGGTACTTTTCAGGTTGCACTTACTTCTCCTATAGAAAACAGCACTGCAATTTTAGCATCAGGTTCTAATTTTAATATTGTTGCCACAAATACAAATGGTGTTGCCGGTTATGTTTTAAAATCAAACGGAAATACTATCAATACCAATACAAGTACTGTGAGCTATTCATTTAATCACACCAATATAACGACTAATCAGAGTTACGAATTATTGGTGACACAAGGAGCGACAACAATCTCTAAAAAGTTTTCGGTTGTGGTAAATCCAAATACAGTTTCAGAGGCTATGCCAGCAGGTTTGGTTGATGGAATTAATTATAATTCAGCAGATTTTACCAAAGCCACTTTAGTTTTGGATGCGCCTTTAAAAGATTTTGTTTACGTTGCAGGAAGTTTTAATAATTGGCAGCCTACATCGGCATTTGCCATGAAAAAAGACCCAATTTCAGGAAAATTTTGGTTAGAATTATCGGGCCTGGTTTTAGGAGTGAATAATACTTATCAATATTGGGTAGGAGATGCGACACCATTAGTAAATTCGCCTTCATTGGTTAAAACAGCCGATCCTTATTCTACGTTGGTTTTATCTCCTTATGATGATGCTTCGATTCCAGCGATAAATTATCCAAATATGCCGGTTTATCCATCAGGACAGCAATTTGAAGTAACCGTTTTAAAAACCGGACAAACATCGTATAACTGGCAGGTAACCAATTTTACAAAACCCGAAAAAGATAAATTAGTTGTGTATGAAGTTTTGGTTCGTGATTTTGATGCAAACAGAAATTACCAAAGTTTAATTGACAGAATCGATTATTTTAAAAATCTTAAAATTAATGCTATCGAATTAATGCCTGTAATGGAATTTGAAGGCAATGAGAGTTGGGGTTATAATACTTCTTTTCATATGGCTTTGGATAAATTTTATGGCAGTTCTGATAAATTAAAAGAACTCATCGATTTATGTCACCAAAACGGAATTGCAGTTATTCTGGATGTGGCTTTGAATCACGCTTTTGGAAGAAATCCGATGGTGAGAATGTGGATGAATGATCCTGACGGAGATGGTTTTGGATCGCCAACTACTGAAAATCCTTATTTTAATACCGTTGCAAAACACAGTTATAGCGTTGGTGAAGATTTTAACCACCAGTCTCTTAAAACTCAAAATTATGTAAAACGTGTAATCAAACAATGGGTTGAGGAGTATAAAATTGACGGTTTACGTTGGGATTTAACCAAAGGATTTACTCAAAATTGCACTGCTTCAGATGAAAGTTGTACTAATGCTTATCAACAGGACAGAGTTGATGTTTTGAAATCGTATGCAGATTATTCATGGAGTTTAGACGCTACACATTATACTATTTTTGAACATTTAGGGACTGATTTAGAAGAGCAGCAATGGGCAAATTATAAAATTACCGAATCGCCAAGCAAAGGAATCATGATGTGGGGTAATATGAATGCTGCTTATAATGAGTTGTCTATGGGATATACAAGTAATATTTCGAGAATGACGGGTTCAAGTCACGGTTTTACTACAAATAGGTTAATGGGTTATGCAGAAAGTCATGACGAAGAACGCCTGATGTATAAAAATATTCAATACGGAAATTCGGCAAATTCAGCACATAATGTAAAAACATTAAGTACAGCTTTGTCAAGAATGTCAGCTATTGGAGCAGTTTCATTGTTAGTTCCCGGGCCAAAAATGATTTGGCATTTTGGAGACTTAGGTTGGGATTCTTCTATTTTTACTTGTAATAATGGAACCGTAAATGATGCTTCGGCGACTATTACCGGAGATTGTAAATTAGACACTAAACCACAGCCTCAATGGACAGGAAGCTGGTTGTCAGATTCAGGCAGAAATAAAATTTACTACGATTGGGCCAAAATGATTGCGTTAAAAACGAAAGAGCCTGTGTTTTTGGGAACAACAACAATGGCAAATACAAGTTCTTTGTATGCAAATATTAAAATTACGAATGCAAGTTTAGATTCAGGTCAACTTAAGGATGTATTGATTTTAGGCAACTTTAATGTAACCACACAGAACGTTGCAACAGGTTTTTCATATCCTGGAACGTGGTATAATTTAATGGACAATACTACAATAAATGTTACAGATGTTAATGCTTTGATAAGTATTCCGGCAGGAGAATTTAGAGTTTACGGAAATAAGCAGGCTAGTTTGGCTATTGCCGATTTTGAAAAAGGAACTACAGTTAATTTGTATCCAAATCCTGTTTCAAATTATTTTACGCTGAACATTGCTTCTGTAAAAGTTGAAATTTATGCTATCTCCGGTCAATTGGTAAAAAGTTTTACAACCAATGAGAATCCGGATTTTCAATTTGGCGTAAGCGATCTAAAATCGGGTTTATATATTGTAAAAGCACTGAATGCTAATAGCAAAATACAAGTAATGAAGTTTATTAAAGAATAGATTAACAGATTTTAAAATTTTGGTTTGGTTAGTAATGCAAAAGGGCTGTCTATTTCGAGACAGCCCTTTTATTTATAATTTATTTTTCTTTATCGTATTCTCCAATTAAAGCAAAATATCCAAACGTTCCCAATCCTAAAACAATTAATGGAGTCAAGATGAACAGAATGATGATTCCGAATACTAAATCATCTTGTTTATCTGAAAGAAATTTTGGCAAACCAAATTCAAAAATGCAAAAATAAGCTGCGGCAATTGCCAGTACAATCCACAATATGCCTAATATTTTTTTAATTAGATTCATAATCAGTATCTTAATTAGAGGTGAGTAGTTTTATTTTTATTATCGATATAGATCATTCCAATTACAAAACAGACAGAAGCTATTACGATTGGATACCAAAGACCGTCCAGATAAAAATCGGTTTTGCCGGAATCTTTAGCATGAGTTACAAAATAAGTAGAAATTGCAGGAAGCAAACCTCCAAAAATTCCGTTTCCAACATGGTAAGGCAGTGACATTGACGTATATCTGATTTTAACCGGAAACATTTCAACTAAAAAGGCAGCAATTGGCCCGTAAACCATTGTAACAAATAAAACCTGTACAAATACTAAGAAAATTAAAGCCCATTCATCGTCTGAATTGATTGTAATTGAAGTGGTAACCTGAGCTTCCTTTTTGGTTGCAAAAAGAGTTTTTTTCTCTACTGATACAGTTCCGTCGGTAAATTCTTTATAAGTAGTATAAACAGAATCTTTCGTTTTGGTTAATTCATTTGTAATTTTTGTTTTTTCTGTAATTTCAGTTTTAAGATTGGTATCTGTTGTAGTGTACATTGCTTTATAAATAGGTCTGTAAAGCAAAATAGCAAGCAACATTCCGCCCATCATAATATATTTACGTCCAATTTTATCACTCAGCCATCCAAAGACAATAAAAAATGGAGTTCCTAACAAAAGAGCAATCCCTAATAAACTATCAACCTGTGAAGAATCGATATTCATTACGGTTTTCATGAAGCTCATGGCGTAAAATTGTCCGGTATACCAAACTACTCCCTGTCCCATGGTAGCTCCAAACAGAGCAAGTAAAACAAATTTTAAGTTATAACGATTACCAAAACTTTCTTTTAACGGATTTGTACTGGTTGTGCCTTCTTTTTTCGCTTTTGCAAACTCAGGAGACTCATCCATGTTTTTTCGGATCAGGTAAGAAACGCCTACCATTACTATTGAAACCCAAAACGGAACACGCCATCCCCAAGTATCAAATTCTTCGCTCGAAAGAACAGTTTTTGTTGCCAAAATTACCATTAACGAAATAAATAAACCTACAGTTGCCGTGGTTTGAATCCATGATGTCCAATATCCTTTTTGTCCTGCAGGAGCATGTTCAGCTACATAAGTGGCCGCTCCGCCATATTCCCCTCCAAGAGCTAAACCTTGTAGCAAACGCAGGAGAAGAACCAATAAAGGAGCTAAAAAACCAATAGTTTCATAACTCGGAATACATCCTATTAAAAAAGTAGAACCTCCCATTAATAATAAGGTAGCCATAAAAGTATATTTTCGGCCAATAATGTCACCAAGTCTTCCAAAAAATAAAGCCCCAAAAGGGCGGACTACAAATCCGGCAGCAAAAGTGGCTAAAGTAGACAGAAACGCGGCGGTGGGATTGTCACTTGGAAAAAATTTGGTTGAGATCACAACAGCTAAACTTCCAAAAATATAGAAATCATACCATTCAATCATTGTTCCCATTGAAGAGGCAGAAATCACTTTCCAAATGCCTTTTGTAGATGTTTTACTCATAAACTTGTTAATATGTCATTGATAATAAATAAATACTTAAAATATTTTTTTACGAATATAAAAGATATTTATTTATTCAATTGCTACTTTTTTAACAAATAGTGATTATTTATTGACAATTTGTTTTTTGAGTGAAATTTGGCTTCATTTTTTAAGGAAGAAAGAGAGATTTTGAAAATATTGGGAAGGAAGTTGATAAAAACAAAAAACCCGAATATTGCTATTCGGGTTTTGGTGGTGCCTCCAGGGATCGAACCAGGGACACATGGATTTTCAGTCCATTGCTCTACCATCTGAGCTAAGGCACCATGCTAATTATCTCACTTTATCTCTATTTTCATAGCGTTGGGTGAACGTGTTTGCGGGTGCAAATATAGAATGATTTTTAGTTTATCCAAAACATTTTTTAAAAAAAATCAATTCGTACCTTCGCATTGGTAAATAAAAAAATATGGTTTTAACAATTGATATTGGTAATACTCGAATTAAAGCGGCTGTCTTTGAGGGAAGTACTGTTTTGGAAAATTTTGTTTTTGAGAAAAAAGAGCTCGAAAAAAAAATTGAAAATATTTTAAAAAAATTTCAAAATTGCTCTGATTTGGTTGTTGCATCAGTCGGAAATGTCGAAAAACAATCTTTTTTGGCTTTCGAAAATCAACTTAATGTACATTTTTTGACACATGAAGATGTTTTTCCGTTTATAAATAAATATGGAACTCCAAAAACTTTAGGAATCGACAGGATGGTTTTGGCTTCCGGCGCAACTTTGCAATTTCCAAAGCAGAACAGATTGGTTATTGATGCGGGAACTTGTATTACCTACGATTTTATCGACGAATTTGATAATTATCTGGGAGGAGCAATCTCTCCTGGGCTTCGATTGCGTTATGAAACGTTACATAATTATACAGCCAGACTGCCTTTGCTGGCTTTGGAGGCGCCTGAATCATATATAGGAAACACTACTGCAGAAGCTATACATTCGGGTGTTGTTAATGGTTTCGTCTATGAGATTGACGGTTTTATCGATGAATATCGTGCAAATTTTTCAAATTTTATAATAATTTTAACGGGCGGAGATACAGATTTTTTGGCTAAACGATTAAAAAATACCATATTTGCCAATTCAAATTTCTTGCTTGAGAGTTTGAACCAAACATTTCAATATAAAATCAACAATGATTAAAAAAATTATACTAAGCGTCTGTTTGCTTATCTCGTTCGTTTCATTAGCTCAGCAAGGTACATCCTCTCCTTATTCTTTTTATGGAATTGGTGATATGAGATTTAAAGGAACCATAGAAAACAGATCGATGGCAGGTGTTTCGGTGGAGCAGGATAGTGTTCACATGAATGTTGAAAATCCTTCAAGTTATGCGAGTTTGAAACTAACTACTTTTACTGTAGGAGGTACTTATGGTACATCTAAATTAAAAACGGATACTGAAAATGCGAGTGCCAAAAGATCAACCTTTGATTATTTACTTCTTGGGATACCAATGGGTAAATTTGGTTTTGGTTTCGGATTAATCCCGGTTTCTTCAGTTGGATATAAAATTCGAAATGATAATACTGCTACTGATGGGGCACTAAGTAATCAGTTTGAAGGAAAAGGAGGTTTAAATAAAGTTTTCTTTGGATTAGGATATAAAATAAAGCCAAACTGGAGTGTTGGTGCTGATTTGCAATATAATTTTGGAAAAATTGAAACAACAAGTCTGGAGGTAATCACAGGGGTTTCAAATGGAACAAGAGAGGTTAATACTTCAGAATTGTCAGGTGCCAATTTTAATATTGGGACAATGTATCAAACCGAAATTCATAAAAAAATCAACTTGTTTACCAGTTTAAGCTACACCTTTTCGAGCAATTTAAAATCAACAAGTGAAAGAACGATTGATGTTGATGGTGATCCGGATCCTGTAGTATTTGCTTCGGTTAATAATACTTTGCAATTACCAAACAGATTAACTATTGGTGCAGGTATTGGAGAAGCAAGAAAATGGTTGGTCGGTACTACTTTGGCTTTTCATGGCAGCGGAAAATTTGAGAACTATTATAATACCACTGATAAAGTTCGTTATGAAAATTATTCTAAATATGCTATTGGAGGATATTTTATACCGAACTATACATCATTCTCAAGTTATTTCAGCAGAATAACGTTAAGAGCAGGTATGAAATATGAAAAAATAGGATTGGTGGTTAATAATGAGTCGATAAAAGATGTAGGAGTTACTTTAGGTGCAGGATTTCCTATTACAGGATCATTTTCAAATGTTAACTTTGGAATTGAATATGGAAAAAAAGGAACAGTTTCTTCAGGCTTGATTCAGGAGAATTATATAAATTTCAGCCTTAGCTTCTCTTTTAATGATAGATGGTTTGTGAAAAATAAATTCAATTAAAAGTATAAAAAATATGCTTTTTTAAGCTCGCTACAATTTACTACATTTGGCAAATGAATTTACCAAAAAGACATAATATTATAACCGTTGTCACAGTTTTTGCTGTGACACTGTTTTTTGGATGCGAAAGCAATTTTAAAGAAGTTCAGAAAATTAACTTTTCAGAATTTATTCCAGGGACTGATGCAGATACGGTCAATATAAAATATACAGATTCGGGACGAATAACCGGTGTTTTAAAAAGTCGTAAAATGTTGGATTATTCCAGTGTTGAGTTTCCTTTTACGGAATTTCCCAAAGGGATTGATGTTACCTTATATGATAAAAAACAAAAACGTACTTTTATAGTAGCAAATTATGCGGTTTCATATAAAAAAACCGGTATAATTGATTTGCAGGGGAAAGTAAAAATCACTTCTGAGGCAGGACAAATGCTGGAAACAGAACAATTATACTTTGATCAGAAAAATGAGTGGTTTTATACAGAAAGAAAGTTTAAGCTTACTGATGCAAAAGGTGTTTCTCATGGTCAGGGAATAGATTTTAGTAAAGATTTTAAAGTGATAAATTCACAACGGGTAAGCGGTGAAATTGAAGCCAATGAAGAATAAAATATAAATTATGGGTTATTTAAAATATACACAATACGTTTACTTATTAATTGCAGTTGCTTTTATTTATGATGGAATTACAAAGCTAAATGAGCCTGATGGAACTCCCTGGCTTAGTTTTTTGATTGCAGGTGTAAGTGTTTTTATGTTTTTTTTCAGAAGAAAATTTTCTAAGAAATTTGACGATCATTATAAAAAACAGTAGAAAATGGAAATTAGTATTATAATACTGTGTTTAATACTATCAGCCTTTTTTTCAGGAATGGAAATAGCCTTTATTTCCTCAAATAAGATTTATCTTGAAATTGAAAAGAAACAAGATAATTTTATTTCCAAAATACTCACCAGACTTACTGAGAAACCATCTAAATTTATTGCTGCAATGCTTATTGGAAACAATATAGCATTGGTTGTTTATGGGTTTTTTACAGGTGATCTGATTCTGAAATGCGTTATTCATCTTGGATATCAATTTTCAGATTATACAAGTTTATTTATTCAGACTTTAGTTTCGACTTTTATTATTTTGGTAACTGCCGAGTTTTTTCCGAAAGTTCTTTTTCAAATTTACGCCAATTCCTTAATTAGGATTTTTGCTGTTCCAGCCTATATTTTTTATCGGTTGTTTTATTATATTTCCACTTTTTTTATCTGGATTTCCGATTTTGTTTTAAGGAAATTTTTTAAAACCGAAGGAGATCAGGTACAGTTGTATTTTAGTAAAATTGAACTCGGAAATTATATTACAGAACAAATGAGTACTGTTGAAGATAATGAAGAAGTTGATTCAGAAATTCAGATTTTTCAGAATGCATTAGAGTTTTCAGGCTTAAAAGCACGTGATATTATGACGCCCCGGACAGAGATTGTAGATGTGGATTTGTTTGACAGTATTTCGGATCTTAAATCCTTATTTATAGAAACGGGCTACTCTAAGATTGTTGTAAGTCAAAATTCACTTGATGATATTGTGGGTTATGTACACTCTTTTGATTTGTTTAAAAAACCAAAAACCATAAAATCAGTTTTAATGGCAGTTGAATTTGTGCCGGAAACGATTTTAATAAAAGATGCTTTGAGTTTACTTATCAAAAAAAGAAAAAATGTAGCCGTTGTTTTGGATGAATACGGAGGAACTTCCGGTATTATTACAATTGAAGATATTGTAGAAGAATTGTTTGGTGAAATCGAAGATGAGCATGATTCAGACGAAGAATTGATCGAACAGGAATTAGGAGAAGGGAAGTATCTTTTTTCAACAAGGTTAGATGTGACATACTTGAATGAAACATATAAGTTAGAAATCCCGGAAGATGATTCTTATGGAACTTTAGGTGGGTTTATTGTAGATTTTACAAAAGATATTCCTCAAAAAGGCGAAAAAATAACCATCGGGAATTATCATTTCTCGATAGAAGAATGCTCAAACAAGAAAATAGAATTAGTAAAAATGTCTATAAAAGAGTGATTTTTTTTTACTAATTAAAAAAATTGCGTAAAATAAAAGGCTAGTTGTATTGTTATTAACTAGATAATTGTATTTTCGCAAACTGAATATAAAATTAACGATAATAAAAATGGCAGTTTTAGCAAAAATTAGACAGCGTTCCGCATTATTGATAGGAGTTATTGCACTTGCATTATTTGCATTTATAATACAAGATCTTATAGGTAAAGGAACATTTAGTCAAAGTTCAAAAGATGTGGGAAGCATCGATGGAAAGGATATTTCATTTGAAGACTTTAGAGTTAAAGTGAGTAATGTCGAAAAAAGTGGACAAGGAGTTACTACCACTGAAGCTGCAAACAGAGTATGGGATCAAGAGGTTTCAATCGCTTTATTGTCAGCTCAATTTGATAAATTAGGATTGAGAGTTGGAGAAAAACACCTTTTGGAAGTTTTAAAAGCTGATCCAAATATTGGTAAAAATCCAATGTTCTTAAATGCAGCAGGCATGTTTGATATTGTTAAATTCAAAGAATATTTCAAATCAAATCCGGAAGCAGCCCAGTTTATTACTGAAAAAGAGAAAGAAGCTACTTTAAATGCAAAATTTCAAATTTATAATACACTTGTAAAAGCAGGACTTTATACAACTGCCAGTGAAGGAAAATTGAAATATGAAATGGAAGCCAATAAAGTAAACTTTGCTTATGCAGGAGCTTTATATTCTTCTATCAAAGATAGTGAAGTAAAAATTTCAGATTCTGAAATTGTTGACTATATGAAGAAAAACGAGAAAAAATTTAAGGCAGATGCTACTCGTGAAATTCAATATGTGTTAGTTGAAGACAAACCTTCAAAAGAAGATGAGGCTGAAATTAAAGCAAAAATTACTGCTCTTTTAAATGGAAGAGTGGAGTACAATGCAAAAACTAAAACAAATGATACATTACCAGGTTTTAGAAATGCAACAAACATTGCTGAATTTGTAAACGCTAATTCTGATGTTCCTTACGACTCAACTTACATTGCTAAAAATTCTTTGCCTGCAGTTGATGCAGATAAATTATTCAGTTTAGCTCCGGGTCAAATTTATGGACCATATGTTTTTGGAAAATACTATGCTATTTCTAAATCTTTAGGATTTAAAGCAGGTGTTAATGCAAAAGCAAGCCATATTTTAATTGGTTATGAAGGATCTCAGACGCCAAACCAAAAAGAAAAAAGAACTAAAGAAGAAGCTAAAGCTAAAGCCGAAGGTATTTTGGCTCAGGTTCAGGCTAATCCGGATAGTTTCATGATGCTTGCATTTACAAGTTCTGATGACTCATCTGCACAACAAGGTGGTGATTTAGGATATTTTGGTCCAAACCAAATGGTAAAACCATTCAATGATTTTGTATTCAATAACGGAATTGGGAAAGTTGGTTTGGTTGAAACACCTTTCGGTTTTCACATTATCAAAATTACAGACAAACAAGACGGTATTCGTTTAGCTACAATTGCTCAAAAAATACAGCCTTCTGAAGCTACTTCTGATAAAGTATTTACATTGGCAACTAAATTTGAAATGGAAGCTGCCGACAAAGATTTTAATGCTACAGCTAAACAATTAGGATTAAAAGTTGCAGCTCCTGTAACAGCAAAAGCAATGGATGAGGCTTTTGGTCCATTAGGAAATCAACGTTCAATTATAAGATGGGCATTTGATAAAGAAACAAGTGAAGGAGATGTAAAACGTTTTGAAATTGCAAATGTTGGTCATGTAATTGCACAATACAAAAGCGAAAACAAATCTGGTTTAGTATCAGTTACACTTGCAAGACCTTATGTTGAGCCAATCTTGAAAAACAAGAAAAAAGCAGAGATATTAAAAGCTAAAATGACCGGTTCAAGTATTGAAGCTATCGCTAAAAGTGCTGGTGTTGCAGTACAACAAGCAACAAATGTTACTATGGATAATCCTGTTTTACCAGGAGGAGTTGGGCAAGAGCCTAAAGTTGTCGGAAATGCATTTGCTTTATCCGCAAATAAAGTTTCTGCTCCAATTGAAGGAAATACAGGTGTGTATGTTGTAAAAAATATTAGCACAGTTAAAGCTCCGGCAATTGCTAATCATGCTGCTTATGTTGCTAAATTAAAAGCACAAAGTACTTCTGATGCCAGCAGAATTTTACCGGCATTGAAAACTAACGCTAAAATTGAAGATAACAGATTACAATTTAACTACTAGTTTTTAGTACATAAATTAAAAAATAAAACCCGATACTTTTAAACTTAAGTATCGGGTTTTTTTGTACCATTATCTCAGGTTTTTAGCCTAAAATTCAGTTTTTGGTTTGATAGAAAATTCAAGATCAGCTTCTTAATAGATTTGTATGGATTATGATTATTATGCAAACGTTTGCGTTATTTAAAAAAATACTGTTAATTTGTTCGAAATTTCCGAAGAATTTGAATTTACGTTCGAAGACAGCAAGCATGTGTAATTTAAATTGTAGAAAAAAATGAAGAAAAATTACTTGAAGGTTTTAACATATAATAATTTGTATGTTTAGGTTTTTTAAGAAGAAACCCAAAGTATATTCCAAAATTGAAAATCATATTTTTGGAATAATTAGTGAGTTGTTAAAAGTTAGCGCTACCGACATCAATTGTGATGAATTAGGAGGGAAATATTATTTAAGTAATGAAGAGCAACATTTTAAAGTCACTATATTAGGGAATGATAATGTAATACGATTGACGAATACACGTGATTCTGTTGCTGAAAAATATGATAAAATTTTTGTTGAAGATGTTTTGAAAGCTGTAAAAGAAGAAAAACACCGCAGAATGGAACTGGTGTACGATTCTATTACAAACAGTATAGAAAAAATGGCAGAGCGTTTACATAATACTCTTATTGAATCAAATGAGCAGGATAATCAAATAGTTCGCCAGCTTGAAACAAAACATAATAAAAATAAGAAAGTAAATTTCAATTGAGATTTGTTTTAAATATTTAGATATAAAAATCCTCCTATAATATCATTTCATCATAGGTAAGTATCGTTTCATATCCTTTTGAAGCAAAATATGCTGAAGGATTTTCTTTTGAAACTACCATTACAAAATCACCTCCCCAGGCGCCAAGGCTTTTTACTACTCCATTAAAATCTGAAAAAACATTTTCTTTAATCGTTCGTGTTTCTAAAATATCACTTAAATGAATTTCATGCTTTTCGAGAGCTGATGCAAATTCTTTTACTGTTTTAGCATTTAAAATAGCTTCGGTGATTTTGTTGTTTTCTACAATGCTTTTGGTTAAATGTTCATTTTTGTTATTATAGTAGGCATTAATAGCAGTTTTGCTGTTTTGTTTTTTATTAAGGTAGATAAAATAAATATTCTCTTTAAAATCAGGATTGAAATGAGTAATTTCTACAATAGGTAAATTCTGCTCTAAATGATATACAATCGGTGTATTATTTTGAGCACATGCAATATCGTAACCACTACCTCCAAAACTGTTTTTGAGTAATGTAAAAGCATCAATTTTAGTCCATTGCGCTATATTGTTTAATAAAGTTGATGATGTCCCCAGTCCCCAGTTTTTAGGAAAAGTAAGCTGAGTACTGATTTTGTAACCCTCAGAAGAATTAATAAAATCCGGATTTAGAATATAAGCTTCGTGTAAAATATTGATTAGCGTTGTTTTTACAGTTTCTATTTTAGTTACAGGGTTGTTTATGATTTCAGAAAAAGTAATAATGTCTTCAAACCAAAGACGATTGTCATAGTCGTAACTTTTCCAGGTAATTTCCTGATTTATGCCATCTTCAACAATTAAATTTTGACCAAATTTCGTAGGTAATGCAAAAGCTCTGGCGCCGTCAAGAACTAGGTATTCGCCTGTGATTAAGAGTTTTCCGTTACTGTAAAAGGTTGTTTTCATGCTTTATTTTTTAGCCCCGATGGTAACGGTATCCTTTTGTGGCGGGGTTCGCCACAAAAGATATAGTGAACAGCGGGAATAGCTCCTGAACAATAAAAAAGGTATTCAGGAGAATGTATTATTTTCTTAAATTTTCAATAAACGCCACTACAGCACTGTGTGAGACAACATTTTTCTTGAAATGTGTTTTAATTAAATGTCGTTCTTCTTCGTTGGCTTCAAACTGGTTAATGATATTGTTCAGATGCATTTTCATATGGCCTTCCTGGATTCCGGTCGTTGTCAACGAACGTAACGCGGCAAAATTTTGAGCTAAGCCTGCAACGGCAACTATTTCCATTAGTTCTTTGGCTGAAGGTTTTTCGAGAATCTCTAAGCATAATTTTACTAACGGATGTAATGAAGTCAGACCACCGACAGTTCCTAAAGCTAATGGGATTTCTAACCAAAAAGTAAAGATTCCATTTTCGATTTTAGCATGAGATAAACTTGAATATTGTCCGTTTTTTGAAGCATAGGCATGAACACCTGCTTCTACAGCTCTAAAATCATTTCCGGTGGCAAGGATCACTGCATCGACACCATTCATGATGCCTTTGTTGTGTGTTACTGCCCTAAAAGGTTCAACTTCGGCAATTTGAACTGCCTGTACAAAACGTTGGGCAAATTCCTGAGGATTAGAAATATGTTTTTCTGTTAAGTCTTCGACTGGACAGGAAACTTCAGCTCTGACAATGCAATTTGGGACGTAATTAGACAAAATGCTCATTACAACCTGAATATTTAAATCAGAATTTTGAGCTTCTTCTTTTAAAGTTGTTGCAAATTGTTCCAGACATGAATTGATGAAATTTGCTCCCATGCTGTCTTTGGTTTCAAAAGTTGCATGCAGCTGAAAATAATTATCAAGTAAATTCCTTTTGTCTTTTAGCTGTATATCCAGAATTCCACCGCCACGCTGTTGCATATTTTTGGTAATGTTTTGCGTATCGGAGAAAAATTTCGGTTTTATTTGGTTGAAGAATGATTCTAATTTCTCAGCATCTCCGTTAAAAGTAAAATGTACCTGGCCTATTTTTTCGGTATCAATTACTGTTGCTTTAAATCCGCCACGGGTTGCCCAATATTTTGCTGATTTTGAAGCAGCTGCAACAACAGAACTTTCTTCAATTGCCATTGGGATGGTTTTATATTTTCCGTTGATTAAAAAATTTGGGGCAACTCCAAGTGGAATGTATAAATTGGTGATCGTATTTTCTATGAATTCATCATGCAGCTGCTGAAGCTTTTCATCTGAATTCCAGTAATTTCTTATTATATTAAGTGCCTCTTCGGGGTTTGAAAAATATTCTTTGGCAATCCAGTTTATTTTTTCTTTTTTGGATAATTTAGAAAATCCGGCAACAGCGTTGTTCATTCTCAGTATATTAAATAATAATGTTGCGACAAAGATACCAATTTAAGAGTTTTGTTTATAATCTATTTAGAATTTGGAAGGCGATAAAATATTATTTTTTTAACATTTAACAGTTAAAATGTGTATTATGTTTATTTTTTTCACTAAAATTGAACTCTTTTTTATATTTAAATTAAATGCTAATGAATACAAGTAAAATTACTCTTGTTCTTTTATTTTTGGTTGCTACTGTTTTTGGACAACAGAAAATAACTGTCGAAAATATTTACAGTGGGGCATTTCGTGCTAAAGGAATGGATGAATTGCAATCGTTAAAAAATACGGATCAATACACCGTTTTAAATGTTGACCAGGCCAGCAGAAGTATGCAGATTGATTTGTATGATTTTGCAACACTAAAAAAAGTATCAAATTTAATCGATACTAAAAATTACAAGGAACTTGCAGACGGAATAGACAGTTATACGTTTGATGCTTCCGAAAAAAAGATTTTGATTGCTTGTAATACAAATCAAATCTTTCGCCACTCTTTTACAGCAGATTATTTTTTATACGATATAACTGCTAAATCACTAACCAAACTTTTTGATTTTCAGGTTCAGGAGCCAACTTTTTCACCTGATGGGTCGAAAATTGCTTATGCAAAAGAAAATAATTTATACGTTTATGATGTTGCTTCAAAAAAATCGACTGAAATTACATCTGATGGAAAGAAAAATGCAATCATAAATGGTATTACGGATTGGGTTTATGAAGAAGAATTTGCTTTTGTCCGGGCTTTTGACTGGAGTAAAGACAGTAAAAAACTGGCTTATATTCGTTTTGACGAAACTGCAGTTCCTGAATTTTCAATGTCAATGTTTCACAAAGATTTATATCCGACAATTGAAACTTTTAAATATCCTAAAGCGGGAGAGAAGAACTCAGAAGTTTCATTACATATCTGCGATGTGGCTAATAATGCAACTAAAAAAGTTGATTTAGGGAATTATAATGACTTTTATATTGCAAGATTACAATGGACAAATGATAATAATGTTTTATCGGCACAGGTTTTAAACCGCCATCAGGACAATCTTGATTTGTTATTTATAGATGGTACAACGGCAGCTGCGAAAGTAATTTTTAATGAAAAAGATAAAGCTTATATTGATGTTACTGATAATTTGACATTTTTAAAAGACAACAGCTTTATCTGGACAAGCGAAAAAGATGGTTTTAATCATATTTATGTGTATGATAAAACAGGAAAGCTTAAAAATCAAGTCACAAAAGGAAACTGGGAAGTAACTTCATATTACGGTTTCGACGAAAAATCAAAAACTATTTTCTATCAGTCTACAGAAAATGGTTCAATTAACAGAGCTATTTACAGAGTTGGATTAGACGGAAAAAATAAAGTAGCTTTATCTAAAAATACAGGAACTAATGTGGCGACTTTCAGCCCTAATTTCCAATTCTTCATTAATACTTTCTCCAGTGCTTCTCAGCCTACAACGTACACTTTAAATGAGTCAAAAACAGGTAAAGAACTACAGGTTATCGAGAACAATCAGGGACTTTCAGCTAAATTAAAAGGTTATAATTTGCCTGTAAAAGAATTTTTTGTTTTAAAAACATCAAAAGGAAACGAATTAAATGCCTGGATTTTAAAACCAAAAGATTTTGATCCTTCAAAAAAATACCCTGTTTTCATGTACCAATATTCCGGTCCGGGTTCACAGCAGGTAAATAATGATTGGAATAATACTGACGATTATTGGTTTCTTTCACTTACTCAACAAGGTTATATTGTAGCTTGTGTAGATGGAAGAGGAACTGGTTTTAAAGGTGCAGATTTCAAAAAAATGACACAAAAAGAATTAGGAAAGTACGAAGTAGAAGATCAAATTGATGCAGCAAAAGTAATTGGGGCTTATCCTTACGTTGATGCTTCGAGAATTGGAATTTTCGGATGGAGTTACGGCGGATTTATGGCTTCTAACTGTATTTTTCAGGGGAATGATGTTTTCAAAATGGCAATTGCAGTTGCTCCGGTAACAAATTGGCGTTTTTATGATAGTGTTTATACAGAAAGATACATGCAGACGCCACAGGAAAATGCAAGTGGTTATGATCAAAATTCTCCAATAAATCATGTTGATAAGTTAAAAGGTAAGTTTTTATTGATTCACGGATCTGGGGATGATAATGTTCATGTGCAAAACTCCATGCAGATGATGGAAGCCTTAATCCAGGCAAATAAACAGTTTGATTCTCAGATATATCCGGATAAAAACCACGGTATTTACGGCGGGAAAACGAGAATTCAGCTTTATAATAAAATGACGAATTTTATCAAAGAAAATCTATAAAACAACTCTAGTTAACTTTAAATAAACAACAAAATATGGGAGAAACTCAAGTAAAATCGGCGCATCCAAAAGGACTTTGGGTATTGTTCGGAACGGAGATGTGGGAGCGGTTCAATTTTTATGGAATGCGGGCTTTATTAACTTTATTTCTTGTGAACTCGTTATTAATGAAGGAAGAAGAAGCTTCCTTGATTTATGGAGGTTTTCTTGGGCTTTGTTATTTAACACCAATGTTAGGAGGTTTTATTGCCGATCGTTTTTTAGGTAATAGAAATTGTATTTTGTTAGGCGGATTAACAATGGCTGTTGGACAGTTGTTATTATTTACAAGCGGCAGCATTTTTGGTTCTAACTTAGGTCTTGCAACGACTGTTATGTATTGCGGATTAGGTGCTATTGTTTTTGGTAATGGATTTTTTAAACCAAACATTTCCAGTATGGTGGGAAGTTTGTATCCAAAGCAAGAGAAGACAAAATTAGATACAGCTTTTACGATTTTCTATATGGGAATTAATATGGGGGCCTTCTTAGGTCAATCTATTTGTCCGTTATTAGGAGATGTTGTTGATAGAGGTGGTGTTAGGGATATTCACGCTTTTAAATGGGGATTCCTGGCAGCTTCAGGTGCAATGTTTGTAGGGACTGTTCTTTTTTACTTTTTAAAAAATAAATACGTAGTATCTCCGGAAGGAAGACCATTAGGAGGTTTGCCATCTAAAAATGTAGCAGCTGATTTTGAAGAAGGAGAGGCTCAAAAGGCTAATTTTTCTCCAAAAGCATTAGTTGGTGCAGGAATTGCATTTTTAATTTTAGGTGTAATTTTTCATTTTGTTTTTGGACAGAATTTAATTTATACATTAATCTATTCGAGTGGTTTGGCTTTGGCCGGATTGATTATATCTGATACATCATTGACAAAAATAGAAAGAGATAGAATTATTGTAATCTATATCGTTTCTTTCTTTATTATATTTTTCTGGGCTGCGTTTGAACAGGCTGGTTCATCATTAACTTTTATTGCTAATAATCAGACTGATAGAAATTTCTTTGGGTTTCAAATGCCACCATCAATGGTGCAAATATTCAACGGATTGTTTGTAGTTGTAATGGCTGTTCCTTTTAGTATTCTATGGGATTATTTAAGGGCAAAAGACAGGGAGCCAATTTCGCCAGTAAAATTAGCAGTTGGTCTGGTTCTTATTACAATTAGTTTTTTCATGATTGCAACTCAGGTTTCATACATTGGAACTTCAGGATTGTTGTTGGTTAAATGGCTTATTTTATTGTATTTCTTAAATACTTGTGCGGAGTTGTGTCTATCTCCAATCGGATTATCTTTAGTTGGTAAATTGTCTCCAAAGCGTTTTTCTTCTTTATTATATGGAGTATTTTTCTTGTCGAATGCATCAGGTTATGCTTTGGGAGGAACTTTAGGCTCAATTTTACCTGCAACTGGCGATAAATATAAAAAAGCGCAGGAATTAGGAATTGATTTACAAGCAGTTTTAGATAAAAAGATTACATTAACTCCAGCTCAGTTGGAATTATTGGATAAACATCAGATAAGTGATCATTATCCTGATTTTGCAGGTTTTATAATTCATAACCTATATGAGTTTTTCATGGTATTTGTTGTTATTACAGGACTTGCAGCATTGATTTTATTTGCATTGACTCCATTCCTGAAAAAAATGATGCATGGTGTTAGATAATTTAACGGAATAAAAATATACTAAAAGCATCATCTTTGAATTAATTGAAGATGATGCTTTTTTATTGATGTACTTAAAATAATAATAAATGGAAGAAGGTTTAAGTTTAGAACAAATACAAAATTTTAAAGGAAAATATCCGAAGCAATTGTGGTATTTGTTTACTGTTGAAATGTGGGAGCGATTTTGTTTTTATGGGATGCGGGGCGTTTTAACCTTTTTTATGGTAGATCAGCTTTTACTTAAAGATGAAGCGGCTAATTTACAATATGGTGCTATTCAGGCATTTGTGTATGCTTTTACTTTTGTTGGAGGAATTTTTGCAGATAAAGTTTTAGGGTTTAAAAAGTCATTATTTTTTGGAGGAATTGTTATGATTTTGGGGAATTTGCTTATTGCTTTTGCTCCACAACATTTATTTTATTATGGTTTGGCATTTTCTATAATTGGAACAGGTTTTTTTAAACCCAATATTTCTTCAATGGTGGGAGAACTCTACCATGAAAGTGATCACAGAAGAGATGCAGGTTATGGAATGTTTTATGCCGGAATTAATATCGGCGGTTTTTTTGGAGGAATCCTGTGTATCTATTTAGGGAAATATTATTCCTGGCAACTGTGTTTTCTTTCGGCAGCACTTGTCATGATTTTTGGATTGTTGACTTTTTTGTTTACTAAAAAACATCTTGGGCCTATTGGAAATTCTCCATTGTTGCATTTAGAACCGAATAAAAGGAAAATTAAAGAAATAGCTGTTTACTTAGGCTCATTATTAAGTATTCCTTTTATTTTTATCATGGTAAAAAATACAGATTATACAGATTATTTTATGTATACGATTGGTATAATTGCTATGATTTATTTTATATACGAAGTGATAAAATTAGGAGATATAAAATTGCAAAAAAAGATGATTGCAGCTTTTACGTTTATTTTCTTTTATTTAGTATTTAATGCAATTTATGAACAAAGCGGGGGTTCGTTGTCGTTGTTTGCCAAAGATAATTTAAGTTACAATCTACTTGGATTTACCATTGATCCCAATGCTGTAAACAATAGTTCAAATACATTATTTGTTGTTATTTTTAGTCCTTTGGTTGGATTGCTTTGGCTTTGGCTGGCTAAAAAGAAGATAGAACCTAATACGCTGATTAAATTCGGGATTGGATTTTTGTTTTTAGCAGCTTCTTTTTATATTTTCTATTACACTAAATTTTTTGCAGATGTTAACGGAATTACTTCCCTGAATGTGTTCACATTTGCTTATTTGGTGACAACTCTTGGGGAGCTTTGCCTGGGGCCAATCGGAATGTCAATTATTACGAAACTGTCTCCAAAAAGATTATTCGGAATGATGATGGGATTATGGTTTTTGGCAACTGCATTTGGGCAGTTATTTGCAGGAAAACTTGGTGCAGAAATTTCTAAATCGAATACAGGAACTACTTTAATGTCTAAGTTGCAGTCATACACAGACGGGTATTATCAATTGGCTGTTTATTCGTTGGTTGCCGGTGTGATTTTAATAGCAATTTCTCCATTTATTAAAAAATTAATGCAGGAAGTAAAATAGACGACATTTTGAAGTTGTTTTTTTGTTTAAATTTGAAAAAAATTAATGACATGAAAAAAATATTTATAATAGCATTTTTTATAATAGGTTCATTTGCTGTTCAAGCTCAAGGCTCGAGCGTAAGCGAACAGGCGAAGCAATTAAATTGGCATACAGATGTAAGAGAAGCAATAGCTGTTAGTAATAAAGAAAAAAAACCGTTGCTAATGTTTTTTACAGGAAGTGATTGGTGTGGTTGGTGTATTCGTTTACAAAACGAAGTTTTAAAAACACCGGAGTTTCAAAAGTGGGCTGCTGAAAATGTAATTTTAGTAGAGTTGGATTATCCAAGAAGAACTGCTCAGACACCTGAAGTAAAAAATCAAAATGCCGAATTACAGCAGGCTTTCGGGATACAAGGATTTCCTACAGTATATTTTACGAATGCAGAAAGTAAAGATGGTAAAGTAAATTTTAAAGGTCTTGGTCAGACGGGTTATGTTGCAGGCGGTCCAAAAGCCTGGTTAGCAGTTGCTGACGGAATAATTAAATCTCAAAAAATGTAATATTTTTTCAAATAAATAAAGAAAACCTCACAATGAAAATTGTGAGGTTTTTTTGTTTAGTAAGAAAAGTATTTGTTAATTTCCTGGTTAGATTGTGGAATATTTTATTTTAATAAAATATTGTAAATAAAAAAACATATTATGTAATTTTAGTGCTAAAAAATCTTGCACAATTAAAATATATTGTTAATTTCGTTTTGCTAACTAAACCAAATTTACATGTTATGATTAAAAAACTACTTCTGCTAATTTTCTTTTTAGGGTCAATTTCTTTCCAAGCCCAAAATATAGTTTGGAAGACCAGTATGGATGCTGCTATTGCTGCAAGTAATGAAGAGAGTAAACCAATGTTGATTTTTTTTACTGCCTCAAATGCTCCAAATAATCTCCAAAATGAAGTTTTTAAAACACCGGATTTTGCAGTTTGGTCAAGAGATAACGTCATTTTGGTCAAATTAGATTTATCTGATATTAATACATCAGATGGTGATAAAGAACAAAATATCAAACTTAAAAATGCATTTGGTGTTGAAAATTTACCTGAAGTTTGTTTCGCCAGTGCTTCAGTCAGAAAAAACAAAACTACATTTCAGGCACTTGGTAAAATTGGTTATGTGCCAGGAGGTGCTAAAGTATGGATATCTGAATCAGAGGCTATTTTGCATCCAACGGAGTAAACTTTTAATTTAATTTATAATATCCTTTTTCATTCGTGGAATGAAAAGGGATTTTTTGTTTCATACAAGTCGTTTTCCAATATTTTTGAATGGAGTAAGAATTAGACGCATCGGCAATAATTATTTTAGGATGCAAATTTTTTATAATGCGTTCCAGATTAATTTTTGGAGATTCAATCAATAGTAAAATATCAGGTTGCTTATCTTTAAGGTAAATCCCGGTGCTGTCAATAATAGAGATTCTTTTTTTATTAAAAAATAAAATGTTTTTAATTTTTGTTTTTTTCTTCACATTACTAAAATTACCAACCAAATAAGAATTTATAATGCTGTTTTTTGATGTTTTTTTTAAAAGATCATCATTGCAAAAAAGGTTAATGTCTTTTCCGTTTCTTTCAGTGATAATTGTTTTTTTCTTTACATTGTAAACAATCATTTCCTGTTGAGTCTGCATTTCTTTTTTTGTATATATAAAGGAAAGTTGTAATATGATTGTTGTGCTTAAAACGCCAATCAACTTTAAATAATTAGGCTTTTCCAGCCATATAAACGTGAAAATGATCCATAAGTAAAATGCAAATAAGTAGTAATTATTGAAACTGATTTCTCTTATCACAAATGAATCAAAGGACGCTACAAAATGTATGAGCTTATTTAAAATATAAATACTTTTTTCAAATATTTGAATTAAAAATTGTGGAGGTGCAATAAAAACGGCCAGAATCATTACGATTATTCCAGCAATCATGATAAAAGATAAAACCGGAATAATAATAAGATTGGTTACAAAAAAGAGTCCCGGAAATTGATGGAAATAATATAGGCATAGTGGCAGAGTGCCAATTTGTGCTGAAAATGAAACAGTTAAAGCATTCCAGATATTAATAATAATTTTATTTTTCGGATTCCATATGCTTTTTAATATTGGTTGTAGCCAAAGAATGGAAAACAAAGCAAGATAACTGAGTTGAAAGCCAATATCAAACAAGAAATAAGGTTCGCAAAGTAAGATCAATAGAATAGAAACTAATAGTGTATGGTAAATATTACCATTTCTGCGTAAATGATTTCCAATTGCCAAAAATGAAAACATAACAACAGAACGCAATACACAGGGAGATAAACCTGATATTATGGCGAATATAATCAGTGAAATTAAAATAACAATTAATTTTATGAAAGAACCTTTTCGTGTATTCGGTATGGGTTTTAAAATAAATGAGATAAATAACATTATAAAACCTACGTGTAATCCTGAAACTGAAAGTATGTGTGTAGCGCCTGAAAATTGATAATCCTGAATAATATCAGTTGATATTTCTTGTCTTTGTCCAAGAATAAGGGCTAAAGCTACATTCATTTCATTCGAATTAAAATGACTTTTTTCAAGATTATGTATTATCCGGCAATGTAATTTTGCGGTATAGTACCAGATATCTTTTTTTATTATTCGGTTAACACTTATTTCTGATTTTACTGCATAGATCTGTGCATAAATCTGTTTGTCTTTTAAGTATTGGCTGTAATCAAATTGATTAGGATTTTTAGGCGTACTATTATGCTGTAAAATAGTTTTTAAACGAATGATGTTTCCAATTATAAGTAAATTGGGAGTTTTATCCTTTTGAATGTTTAAGATAATTTTTCCTGAACAGGATTTTTTTCCGATTTGATTAAAAACAGCAATATACCTATCGTTATAATCGTTGCTTTTTAATTTCTCATTTAGGGTAAGCGTTACAAATTGAGATTTTTCAAATGCTTTTTCAAAATGTATATAATTGGTTCTCTGTAAAGATTCCGTATGAAATAATAAAGTTATTGCCCCAATAAAAAAAGAAAAGCAACAGGAGAGTATGCCAAATAGGATTTTGTTTTTTTTATATGAAAAAAAGGTAATCAAAAAGAGAATTGTGGTAATCGTAAGGGCTGAGATAACAATAAATATTTTCGGTTGAAAATAATAAGAAATAATAATGCCGGTTATAAAACTGATTGTAATTTTTGTTAAAGGAAAATTTAATACTTTCATGGTTTAAAAGTATTAAAAATTTGTAAGAAAAACGCTAATTTTTAAAATTATTCAATAATTCGATTAATTTGAACAAATGAATTTTTATAATACGGTTCTTTTGTAGAAGAAATAATCACACCTTTTGAAGTAGAAGAATGTATAAATTTTATTTCTTCACGACTGATTTCAGTAATAAGTCCAACATGATTAATCTGTTTACTGTTGTTGGTTTTAAAGAAAATTAAATCTCCTTTTCTGGCATCATCAACTTTGATTAACCTTCCAATTTTTGATTGTTCATAAGAAGTTCGGGGTAGTTTTATGCCTTCTGATTCAAAAGTAGAGAATACTAATCCTGAACAATCGTATCCATTTTTGGTTGTGCCCGCAGCTTTGTAACGAATACCAATATTATCAGTAGCCGTTTTAACCAAATTATCTACAACATATTTAGTCTCTCGTTTTGTTTCTTTTTTATTTACAGTTGATGATCCTGATTTGCAGGAAGCCAAAAGTGTGGTGAATAATATAAAAAGAAGTATTTTTTTCAAAACGAATCTATTATTTTAAATCGGCGACAATAAGTTTTGCTGTTTTTTTGCTTGCACCTGTTCCACCTAATTTTTGTTCTAAAATATTGTAATTATTTAATAGTTTTTGACGATAATCAGGTTCTAATAATTTTTGTAATTCTTCTTTAATTCGTTCTGTATTGCATTCATTTTGAATTAATTCAGTTACGACCTCTTCGTCCATAATTAGATTAACAAGCGAAATGTATTTTAATGTAATAATACGTTTTGCAATTTGATATGAAGCCCAGCTTCCTTTATAGCACACTACTTCGGGAACTTTAAAAAGTGCAGTTTCTAATGTCGCTGTCCCGGATGTTACTAATGCAGCTGTTGAGCAACGAAGTAAATCATAGGTTTTATTTGAAATAAATTGAATGTTTTTATTTGAAATAAACTTTTGATAAAACTCAAAATCCTGACTTGGAGCACCAGCAATTACAAATTGATATTCTTTAAAATCGTCAACAACGCTAAGCATTACACTCAGCATTTTGGTGATTTCCTGTTTACGGCTTCCCGGTAAAACAGCTATAATCGGTTTTTCGCTCAATTGATTCTCTTTTCTGAAAACAGTTTCATCAAAAACGGGCTGATTATGAATAGCATCAATTAATGGATGCCCTACAAATTCGACAGGAAAGTGATGTTTGTCTTCGTAAAAACTTTTTTCAAAAGGTAAAATCACAAACATTTTATCAACATCATTTTTGATTGCTGTAATTCTATTTTCTTTCCAGGCCCAAATTTGAGGCGAAATATAATAATGTGTTTTGTAATGTAACGCTTTTGCCCATTTAGCAATCCGCATATTAAATCCCGGATAATCAATAAAAATTAAAACATCCGGTCTGAATTCTAAAATGTCTTTTTTGCAGAATTTAATATTATTTAAGATAGTTTTCAAATTAAAAACCACTTCTATAAATCCCATGAATGCCAATTCACGATAATGCTTAACTAAAGTACCACCGGTTTTTTGCATTAAATCACCGCCCCAAAAACGAATTTCCGCATGAGGATCTTCCTCATATAAGGCTTTCATTAAATTAGACCCGTGAAGATCTCCGGAAGCTTCACCTGCAATAATGTAATATTTCATACGTAGCTAATATTTCTTTTTTATATCACACAATTCTAATATTAGGAATTATAGTGATTTTAGATCGTGGTTTTGAGAATTTGCCTTTGATTTGGTAAAGGTCAAAATTGCGACACAAAGATAAGATTTAAATTAGCAAAGTCGAAATTGCTAAAACAATGACAGCCAGAATGATTCCGCTGGCCATATATTCTTTATCTTTTTTTAATAAGATAGCAAAAACGGCAAGATCTAAAGTTGTGCCTAACGTTATTACTTTTCCTAAATAGCCATTTTCTTTTATAGTTTGAATTCCGGAAGAAATATCAAATTTGGTAAAGAAAGTAATAAACATATAACTCCCAAGTAAAGAAGTGAAAATCCCGATTATAAAACCTAAAAAAATGTCTTTTTTATTCATAAATTCCAGCTGTTTAATTGTTGAATAGCATGATGTGCTGTTAAATCAAATTGAACAGGTACCACAGAAATGTATCCGTTTTCCAATGCCCATTCATCGGTGTCGTTTCCTTTGTCCTGATTAACAAATTCTCCGGAAAGCCAATAATAATCCTTTCCAAATGGTGTTTGTCTTTTGTCAAATTTTTCTACCCACAGTGCTTTTGCCTGACGACAAATTTTAATGCCTTTAATTTCTTTTTCCTTCAATTTAGGAAAATTAACATTTAAAATAACTCCTTCCGGTAATTTTTTTTCAAGGGTCTCTAAAACTATTTTTTTAATGAAAGACTTTACAGGTTCAAAATCAGCATTCCAATTGTAATCTAATAGCGAAAAACCAATAGCTGGAATCCCTTCAATTCCGGCTTCAACAGCAGCACTCATGGTTCCGGAATAAATTACATTAATTGAGGAATTTGAACCATGATTAACTCCTGATACACATAAATCAGGTTTTCTTTTCAAAATTTCATTGACTGCTAATTTTACGCAATCTACAGGAGTTCCGGAACAGCTGTATTCTGTTATAATATCGTTTTCTTTCGAAATTTTATTTAAATACAAGGTGCTGTTTATTGTTATGGCATGGCCCATCGCACTTTGAGGTTTGTCCGGAGCCACAACAATGACTTCGCCAATGGTTGCCATAACATTTATTAAGGCTCTTATGCCGGGAGCAGAAACACCATCATCATTAGTGACTAATATTAAGGGTTTTTGGTTTTTCATAAATTAGGATTAATTACGAATATAGATTTTTCAGAACAAATGTAGGTACAGATTTTCTTAGAATACTAACAAATAAATTAAAATTTGTCAACTAAATTATCTAAGTTTTTAGTGATCCAAAGATTTTTATATCTTTAACAAAAAATTATAGTAGACTTGGCTTTTTTGGCTCGGTTTTTACCATAACTTAGATTAAAAAATTGATGAATGCTATTATTAAATTTATGAAACGAAATTATAAAATCCTCATAGCCATATTATGTTTGTCTGTAACCTTATTTGCATTCAAAATAAATGCAGATAAAACAATAGATCCAGACCCTAATAAAGATAAAATGCTTTTAGAATTACTGGCATTTGTTATCGAAAAAGGGCATTACAGTCCTCCGCCTATAGACGATACATTCTCTAAGGGGATTTTTAAAGATTATATTGATGCATTAGATCCTTCTAAGCGTTTTTTCCTGCAGTCTGATATTGATGAGTTTAAGCAATATGAGTTAATGCTTGATGATCAGTTCATTAATAAAGACCTGACGTTCTTTAATCTTACCTATACGAGATTGATGAAACGTATGGAAGAAAGTAAAAAAAGATATAAAATTCTTTTAGCGCAGCCGTTCAATTATAATATTGATGAGACTTTTAATGCAGATTATGATAAGATTCCTTATGCAAAAAATACTGCAGAAATAAATGAAAGATGGAGAAAACAAATTAAATTGTCTACGCTTTCATCTCTTGTAACAAAACAAAAGTTAGAGGAAGATAAAAAGAAAAATGATCCGGCATATAAAATGAAATCTTTTGAGGCTTTAGAAAAAGAAACACGTGAAAGTTCACAAAAATCGTTAGACGATAATTTTAGTTTAATAAAAGATTTGGATAAAGAGGATTGGTTTTCTGTTTATGTAAATTCAATTATGGCTCGTTTTGACCCACATACAAGTTATTTTGCTCCGGAAGAAAAAGATCGTTTTGATGTAAATATCAGTGGTAAACTAGAAGGAATTGGTGCTCGTCTGACTAAGAAAAATGATTTTACTCAGATAGATGAATTGATTTCCGGAGGCCCTGCGTGGAAAGGAAAAGAATTGGAAGCAGGAGATTTAATATTGAAAGTGGCACAAGGAAATGAAGAACCTGTAGATGTTGTAGGCATGCGTCTGGATGATGTTGTGAAAAAAATCAAGGGACATAAAGGTACTGAAGTCAAACTTACAGTGAAAAAAGTTGATGGAAGCATAAAAGTAATTTCAATAATCAGAGATGTTGTCGAAATTGAAGAAACTTATGCAAAGTCAAGTATAGTTGAGAAAAATGGACTAAAATACGGGGTGATTTATTTACCTAAATTTTATATCGATTTTGAAAATAAAGACGGAAGAGATGCCGGTAAAGATATTGCTTTAGAGGTTGAAAGACTTAAAAAAGAAAATATAAACGGTATAGTGCTTGACGTTCGTGATGATGGAGGAGGTTCACTTTCTACAGTAGTCGATATAGCAGGATTATTTATTGAAGAAGGACCAATTGTTCAGGTGAAATCAGCTGGAAAAAAGAAAGAAGTCTTATATGATAAAGATAAAAAAATTGAATGGGACGGACCACTTGTAATAATGGTAAATAGTTTTTCTGCATCAGCTTCAGAAATTTTAGCCGCAGCAATTCAGGATTATAAACGTGGTGTTATTATTGGCAGTAAACAAACTTATGGAAAAGGTACTGTGCAAACAGTTATTGATTTAAATCAGTTTGTTCGTAATAGTGAATTTGGAGATTTTGGAGCCTTGAAAGCTACTGCCCAAAAATTTTATAGAATTAATGGTGGTTCGACTCAGTTAGAAGGTGTGAAAAGTGATATTGTAATGCCTGACCGTTATGCATATTTAAAAATGGGAGAGCGTGATATTGATAATGCAATGCCATGGGATAAAATAGATCCGGCAGAGTATAATGTATGGAGCTCTAATGAAAATTTTAATCAGGCATTGACAAATAGTAAATTGAGAATTGCCGGGAATCCTCAATTTAAATTAATTGAAGATAATGCAAAATGGATTGATGTTAAAAGCAAAGAAAATACATATAGCTTAAATATTAAAAACTTTAAGGCAACGCAAGAACAAGTAGAAAGCGAAGGAAAAAAATACAAACCAATTGCGGATTATAAAAATAATTTGGTTTTTAAATCTTTGCCTTATGAAGAAGTTGAAATGGCTAATGATGGAGTTTTAAAAGAAAAACGCTCAATTTGGCATCAGGCATTATCTAAAGATGTATATGTTGAAGAAGCTTTAAATGTTTTAGATGACTTGCAGACTAAAGGTAATTCAAGAAGCGCTATTACTCCTAAAATGAAAAGAGATAAGTTAGCAAAATCATAATTAAACAAATAAGATCAAACGTTCCATAATCAAAAATTTTGGAACGTTTTTTTTTTTGAATTTTATTGAAAATATGAAAAATTATATCATTTTTGGTTTGATTAGTCTGGTGCTTTTTTCATGCAAAAAAGATCAGAATGAAAAAAAAGAAATAATTCAGGGAACAAATACTTTTGTCGGGCAATATCAAAATACAACTGAGTCTAAATTTTCAACAAATTACTTGCCGATATCGACAACACATCAAATTATAAAACACGATTATTATACACTTTCATATAATGAAAAATTTGAACAGGCTGAATGGGTAGCATATGAGTTGAAAAAAGAATATTTAAAAAATAATGATTTTAAAAGGCCTTATTTTATTGAAGATCCAAAAGTGACAACTGGTTCAGCTGATTGGAGAAATTACAAAAAGTCAGGTTATGATAAAGGTCATCTTTGCCCTGCAGGTGATATGGAATTTGATGAAAAAGCTTATAATGATACTTTTTATACATCGAATATTTCACCACAAAAGCACGATTTCAATAGTGGGATTTGGAATAGAATAGAACAAAAAACGCGCTATTGGGCAGGAAAATATAATGATATTTATGTTGTGACAGGTGGGGTTTTGAAAGATTCAGATAAAAAAATAGGAACAGAAGAAGTTGCTGTTCCTAAATATTTTTATAAAATCATTTTAGCTAAATCAGGAAAGGAAAATAAGGCAATTGCTTTTTTGGTTCCGAATGAAAATAGCGATAAGTCAATTTATGATTTTGTAGTTCCTATTGAAACTATCGAAAAAATGACGAAAATTGATTTCTTTCCTAATTTAAAAAATTTAAAAAGCAGTAAGGACTTTTAAGTTGGCAATTGTTGTTATTGGATTTTCTGCTTTAAAAACAAAGCTTCCTGCAACCAAAACATCTGCTCCGGCTTCTACTAGTTGCTTTGCATTTTTATTAGTAACACCACCATCAATTTCGATAAGCGTTGAAGCATTTTTACGTGTAATTAAAGCTTTTAGTTTTTTTACTTTATCGTAAGTGTTCTCTATAAAGGATTGTCCTCCAAAACCAGGATTCACACTCATAATACAAACCAGGTCGATGTCGTTAATAACGTCTTCTAACAAGTCAATATTGGTGTGAGGATTAATAGCTACTCCTGCTTTCATTCCTTCTGCCTTGATGGCTTGTAATGTTCTGTGCAAATGTGTGCAGGCTTCGTAATGTACACTTAAAATATTTGCGCCTAAGTCAGCAAAAGTTTTAATATATCGATCAGGATCAACAATCATTAAATGTACATCAATTGTTTTTTTGGCATGTCTTGAAATTGCTTCTAAAACCGGCATTCCAAAAGAAATATTAGGAACAAAAACTCCATCCATAATATCAATGTGAAACCAATCAGCCTCGCTGTTATTGATCATTTCGATATCTCGTTGTAAATTGGCAAAATCAGCTGCTAAAACAGAAGGAGCTATAAGTGTATTCTTCATTGTGTAGTTGTTTAATGTAGAGGCACACAGCAGTGTGTCTAGTAGTTTGTTTTTTGCAAAGGTAATTATAAAAAATAAAAAACTCCGGTAATCAGCCGGAGTTTCAATCATCAATCAAAAAACGAACAGTCAATCAAACTGTTGTTTACTGTATAGTTGAAAGTCAAATGTCTTAAAGCCAAAAGACCTTAGACTTTAAAAACTTTCTAACTTTAAGGTTTATTAACCTAAATAAGTTTTAAGAATTTTACTTCTTGAAGTATGTTTTAATCTGCGGATTGCTTTTTCTTTAATCTGACGTACACGTTCACGGGTTAAGTCGAAAGTTTCTCCAATTTCTTCTAATGTCATTGGGTGTTGGTCACCAAGACCAAAATATAAACGAACAACATCAGCTTCTCTTGGAGTTAATGTTTCTAATGAACGCTCAATTTCAGTACGTAATGATTCGTGGATTAATTCTCTGTCCGGGTTTGGAGATTCTCCAGAACGTAATACGTCATAAAGGTTAGAATCTTCACCTTCAACAAGAGGTGCATCCATAGATAAGTGACGGCCAGAGTTTTTCATAGACTCTTTTACGTCATTTACGGTCATGTCAAGTTCTTTTGCAATTTCTTCAGCAGAAGGTGGACGCTCATTAGATTGTTCTAATAAAGCATACATTTTGTTGATTTTATTGATAGAACCAATTTTGTTTAATGGTAAACGTACAATACGTGATTGCTCAGCCAAAGCCTGAAGAATCGATTGACGAATCCACCATACAGCGTAAGAAATGAATTTGAAACCACGAGTTTCATCAAAACGTTGTGCTGCTTTAATTAAACCTAAGTTTCCTTCATTAATTAAATCTGGAAGAGTTAATCCTTGATTTTGATATTGTTTAGCCACCGATACTACGAAACGTAGGTTGGCTTTTGTAAGTTTTTCTAAAGCTCTTTGATCACCGGCCTTTATTCTTTGTGCTAATTCTACCTCCTCATCAGCGGTAATTAGGTCAACTTTTCCAATTTCTTGTAGATATTTGTCTAACGATGCAGTTTCACGATTGGTTACCTGCTTGGTGATTTTAAGTTGTCTCATGTTGTTGTCTCCCTATTTTTTAAAGTGTACAAATGGTTATACGTAAGAAGTGTCTAAAAAGTTACAACGGTTTAGAAAAAAATAAAAATTCCCATATCAGATAGGATTGAAACGGAAATTTTTATTTAATAATTAGAGTTTTAATTTGAAGTTGAATCTTTCACTTCAATAATTTCTTTTAAAGAAACCGGCAATCCATTGTTTGCGAAACCTTCAAGTCTTATTTCATATGTTCCGGAAAGATCCGAAGTGTAAAATGAATTATTGCTTTGGCTATTTAACTTAACTTCCGGATTCCAGAATAATTGATTTCTAAAATCAGGAATTCTTGCGTTATCAGCTAAGTTACTATATTCGATTTTGTTGTATGTTTTTTTTGGTTGCGGTCTTAACACAATAGGTTTTGCTATTGAACTTCCGCTTTGTGTGCTCTTAAAATCCTTATCAAACGTGGTAAAACTAATTAAACCATTAAAAGATTTTGAACCTGCATAATATCTTCCAACGATAACATCAATTTTATAAATATTTTTCATGCTATAATTAATCAAATCATTTTGATTTTCTAAGTATAATCCATCAACCAAAACTAATGCAGGTTCAGGTAATTGAGGAAAAACACTTGGATCATTTACATGCAGATATAGTTTATCATCTTTTTGTTTGTGATAAATCTCTGTAGTAACTTCAGTTATAGTTTCTTTTAAAGTTTTAAATCGGGTAAAATCGTCTAAAACATACTCTTTAGCAAGAGGATAGTAAAAAGTTTCAAGTGTTGGTGTTTTCTTAATATTATCTGCCTTTTTATGATAATATGCATTTTCAACCTGACTGGAAATCGATCTGTCTAAAAGACTTTCTTTAATGGCGTATGATAAATTTTTGTTTTGCCCATAAGATAATTGTGCATAGTCTATTGCAGGCGCATTGTTTACTATCAAGTCGTAATTGGAGGCTTTTTCATCAATAATCTGAACAACGATATCTGGCGTATAATAAGTTTTGCTTATATTGAAAATAAAATTTCCGTCATGATCTGTTTTAACTACTTTAAAAGCAAACGATTTGCCAGGAAGAGATAAACAAACGCTCACGTCTTCAATTTTAACATTATTATTTCTTGACAAAATTTTTCCTGAAATAATTTCTCCTCTAAGTTCAGGTAAAATTATTTTTTGGTTATTCTGTAAATCCAATACTATTGGATAGGATAATTTTTCGCTAAAATCTATAGCAGAGATTTGACTTTTTGATGGGATGTTGTCTAGTTTTCTTACTGACAAAGAATAATTCCCATTTTCGAAAGTCACATTTGAAGATTCAATTTTTAAATCGACTAATTCACGATTTGTAAATGTTTTTTTATTGAATTTAAAACTGATGTTTTCATTAGTGGTGCTTGTTTTTATAGGCGTATTTTCAGTATTGCCTAATGCTTCAGCATTCACATTTAAAATATTTTCACCTAAATCTTTTTCTGTTGTTTTATAAGGATTAATGATATTGATGTCTATTTGAAATAGTTCAGAAACGCGTTTGTTAAGCATCCAGTTAGTGTAACCAATTAACTTATAGTTTCCGGTTTTTAAAGTCGTAGGAATAAAATAATCACCCTGACCATTTGCATTTTCTAAGGAAATTTTAGTCTTAAAAACTGATTTTTTATTGTTGTCTACAAGTTCTGCATAAGCAACTTTACTAATATTACTTGGCGTTTTGTCTGTTGCTTTTAAACAATAAATTTTATACAATAAAGTTTCACCCGAAACAAATGTAGTAGCATTGGCGTGAATGAAAACAGTTTCATCTAAAGTGATGGTTTGTTGTGCGCTGCTGAATTGTGTACTTACGAGTACAAACAATACAATTAGGTGTTTTATTCTGTCCAAAATGGTGGTATTATGTTAGATGAAAATGATGTACAGTCCCCGCATTCTACTGGTGCCATAATATAGTCTATTTCAGGATTTAAAAAAAAATACGTTATACTATTACTCTTCAATCCATTAATTAATGCATACCCCATACAAGGAGGATCTCCAAAACCAAAACAAAATTTGTAATTAGATAATGTACAGTCAGTGAAGTATGGAGGAATTTCTTCTCCTGGAAATAAGTCTTTATAATTGAAAAATATTCTTTTCGACGACGCAGATGAAACATCAAAAAAGCCTATTACTTTTTCATCATTATTAGTTAGACATTTAATATTACCATTAAGTATGCCAGGCTGTCTTGGTGATAAAACACTAGCATTACTTGATATTTCTTTCATTATTCTATAAAAATTGTAAGATTCAAAATTTTGTACATACTGTGTCACAAGTATGCTATATCGATGACTAATAATATAGTTTTGATCACTAATGAATCTTACGGGAAAATTCACTCTATCTTCATTTAAATTTACAGTATTTGTTAAAATTATATCATTTGATTTTTTGGTAGTGTAACAGGTTTTAGTATTTAGGGAATTTTCTTCCAAGGCAATTTCTTGTGGACCAATTACAACTGCTTTTTTATCACTCCATCTTGGAGTAATTATTTTGTAAGTTTCTTCATATTTATATCTGTAATATTTTGAAGTGTTTGTGGGGTCATAACTTTTTATATTTATTTCTACACCTCTTCCTTCATTTTTGTTAACAATCTCTGGGTTAATACTTTCTATTTCGTTTTCTGTAGTTAAATTTTGGTTTGATGATTCATATCTTTTTCCATTGGAGGTAATGATATTAAGTTTATATAGTGTGTTGGGTTCCGCCTGAAATTCATTTTCAGAGACATAAATTCCGGATTCTTCATTAAATATATAATTATTACCCTTGTTGTCATAAACATTTACACTTGCTCCAAGTTCTACTTTAACATCTTCATCTTCAAACTTAGATGTCTTAGTAATTTTTATCTCTTGTTTTTTTAGTTCGTTAGTTATCGTTGCTTCTACGACTAATAATTCTTCATAATTATTGGTTTGTAAATTATATGTTTCACTACAACCAACAACAATTGAACTTATAATCAATAATAGAAATGTTTGATATATATAGATGGTTTTTATTTTTTTTAAATCCATTTGTTATGTTGTTAAAATTTAAAATTATACGTAATACTTGGTACAGGTATTGAGAAAATAGATGTTTTATATCCCTTCACTTTTCCGCTTTGATCAGTAACAAAATAAATAGAATATGGATTATTTCTTCCTAAAACATTATAAACCGATATATTCCAAAAACTATGTGCAAGTTTTTTTATTTTGTGATTTCCTTCAATGTTGATTCCAATATCTAAACGAATATAGGCCGGTATCCTATAAGCATTTCGATCACTATATAATGTATAATCTGCATCTCCATAATGAAATGTTCCAATTGGGTACGTTATAGGTCTTCCGGTTTGGTATAAAAAGTTAGTCGATAAACTATAACGTCTTGTAAATTTATAATTCAAAATAGCACTCAAATCATGAGGTTTGTCAAAATTCGCAGGAAAAAAATTACCATTATTTACGATTTCTGAACTGAATTGACTGTTAAGTTTAATCATTGTACGAGAATAGGTATATCCAATCCAACCGTTTAATCTTCCTGTTGTTTTCTTTAATAAAAATTCAATCCCGTACGCTTTTCCTTCACCTTGTAATAATTCAGTTTCAACATTCTCGTTTAATACGATTTGTGCCCCAACTTTATAATCAAGAATGTTTTTAGACTTTTTGTAATATCCTTCTAAACTAACTTCATATTCCTCATCCTTTAAAGTTTTGAAAAGACCTAATGAAACCTGTTGTGCTGTTTGAGGAGCTACGTTTGTATCAGATAATTTCCAGGTATCTGTTGGTGATTGTGTTGTATTACTTGATAAAAGATGAATGTATTGTCTCGTCATATCATAACCGGCTTTTATCGAAAAATCTTCGGTAATAAAATAACGTGCCGCCAAACGAGGCTCAAGTCCACCATAGGTTTTTATAACTTCATTTTTCTTATAATGTTCTGTTCCTGTTATAGTTTCGTCGCTAAGTGGCAAACCATCTTGGTAAGTATTTACATTGGCCTCTCCCAAAGCTGCGTAATAAGAATATCTTAAGCCTAAATCAATCAGTAATTTATCGCTAAATTTAAAACTGTCTGCTAAATAAACAGCTGATTCCAAAGCTCTTTCTTTTTCAATATCTCTCGAAATTAAGGTAGCATCAGGATTTTTAGGATGTTGATATCCTGGGGAAATATTGTATAATTTACTGGCAATACCGTACGATAAAGTATGTTTTGGAGTAAGTAAATAATTGAATTTTAACTGCAATTGTGATTCGTTTATTTTGTAACCAAAATCAAAAGCATTAATATCATCTGCATCATAATCAATATTAAACTTATATTCACTATTTGTAAAAATCAAGGAAGCTTTGCTTTTTTTGTTAAAAGTATGATCCCATTTTAAAGATGCAAGTCTATTGCTGTATTTGTAAATAGAGTCTGAACTTAAACTAAAACGGTCATGACTATAATAGGCAGTTGCCTCAATATTATTATTGCTATTAATTGCATTGTTGTATTTAAGGATTCCATCATAAAAACCAGCTTGACTATTTTTTAGGTTTTCATCATCCAAAGATTTTAAAATCCAATCAGAGTATGTTGCACGTCCACCAAAAATAATACTCGATTTGTTTTTTTGGATTGGTAAACTAAGTGTAAGATTTGATGTAATTGGCCCTATAGCTCCTTCACCCGAAAATTTTTCCGGATTCCCATTTTTTGTTGTAATATCAAAAACAGAAGATAATCTTCCTCCAAAATCGGCAGGAATACTCCCTTTGTAGATATCAGCTTTTTTTGCTGTATAAGGATTTATAGCAGAGAAAAAGCCTAAAAAATGCTGAGGATTATAAAGTACAGCATTGTCTAAAAGAATCAGGTTCTGATCATCTTTTCCACCTCTAACATTAAATCCAGCCGATCCTTCACCGGTAGTTTTAATACCGGGAAAAGTAGTTGCAACTTTTAAAATGTCTCTTTCACCAAGAATTAACGGTACATTTTTTATTCCTTCAATGTCAATTGATACTAAACCTGAAACCGTAGTTTCGGTTTGTTTTTTTCCTTTCTTATTAATTACGACTTCATCTAACTGATTTGATTTGTCATTTACATTAACATCAAAAGTACCATCGTCATAAACCATTAAAGTTTTTGTTACTTCTTTATGGCTTAGCGATTTTATTTCGATAACATTTATTCCGCGAGGAAGTTGTAAGGTATAATTTCCATAAGAATCACTAGAAGTACTAATGTTTTTGTTTTTTACTTTAATATAGATATTAGCTTCAGGTTTTCCTGTTTCGGCATTTTTTACAGATCCTGAAATGGTGAAATTTTTCTTCGTTAAGTTTTTATTTTCTTTGCCAATAAAAATTATAGAAGTTTTTTTTGTAACGCTGTAACTGTTTAATGAATCATACTGTTGATAAAAAATAGGATTATCAGTAGAATTGGCTTCATTATTTATTGTTTCTATTGGAGCATCAGGAAAATAATTAGCTGGCAGATCATCGTGAATTGTACTGTTTAATGTCAGTATCACTTTGCTTTTCAGGATAATAAAATTTAAATCAGTTTTGCTTAAAATTTTATCCAATAACTCATCAATTTTAATATCAGTATAAGTTCCAGTGATCAAATCTTTATTTGAGCCAACCCAAGTCGGATCAAAATAGAATTTATAAGAAGTTGAGGCTTCGATTGCCTTTAGGGCACTTTCTAAAGTGTCATCTTTAAATGTAATTGATATTTTCTCATTCGAGTTTTGAGCCGATAATTGAAATGAGAATAAAATAACTAAAGCAAGTATAAATTTTTTCATTTGTTTTATTTGGTTTGAACTGAAAGAGAATTGTTAATGTATTTCATCAAATTTCCCATAAATTGATTTTCGTCAGATTTCTTAAGTTCTCTATTCATTAAATAAAACCCATTGATTTGTTTTTTTTGTTCCGGAAACAGTTTAATAATGTTGTTTTTATTTTTGACTGGATATATTTTATTTTTTAGATTCAGATAAAATGAAGTATTCTCTTTAAATGTATAAAATAACATCCCCTCAGTAACAACTTTTTGTTGGTCTTTATGATGTTTAATATAAAATATAAAATCAGGGGCGATTTTATTTTCTTCGTAATAACCAGGTGTAAATTCGGGAACAGTAGGATCTTTTTTGTCGATGTTAACGAAATTTTTGTCTTTAATAGAAAAAGATTCCACTTTAGCAGTAATAACATTGATTCCAATATTTTCTGATTCACCAAAAGGATTCAAAACTAAAATGTCTCTGTAAATGTCATATTTCAGTTTTACATTATAATAAGATTGTCCTTCATAGGTAATATTTCCTAATTCATATTGATCAATATAATACAAATGATTGCCTTCAACAGTTCTGTAAGGATTAGTATGTGGTATGCCATTAACAATATCTAAATTTTTTCTCCCTATTGTTTTATCAAACCAATTATAGGTAGTAATGTCATTATTGGTTTGGCTGTGAATTGAGTAAATGCTTAAGAATAATCCAAATAAAACAAGTAATGTAGATTTTTTTTGATAATTTTTCAAAGATTTATGGTTTTAATAGTTGTTTTGGCTGTTTCAAAAGTATTAAAAAAATGTTATAAATTTTGTGTATTTCTGTTAAATTGTAATAAAACGATTTGTTTTTTTAAACGAAAAACCCCAATTCATAAATTTGAATTGGGGTTTTCTATAAATAAACCTTTAGTAAACTAAGATCTGATTACTCTTTTTTCTCCTCACGTGGAGGTCTTGGAAGAAGTGCTTTTCTTGATACTTTTTCTTTTCTGGTTTTTGGATCAAGACCAAGATATTTAACTTGAAAAACATCACCCATATTAACTACATCTGTAACATTTTCAGTACGTTCCCAAGCTAGCTCAGATACGTGAAGCAATACTTCATTTCCTGGTGCAGCCGTATATTCTACTACAGCTCCAAAATCAAGCATTTTAATTACTTTAACTTCGTAAGCTTCTCCCATTTGAGGTTTGAAAGTAATAGATTGGATTTTTGCCAATACCGCTTCAATTCCCGCAGGATCTGTACCTAAGATTTCAATAACACCTTGTTCATCAACTTCATTGATAACAATAGTAGTTCCGGTAGCTTTTTGTAATTCCTGAATTACTTTTCCACCAGGTCCAATTAATGCTCCAATAAAGTTTCCAGGAATAGTTCTGGTAATAATTTTTGGCGCATGTGCTTTTACGTCAGCTCTTGGTGCAGCAATAGTTTCAGTTAATTTTCCTAAAATATGTAAACGTCCTTCACGCGCCTGCCCTAAAGCCTGCTCCATAATATCATAACGTAAACCATCAATTTTAATGTCCATTTGACAAGCAGTAATACCGTCAGCAGTTCCTGTTACTTTAAAGTCCATATCCCCTAAATGATCTTCATCACCTAAAATATCAGACAATACAGCAAATTTCTCGCCATCAGTAATTAATCCCATAGCAATTCCGGAAACCGGTTTTACCATTTGAACCCCAGCATCCATCAAAGCCATTGTTCCGGCACAAACAGTTGCCATAGAAGAAGAACCATTAGATTCTAAAACTTCAGAAACAATACGGATAGTATAAGGACAATCAACAGGAATCATATTTTTCAAAGCTCTTTGAGCTAAGTTACCGTGACCAACTTCTCTTCTTGAAGTTCCTCTTAGAGGTTTTGCTTCACCAGTTGAGAAAGGAGGGAAGTTATAGTGTAAGTAGAATTTCTCTTCACCTTGTTCAGATGGAGAATCAATTTGGTTAGCTTCTCTGGAAGTTCCTAGAGTAACTGTTGCTAAAGCCTGAGTTTCTCCACGAGTAAATAAAGAAGAACCATGAACTCTTGGTAAATAATCAACTTCACACCAGATTGGTCTGATATCTGTAGTTTTTCTGCCATCTAAACGAACGCCTAATTCTAATACTACGTTACGAACAGCTTCTTTGTTTGTTTTGTAGAAATATTTAGAAACTAAATCTCCATCAGCAGCTAATTCTTCTTCAGTAAATAAAGCTTTAACTTCTTCTTTAACTTCAGCAAATGCTGCAGTTCTTTCATGTTTAGCTGAACCGACTTTTGCAATAGCATATATTTTATCGTATGCAGCAGCTTTTACTTTTTTGTAGATTTCTTCGTTTTCTTTCTCACCTTCGTAAGTACGAATTTCTTTTTTACCAAAAGCGGCCTGTAAACGTAGTTGTGCCTGAATCTGAACTTTAATAGCTTCGTGAGCAAATTTGATGGCCTCAACCATTTCTGCTTCTGAAATTTCTTTCATCTCACCTTCAACCATTGCCACAGAATCCATAGAAGCACCAATCATCATATCGATATCAGATTTTGCTAAGTCTTCTCTGCTTGGGTTGATTACAAATTTCCCGTCAACACGTGCAACACGTACTTCAGAAATTAAGTTATAAAACGGAATGTCTGAAACTGCTAATGCTGCTGATGCAGCTAAACCAGCTAATGCATCCGGCATAACTTCTTCGTCATGAGACATTAACTGAATCATAACTTGTGTTTCAGCATGATAATCGTCTGGGAAAAGCGGACGTAAAACACGGTCTACCAATCTCATTGTTAATACTTCGCTATCACTTGGACGAGCTTCTCTTTTGAAAAAACCACCTGGAAAACGACCAGCGGCTGCAAATTTTTCGCGGTAATCTACTGTTAATGGTAAAAAGTCTACCGCTGGGTTGGCGCTACGTGCTGAAACTGCAGTTGCAAGTATCATCGTGTCGCCCATTCTTACTACTACAGAACCATCAGCTTGTTTGGCTAAACGTCCTGTCTCGATTGTGATGCTTCTGCCATCACCTAAATCGATTTTTTCTACAAATAATTGTGGAATCATAAATTTTTTCCTTATTGGTTATAAATGGGTTTTAGTTGTGTTGTAGTTGTTGTGTGTAGTTGTTGTTTCTAAAACCCAATGAAAAACCAAACTTTTTTTAGTGTAAAATGCTTGTAATGTAAAAACAAAAAGAGGCACTCTCGCACCTCTTTTTTATATTGATTATTTTCTGATATTCAATACTTTGATAATCTCACGATATCTGTTGATCTCTTTCTTTTTCAAGTAATCCAACAAAGCTCTTCTTTTACCTACTAATAGTACCAGTGAACGCTCAGTGTTGTAATCGTGACGATTTTTTTTCAAGTGCTCAGTTAAGTGTGAAATTCTGTAAGTGAACAATGCAATCTGACCTTCTGCGCTTCCAGTGTTTGTTGCTCCACCGTGTTGAGCGAAAATCTCTTCTTTCTTTTCTTTAGTTAAATACATTCCAATATTATTTAATGATTTTTATGTATGTCATACAACTTTTGTAAGACGGGTGCAAAAATACATCTTTTTTTCGAAAAAATAAATTTAAAGATTGAAAAATTTAAAGATTAAACAATTTTAGATAAAATTAATCCTTTTTTGTTGATTTTAAGGGTGTTTGATTTTTAAAAACACCTATTTGTAGTGGTTTTTAAGATTAATTTCAAACGACAATTTATTTTAATTTCTGAACTTTTTTGCCAGTTTGTTTTTCATTTAAAGAAGAATAGGACAATTTTACGTTGTTTTCGTCTATGCTTTCTCCCGTAATTAAAATTCCCCGATCATAATTATCTGTAAATGAAATTTTACGTGCAGTATCATTTCCCTGCCAGATACCTTGTTTTAAACCGTTTTTAAGAAATCCTTTTTGTGTTATAAATTTATCTGTTTCTTCATATTCTCCGTTTCCATCAGTTACGATTTGATTTTTATTTTCATCCCAAAAATTAAGAATTAAAGTTTGAGAAGTTTTCGTTTTTTGATTCCAGATATTCTGTTTCTCAGACTTTTTACTTTGGTTTTCATACCAATTAATTTCTTTGCCTGATTTATGATCTTCTGAATAATTTACAACAGATTCCTTTGATCCGTTTTTGTAATAATAAATAAATTCGCCATCCTTTTTTAAAATATCTTTATCTAAAGTGCAGCCCGTCATTTTCTTTCTTCCGTTTTTGTAAAAATCGGTTACAACGTAGCGTTCGCTTTTTTGAGAATAATTACTAATTACTCTGGTATAAACATAATTTTCGGGTGTAGCTTCACGATTTAATGAGTCAAGAAAAATTTTCTTTGAAACAATATTAATTTGCCCAAATAGACTGACTGAACTTACAAGAAGAAATATGATGAATATATTTTTTTTCATTCAGATCTATTTTTTATACATTAAAAATAGGTCTTCTGGAATAACTTAGCAACTTCTTGATTAACAAACTCCAAAAATCGCTCGTCAGCTTCCGTGAAAGGATCTATAACGTGACTGTCAATATCAATCTGACCAATGTTTTTTCCGTTAACAAATAAAGGAACTACGATTTCAGATTTTACTGTAAAGCTGCATGCGATGTAATTGTCTTGAGCAGCAACATCCGGAACTACAAAATTTGCATTACTTTCTGCAACCTGGCCACAAATGCCTTTTCCAAAAGGAATTACGGTATGGTCTGTTTCAGCACCTACGTATGGACCTAAATGTAAAGTTTTGTTCTCATGATTGGCAAAATAAAAACCTACCCAATTATAATATTCTACGTTTTCGTTTAATAATTGGCAAATAGCTAGTAGTTTTTCATCTCTGTTGCTATTTGTATCAGCTACAATAGTGCTTATTTTTGGTTGTAATTCCTGAAAAGTCATAATATGAAAATTTTATACAAAAGTATTTAAAGCTGAACTCAAAAAATACATAAATTTGAAAAAAAAATCTCTTGAAAAAATATTTAGTACAATTTAAGCCATTCCTTATTTTTATAGGTACTTTTTTTGCCGCTTATATCTTGCTTACAGTAGTTTATAAGCTCTATTTGAACAGTTTTTCGACGAATGATATTGATGGAATAACAAATGTTGTTGGCCATAATGTTGGTTCCTTGATGCATTTGTTTAATTGTGATATCTTAATTCAGAAAAGTTTATCGGAGCCATATTTAGAGGTTTGGTATAATAAACATTTCATTTTAAAAATCGTAGAAGGCTGCAATGCTGTAAGTGTCATTATTTTATTTATTTCTTTTGTGATTGCTTTTTCAGGAAAATTTAAAACCACATTGCTTTTTATTTTGTCAGGAGTTCTTTTTATTTATGTTTTAAATGTGATTAGAATTGCTTTATTGACAGTTTTATTATTTCGTTATCCTGAAAAGGAACATATTTTACACGGAGTTCTTTTTCCTTTAATTATTTATGGACTGGTCTTTATTTTATGGGTTATATGGGTAAATAAATTTTCAAAATATGCTAAATAAAATCAGAGAGCATAAATTCAAAATTATAATTGCAATTTTTATTGTAATCTGCTTTGGAGCTGTGAGGGCTTTTGAAAAAGAGCTGTTTTATGACCCTTTTTTGATTTATTTTGATTCAGATTTTAAAAGTTTACCTTTTCCTGAGGTTGATTTTTTTAAACTTTTTGGAGGACTTTTATTTCGATATGCTTTAAATGGTATTTTATCAGTAACCCTTATCTACGCTTTGTTTAAGGATACTGAAATTATCAGGTTCACGGTATTTTTGTATCTGTTTTTTTTAGTGATACTTTTCGGGATGTTTTTTTTAATCCTTAAATGTTATCCTGATGGAAGCTGGCTTCTTTTTTATGTCCGAAGATTTATAATTCAGCCAGTATTTGTCTTGTTATTTATTCCGGCTTTTTATTATCAGCAACAAAATCAAAAAAAATAACGTTTTATTAGATATTTTTTGAAGCTTTTTTAGATAATTTTGCAGTATGAATTTAAAAAAATGCACCGGATTATTTTTAGCGTTCCTTTTGTTGGTTTCCAACATTGGATTTGCTTTTGATGTGCATTATTGTGGAGGAAAAATTGCATCAGTATCTTTAAATACAACAGCCTCAGCTTCTCCTGAAAAAAAATGTTGCGGTGTATCTGAAAAAAAAGCATCTTGTTGCAAAGACAAAGTAGTTCATTTTGAAAAAAAATCTGATGATGCTACTTTTAAAATATTCTTTTTTCAAATTGCTTTCCTTGCAGGAATTCAGCAATTCAAACCAATTACCTCACCTGCAATTTCAAATTTCAAGAGAAATCAAATCATTTCGTATTATTCTGATGCGAATGCGCCTCCTTTATTTAAGTTATATAATCAATATATTTTTTATTCCTGATTTTTAATGGTTAGAATCAAGTTGTAATTATGGCTTGTATATGCTGCTTGTTTATTCTTAGTAAGAATTTTCAAGAACAGTTTCTAATAACATTAAAATCTTTTTTATGCAAAAAAACATAGTGCTTTTTGTCCTGTTTTTGCTTTCTGTTTCTGTGTTTTCACAAGAAAATCTGGAGGAAGTGAAAATCACAAAAAAGCAAAAAGGAATTAAAAAATCCTATACGCTTACAGCTAACACGACTGTAATTACAAGTAAAGAATTACTAAAAGCGGCTTGTTGTAATCTGGCTGAAAGTTTTGAGACAAACCCATCCATTGATGTGAATTTTTCAGATGCTTTAACAGGAACAAAACAAATAAAAATGTTAGGGCTGACGAGTCCTTATTTAATGATTACCGAAGAGAATATTCCTTCGGTTCGCGGGGCTTCACAGGCTTACGGATTATCATTTACCCCCGGAACCTGGATCGAAAGTGTTCAGATAACCAAAGGGGCCGGAAGTGTTATTAATGGTTACGAAAGTATTTCAGGCCAAATAAACACAGAACTTTTAAAGCCTTTAAGCGATATTCCATTTTTTTTGAACGCCTACGGATCCACTGATTCCCGTTTTGAATTGAATACACATTTCAACAAAAAAATATCTGATAAATGGGCAACGAGCCTGTTTCTTCATGGAAATACCCGTGTTGCAAAGAATGATATGAATAATGACGGGTTTTTGGATAATCCATTAGGCAAACAAATCAACATTTTAAACAGGTATCAATATTATGATCCGGAAAGTGGCTTGGTGAGTTTTATCAATTTCAGATATATGAATGATAAAAAGCAAACCGGTGAAGTTGATTTTGATAAAGACAGAGACAAAGGCACAACTAATTATTGGGGTTCAGAAATCAATACAGAACGGTTTGATGTTTCGACAAAAATCGGGTATGTTTTTAAGGATATGCCATATCAGAGCATTGGTTTTCAGAATGCTTTTAATAGTCATAACCAGGAATCTTACTTTGGATTAAACCAATATAATATTAAGCAAAACAGTTATTATTCGAATTTAATTTTTAATTCGATTATCAATAATACGATGCATAAATTTACGACAGGATTAAATTTTACATATGATCAATATCAGGAATTTGTGAATGCAAATGATTATAACAGAATTGATAATTCTATTGGAGCATTTTTTGAATACACTTATGACAACACAGACAATTTTAGTCTAATATTAGGAGGAAGAGTTGATAATCATAACCGATTAGGTTTTTTTGTAACGCCACGCCTGCGCATGCGATATAATCCATGGAAAGATGGGGTACTTCGTTTTTCAGCAGGAAGAGGAAAACGTTCAGCTAATATTTTTGCAGAAAATCAGCAGCTATTCGCGAGTTCAAGAACTTTTTCGATTTTAGATAATAACGGAAAAATTTATGGTTTAAATCCTGAAATTGCATGGAACTACGGTTTGAGTTTTTCTCAGAAATTTAAACTTTTTAATAAAAATGCAGAAGCAGGTTTTGATTTCTATCGAACTGATTTTCAAAATCAGGCGATTGTTGATTTGATGCAAAGTCCTCAGGAAGTTTTGTTCTATAATTTAAAAGGGAATTCATTTGCAAATAGCTTACAGGTTGAGTTTAACTATGAGTTGATCCATAATCTGAATTTGCGAACAGCTTACAAATATTATGATATTCAGACTGATTATTTAAGAGGTACTTTTCAGCGTCCATTACAGGCCAAGCATCGTTTTTTAGGAAATCTTGAATATGAAACCAATTTGAATAATAACCGACAATGGAAATTTGATTATACTTTTAACTGGTCAGGAAAACAACAATTGCCATATACGGCTTCAAATTCTCCAGAAGATCAATTTTCTGATTTTTCGCCTTCATATGCTGTAATGAATGTTCAGGTTACACGAGTTTTTTCGCCTGTTTTTGAAGTCTATATTGGAGGAGAAAATATAGGTAATTATAAACAGCAAAAAGCTATTTTGGGTTCTGAAGACCCATTTGGCCCTAACTTTGATGCTTCAATAGCATACGCTCCAATTTTTGGGCAAATGTATTATGCAGGATTACGATTTAAAATAAAATAAAAAGACAATATCAATTTCAAAAATCAATTACAATAACAATAAATAATTAATAAAATGAAACATTTAATTTTAATTGCAATGATAACTTTTTTAGGATTTTCCGCTCAGGCTCAAAGTAAAAAAAATAAGAATTTAAAATATACTACAGAAGTAAACGGTAATTGTGAACAATGTAAAAAGCGAATTGAAAAAGCAGCTTATGGCGTTCCCGGTGTAAAAACAGCCAATTGGGATATTACTTCACATCAATTATCTGTAATTTTAAACGAAGAAAAATCATCACCGGCTGATTTAAATATGGCTATTGCCAAAGTTGGTCACGATACAAAAGAAGTCAAAGCGACTCAGGCAGATTATGATAATTTGCATACTTGTTGTAAATACGAAAGAGATTAATAATCTAAAGCCCAAGTTATCAAACCTGGGCTTTTTTAATAGTTAATTTATCTTTAAAATACCGTATTTTATTGTGGTTAAAGTAAATTATTGTTACTTTCACCAACTATAAATGTAACCCAACCATTTTATGAATAATTTTGATTGGTCTCAATTAATTAACCCTGAATTTTATATTACTTTAAGTATCGGAGGTTTTCAAATTGGTCTTTTTATTGTTTTGTTTATTGTTTTTGCTGAGACAGGACTTTTCGCAGGTTTTTTTCTACCGGGAGATAGTTTGCTTTTTTTGGCAGGAATTTACAGCCGTGACTTAATTCAGAATGTTTTTTATATTCCAAGTGATTTTTTAAATGTGCTTTTGCTTTCAATTGCTGTAGCAATAATGGGAGTCTTTGGTAATATGACAGGATATTGGTTTGGCGCAAAAAGTGGTTACTATTTGTTTAAAAAAGAAGATACTTTCTGGTTCAAGAAGAAATACCTTTTACAGTCGAAAGATTTTTTCGAAAAGTATGGAGGTAAAGCAATTATTTATGCAAGGTTTTTACCAATTTTCAGAACATTTGCTCCAATCATTGCAGGCATAGTTTCTATGGATAAAAAGAAATTCATGTTTTACAATATTTTGAGTTCCTTTTTATGGTCATTTGTATTGATTTTCTCCGGGCATTACTTATACGGCGTGTTTTTAAAACAAGGAATTGATTTGAAACAACATATTGAATATATTATTGTTATCATCGTAATCATTTCGACATTCCCTGTTTTATTAAAACTTTTAAAGAAAAGACCAATTGAAAAAATATAGTTTTTAATTTATTGAAAACTAAGAATTAATATTTCCGAAAAGATTAAAAATAGATTTGGTAAAACGTGTTGTAGTAGTATTGCTTTTTTCTTCTACAGTTTCATAATATGAAAAACCTAAAATAATTTTAATCCCGGGAGGAATACTGTTTAAGATATCCCTTTTCTGGTCGTCTAAAAGTAATTTTAAACCTGAAATTAGCTGTGCGTTACATTTTAAATAAGATATAATTAATAGGGTTGAAAAATTTAGAACTTCACGGGCTGTTTCACTTTTTATACCTACCTCATTCGAAATCATTTCGGTAATCCTGGCTTTTTTATTAGTGAAAATCTGTTCTAAAAATGAATTTCCTTCTAATTTGTAGTTTTCATCGACAGATAAAATTCGGGCAGAAGTAAAATCGATTTCTTTGTAAAATATCGAATTCTGGACAAGTTCAGTCATTTCTTCTAATGATTTTTCATCAAAATTATTGTAACATCCCATTAAAACAGTTCCTAATGAAACATCAATTGCTTTGATAAGTAAAGCATCATTTTCATAATAGAATTTGTTTAATTTAGAAATGACATTTGAAGAAATAAAGCGGCGTAGTTCAATTTGTAGATTTGGGGTCATAATTGTATTACTGGATTAATTAATATTCGCTGTAAATAATCGATTAAATGTGGTATTTTATCGTTTATCGGGATAAAAATATAAAATTTATTAACATATCCAAAAATAAAGTTAAATATTTTGGTTCGTGTTTTTTTGCAATTTAATGAGCAAAAAAATATATATTCAATAAATATAACTGCTTAGTACTCAAAAGAGAGCAGTAATGATTTAAAAAATATTTTTTACTTTGTGGTAAAGTTTTTAAAAAATAGGAAAAAGCTTAAATTTAGTTGAAGTAATTAAAACAAAAAACCTCTGTTTTGCCAAATTATATTCAGAAAAAGCCCTAAAAAAACAATGCAAAATAAGAAATTTATAAAACTCGATGCTAAAAAACCAAGCAATGATCCCGTTGCTGCTTTTATTGCTCTTTTGTGATTTTTCGAATCGTAAATTATTTCCCCAACAAAAGCACCAACAAAAGGTCCAATAATTACTCCAAACGGAATAGGAGCAAAAATACCAATAATTAAACCAATGTTAGTCCCCCAAACACCGTAAGAACTGCCACCAAAGTGTTTTGTTCCTTTTGCCGGGATGGTATAATCTAAAATCGTAATAACAATCGTAATTATAAAAGTAATACCTAAAACCCAGTAATTATTTTCAACTGCTTTTGTCAGATACAGTAATAATAAACCAACCCAACAACTGGATAAACCCGGTAAAACAGGTATGAAACTGCCAAAAATGCCAATAATCATGCATATAAAACCTAATAATACTAACAGTAAATCCATAATATTTTTTGTAAATTTGAAATTAGCGCTCTATTTAGAACAGCATTTATAAAAGTAATAAGAAAAAAGTTGTAATTTCTATAGCAAGAAAATTGATACCACTTTTTTGAATTAAAATAATGATTATAATGTTCTTTCCAAGGGAAAATAAATTTCACAGAAAAATCTGAAGATTTTTGAGATACTAAAATTTCCAAAAAATATATCGTATTTTTATACCATAATATTAGTTTAGTCAATCAACATCAAGATCTTGAAACAGTTTTTTCCTCTTTTAGCTTTTTTATTTTTTAATTCTTGTCAATATTTTGACAAGCAGGTTCCTTCTGAAAAAGTATTACTTCAAAAAGAATTAAAATCTATCAACTGGAATGAAGTTGATGAATACCCCTCTGTTGCAGATTGCGAAAAGGTCAGTGATAAAAAACAGCGTCAACAATGTTTTTTTGAGGTTATGTCGAAACTTATTCAGGAAAAATTAGATCTCGATACACTTTCTATCTTATATCCTGAGTTAGATACTATAGAAGTTAAAGTGACTGTGTTTCCAAACTCTACGATGAAATTCGAACCACTATTTCCTAAAGATTCTGTGGCTTACGATACCATAAAAATAGACAGTATCCTTCATGCTCGTTTAGTTGATTTCCCAAAAGTAAATCCTGCTATCAAACGCGGAATTCCGGTAAAAACACAATTTGTTCTGCCTGTAATCCTAAAAGAAAAAAGCGACAAATAGATTATCTTAAATTGCAATCAGTCTGTCTATGAGGAGCTATTTCCAGCTGTCCGCTATATCTTTTTATTTTTAAAGAAAAAATAAAAAGGATGCCGCTTCCATCTGGGCTAGGGCTTTGGTTTCACAAGAAAATTACACTTTAAAACGTCGTTCCTTCCATTCATAAGAACCAAATAAACTATACAAAGCCACCGTACTGCTAAAAAAAGGATACACCAGACTACTTAAAATAAAGTGTTTTATTCGGGTGTTTTTCAAAAATTGATTTGTAATATAAAGTAATATAAAATCAACGACAAACTTCAAAAAAGTGAATAAGGCTAAAAGCTGCCAGGACCAAATTCCAAAAAGAAAAAATATAAATCCAATCACAAAACACAAGTTTCCAAAGAAAACAATCAATCCTGACAACTTACCAAAATTGCTTTGATAGGAACTCGTTTTAGCAGCCCAGCGTACTCTTTGGTGAAATAATGATTTCCAATCCTGAGTTGGTTTTGTACTGACAATCGATTCTTTGGCTTTTAAATAATGAACTTCATTTGGGAATAAATTTGCCGCTTTTTGCAGTAAAAAAACATCATCACCGCTGGCAATTTTATTGTTTCCTTCAAAACCATTTAGCTTTTCGAACAATGTTTTCTTGTAAGCAAAATTAGCCCCGTTGCACATAAAAGCTTTTTTGATTCCGAAACTTCCTATCGTTGCGCCTTGCAGGCTAGTAAGATCTAATTGCTGAAAATGATGCAAAAATGAATTTTCACAATTATAAGTAACTGCGCCGGCAAGCATAGAAACCTGATTTTCCTGAATATAATTATCAAAAGTCAATAGCCAATTTTCAGGTACAATACAATCGGCATCTGTTGTAATAACCCAATTGGTTTTTACATATTTCATCGCAGTCGAAATAGCATCTTTTTTTGGAGAAGATGAAATTCGGATATTATCAATTATTGTAATCTGAAGTTTGAAATTTGAAACTTGAAATTTTTCAAGAGAATCATCATCAACCAAAACTACTTCAAACAAATCGATTGGGTAATTAAGCTTGGAAAAACTGATTAAAAGATTAGGTAAATTTTCTGCTTCATTTCTAAACGGAACTATAATCGTGAAGCTGGTTCGAGGTTCCAAACCCTTTTTTTTATATTTTTTTACTCTGGTAAAACCATAAACAAGCAGGCCGATTGTAATCACGTAAATTTTTAATATGATGAACAAAACCAGACTCATTTTGCAATTTTAGTTTTAAAATTCAACACATAATAACTTCCAAAAATCACCGGTAGAACAACATTTAAAAACCACATTAAGGTCGAGATAAAAACGACAATCCATTCGTTTACGCCTAAAATTCCGAAGAAATAAATGGCAACACTTCCCTTTACTGCAAAATCTAAAAATTGAAAAGTAGGTAATGAAGAAGCTAAAAAGTAAACTACCGAAATTGTAGCAATTAACGTAAAATAAGACAAATCAACATCAAAAGCCAGAAACAAAAAGTAATACTGATGTGAAAAAACCAAATAACGGCAAATGCCCAAAAGAATATTTTTTTGATGAATTGGCTTTGATATTTCATTAATCTTATGAAGTAGTTTCTCTATCGAATAACCTTTGATTTTTATTTTTTTAAAAAAGAAAGAAAATAGAAAAAAGAGAATAGATATTCCGATTATTGCTAAAACCCATTTCCAGTATCCGAGTATTAATAAGCCAATTGTTCCGAAGACAACCGTTAAAATCATTTGGATTCCATTGCAGATCAAATTTAAGAAAACTACTTTTTTGGCTTCTGATTTTGGGTAAAATAATGCTTTTCCTGCATACTCTCCCAAACCATTTGGTGTAAAAATTCCTGCTGTCAAAGCTGCCAGAACTTCTCTTGTTGCATCTGAAACTGAAATTTCATTAATAACTTTGGCAAGATTCTGCCATTTCAGGATTTCGAAATACCGATTTAGAACACTCAAAAGCAAAATGAATGAAATTCCTAAAACGGATTGGTTTTTACGAAATAAAGTAATGAATTTCTGCCAGTCGAGTTTTTCATTGTGTGCCAATTGATCATAAATAAAATAAAATGCGCCGCCAACAATCAAAAGTTTGACCAGAAGAACGAGGAATTGTTTAGCTTTGTGAGGAATTGAAATCATGCTGCAAAGTAAAGGAAACTATTGCAAAAAAGCTATTTCGCAAAGATTCACGAAGCAGTCACAAAGATAGTCAGCGAGATTAAAAAACTTTGTGAATCTCTGTGTGTAACTTGGTGATACTTTATGTAACTCAAATAAAAAATGACAAAAGAACGCATCATATTAGGGATTGACCCGGGAACAACAATCATGGGTTTTGGATTGATTAAAGTCACCAATAAAAAAATGGAATTTTTGCAGCTCAACGAACTGCAATTGTCAAAATATGACAATCATTACCAGAAACTTAAAATCATTTTTGAACGTACTATCGAATTAATCGAAACACATCATCCCGACGAAATTGCTATCGAAGCTCCCTTTTTTGGTAAAAACGTACAATCAATGCTGAAACTTGGACGCGCACAAGGCGTTGCCATGGCTGCAGGACTTTCGAGAGATATCCCGATTACGGAATACGAACCTAAAAAGATTAAAATGGCTATTACCGGAAACGGAAATGCCAGTAAAGAGCAGGTAGCCAAAATGTTGCAACAGCTTTTAGGCTTAAAAGAGTTACCTAAAAATCTCGATTCTACAGACGGTTTGGCGGCAGCCGTTTGTCACTTTTTTAATTCCGGAAAAATTGTGGCCGGTAAAAGTTATTCGGGTTGGGATGCTTTTGTGAAACAGAATGAAGATAAGGTTAGAAAATGAGATAATGTGTCAATTAGAAAATTTGATAATCCTTGAATTGATATTTTATGAAAAATATTCAATATTCTTTTAATTTTTTCATTCTCTGATTGACCAATTATGATAGTATCTAATTTTCTAATTGACACATTTTCTAATTAAAAAAAATGAGCGGTATCTACATTCATATTCCTTTTTGCAAGCAGGCTTGCCATTATTGTGACTTTCATTTTTCGACTTCGATGAAAAAGAAAGATGAGATGGTTTTGGCTTTAGCCAAAGAAATCCAGCTACGTAAAAATGAGTTCGCTAACGAAATTGTAGAAACCATTTATTTCGGAGGCGGAACTCCTTCTGTCCTGGAGAATTCGGAGTTGAAGTTTTTGATTGATACAGTTTATGAAAATTATAAAGTCTCTGAAAATCCGGAAATTACACTTGAAGCCAATCCTGATGATTTAACTGATTTGTCAGTTCGAGCGGAGTCGAGAACTATTTTTGAAAATTATCGTGAAATAGGAATCAACCGATTAAGCATCGGAATTCAGTCTTTTTTTGAAGAAGATTTAAAGATGATGAATCGCGCTCATAATTCGGCGGAAGCCATAAAATGTTTACAAGAAGCCATTAAATATTTTGATAATATTTCACTCGATTTAATTTACGGAATTCCCGGAATGAACGATGAAATGTGGAAACAAAATATTGAAACAGCCTTAAGTTTCGGGATTCCGCATATTTCAAGCTATGCCCTGACGGTTGAGCCTAAAACAGCTTTAAAAAAACTGATTGATACCGGAAAAATTGCTGAACCTCAAGACGAGGTGGCTTCGAATCATTTTATGATTTTAGTTGATACACTTCAAAAAAATGGTTTTATTCATTATGAATTATCCAATTTTGGTAAAGAGAATTATTTCTCCAAAAATAATTCTGCCTATTGGCTTGGCAAAAAATATATCGGAATTGGTCCTTCGGCACATAGTTACGATGGCGAAAAAAGAGGTTGGAATGTAGCAAATAATTCACTTTATCTAAAATCTATTCAAGATGATATTCTGCCAATAGAAACTGAAATATTATCTAAATCAGATCGTTATAACGAATATATTATGACGGGTTTACGAACTATTTGGGGTGTTTCTTTAGAAAGAATCGAAAATGAGTTTGGTTCTGAATATTTAGATTATCTGAATAAACAAGCACAGAAATTCTTAAATGACGAATTAGTTTATATTTCAGATAATATTTTAAGACCAACTGCAAAAGGAAAATTTTTGACTGATGGAATAGCAAGTGATTTGTTTTATCTAAATTTGGAATAGATTTTTACCACAAAGTATATTAAGGAAGAAAATTAAAACCAGAATTTGTGAAAGCTACGATTCAACATAAAAATCAAATATTCGAAATTGACTTATCAAAACCCATTGATATTTCGATTCCGTTAACGAATACTGATGAAAATCCGATTGCCTGGTATATTGAAAAACCAATTATTGAACCTGTAGTTTTTGGAGATTGGATCGGGAAAGTTTCTGAAGGGAAATCATCAACGAATTTTAATAATATTTTTTTCAATCCACACGGACACGGGACGCACACCGAATGTTTAGGACATATTACAAATGATTTTTACAGTATTAATCAATCTTTAAAACAGTTTTTCTTTTTGGCCAGATTGATTACTGTTGAACCTGAAACGATTGGAGAAGACTTGGTTATTACTAAAGATCAAATTCAAAAAGCAATGAGCATTTTGACTTCGCACAATGTGACAACTTCGGCTGGTATTATAGTCGAAGCTTTAATTATTAGAACGCTTCCGAATCAAAAAGAAAAGAAATCAAGAAAATATTCGAATACAAATCCACCTTATTTGTCTGAAGATGCTGCTATTTTTATCCGAGAAAGCGAAATAGAGCATTTATTAATCGATTTGCCAAGTGTTGATAAAGAACATGACGAAGGAAAATTATTGGCGCATAAGGCATTCTGGAATGTACAAGACACGCTTCATTTAAATCCTGATGCACGCCTAAATGCAACAATTACTGAAATGATTTTTGTTATCGACGAAGTTAAAGACGGTGATTATATTCTGAATTTACAAATTGCTTCGTTTGAGAATGACGCAAGTCCATCAAAACCTGTTTTATATAAAATATGATTACTGTTTCGACTGATAAAAGTAAACTTGATGTTCCGTTTATTCAAGATTTTTTAAAAGATATTTATTGGGCTGCGGGACGTACAATAGAAGAAGTGCAAAGAACAATTGATGCTTCAGTTTGCTTTGGAATTTATCTTGATGACAAGCAAATTGGCTTTGCACGAGTGATAACCGACTATGTGGTTTTTGGTTATGTTATGGATGTTTTTATTGCCGAAGAACATCGAGGAAAAGGTTATTCTTCTATTTTAATTGAAAATATGATGAATGAACCACAATTAAAAGAAATTAAAATCTGGAGATTGGCAACGACCGATGCTCATTTTTTATATAAGAAATTTGGATTTACAGTATTAAATCATCCTGAAAAAATGATGGAAAAAGTAGTGAAATGAAAACAGTTATCAAATTAGAAGAGTTAGGTTTATTTATTCTCGGGGTCTATTTATTCAGTCTGCTGAATTATCAATGGTGGTGGTTTCTGATCTTGATTTTAGCTCCGGACTTATCAATGTTTGGCTATATAATTAATACTAAAACCGGGGCATTTTTGTATAATTTATTTCATCATAGGGGAGTTGCCGTTTTGGTTTATATTTTAGGCTGTTATCTAAGGATTGAAATTGTTCAGTTAATTGGCATAATTTTATTTTCGCATGCTGCTATGGATCGTATTTTTGGCTATGGTTTAAAATATGAAACAGGTTTTAAATACACTCATCTTGGTGAAATTGGTAAAAAATAAGTTTTAATATACCTTGCCATTTATTTCTTTAATACTAATTTGAATATTTGAGAAATTGAATATTTGAGAAATTGAATAAAAAATAAATTTTAAATTATGAATTTAGAAACTTTTTATGAATATTGCCTTTCGAAAAAAGGAGTTACTGAACATTTTCCGTTTGATGAAGATACTTTAGTGTTTAAAGTTGGAGGAAAAATGTTTGCGTTATCTTCATTATTACAATGGGAAAAAAACGAACCTTCTGTTAATCTAAAGTGTGATCCCGAACGTGCTCAGGAATTAAGAGCCGAATATGAAGAGATAAAACCGGGATTTCATATGAGTAAGGTTCACTGGAATACAATAGCTTTAAACGGAAATTTACCAACAAGTTTTATAAAAGAATTGATCGATCATTCCTATGAATTGGTTTTCAAAAGTTTGACGAAGAAAATTCAGAATGAAATTATTGAATTAGAAAATTAGGCATTACATTTGTAGAGTAAGACAACAAACTTAGCAACTCAGTTACAGTGTAACTTAGCAACTTATAAAAACATGAAAGAACAATTTAAAAAATTTCTGAACGAGGAACAAGACCCAAAAGCTATTGAGAAAATCACTTCAAAACTCAATGATTTATTGATGAGAAATGAAGAAATTGGATATATTGCAGTTCAGAAAAAGCCAGCAATTACTGTTTTTCCGGATAGTATTATCTTAACAAACAAACGAATTATCATCTGTAAGCCTAAAAATCTTGGACTTTCTATGGATTTTACGGATTATACCTGGGATGATATTGCAGCCACTTTTGTAAAGGAAAATATCCTGGGTTCTGAATTTTCATTTAACACTAATACAGATTTGTCTATTTCCATAGATTACATTCCGAAAATTCAGGCAAGAAAAATATATACTTATGCAAAAGAGCAATTAGATTTGCTTAAAAATCCTGAAACCGGCACAATAGTTTCTGCTCCTGAGGTTGTAAACTCAATTGAGACAGAAAATGATTTTGATGATGTAGAAGAAATTGAAACAGAAGAAGTAACAAATTTTGCTGAAATATTGCCGGCAACAACTTCATATGAAACATTTGAACCAATCCAACAAACTCAAACTTTGACTGGTGAACGTAAATTAAGTGAGTTGTCGAAAGAAGAGCTTTTTGATAAATTGCAGAATTATAAAAAGTTACTAGATAACGGTTTGATTCTTCAAGGAGAATATGATACTTATAAAAAAGAAATTTTAAGTTATATGTAAAAAAAAATCCGAAGTTATCTTCGGATTTTTTTTTACATATTTTAAGCTACCATTCATTTACTTTATTAGCATCCATTTTTAAAAAGATAAATAATAAAATTGTAAACCCCCATAACCCTGAACCTCCGTAAGAAAAGAAGGGAAGAGGTACGCCGATTGTTGGAAAAATACCAATAACCATTGCGATATTAACAAAAAAGTGGATGAATAAAATTCCGGCAACACAATATCCATATACCCTGCTAAATTTTGTTTTTTGTCTTTCGGCTAAATAAATTATTCTTAAAAGCAATCCGACAAAAAGGGCAATAACAATAAATGATCCTGCAAAGCCCCATTCTTCACCAACAGTTGTAAAAATATAATCTGTATGTTGTTCCGGTACAAATCCTCCTTTTGTTTGTGTTCCTTCTAAAAAACCTTTTCCAATCCATCCACCGGAACCAACTGCAATTTCAGATTGGTTGGTGTTGTATCCGATACCTTTCATATCGACACTTTTTCCAAGCAAAATATTAAAACGGTCTCTGTGATGTTGTTTAAAAACATTTTCAAATACATAATTTACTGAAAAAACAAAAGCAGAAATTATGGCAAGCAGTATTCCGCTTAAAATAATGTTTCTATCTACAACACGCCCTTTAAAATGTATTATTATCAACACCAGCAATGCGATCAGAATTACTACATATGGTTCTAAAATAAGTGTTAAAACAAATAATAAAATAGTTATAAAACCTGTCCACACATACCAGGAAGGTAATCCTTCTCTGTACAGAACAATAATGAAAATACTATAAATTAAGGCACTTCCCGGGTCCGGTTGCGGTAAAATTAAAATTACAGGCAAAAATATTATTGCAAGCGCCTGAATTTGCCGGTTAACTTCCTTAAGGTTAATTTGTGTATCACTTAGATATTTAGCCAATGCTAATGATGTTGCGGCTTTTGCAAATTCTGAAGGTTGTAAAGTAAAGCTTCCGATAGCATACCAGCATCTTTGTCCGGCAATCGTTTTTCCGAAAAGAAATAAACCTGCCAGTGATAATAAAGAGACTCCGAAAATAATACTTGCATATTTTTCGTAGAATTTTCCATCTACAAATAAGACAATAAAAATTAATGGGATAGTACAGGCTATAAATATAAGCTGTTTTTCATAAGTTCCTTCTGTTGAGGATAAGGAAGAGGAATATATATTTAGCCAGCCCAGAATCACCAGAACACTGTAGATAATAACACTTATCCAATCAATATTTTTTTTTACACTTTGATTTTTCATTTGAAATAATCCTTGTTATGGTTTTTTTGTAGTGTCTATTGTTGTCTTCTTAATTTCTGTTTTTGGCGTAATGACTTTTGGGGTCACTATTTTAGCTTTCATAACAGAATCCTTTGGAGTAGATTCTATAAGACTAGCTTCGGTGAGACCTCCTAATTTGGCATATTCAGACGCCAGGCTCTTATTTAAAACCCTAACTTCTAAATCCGTTCTTGAAATTTTTCTTTTTAAATATTTTTCAATCATTAAACTGGCAATTGGTCCTGCAATTGTTGCTCCAAAACCACCGTTTTCAATCATAATAGCGATGGCTATTTTTGGATTGTCTTTTGGTGCAAAAGCCACAAAGATAGAGTGGTCTTTAAGTTGTGTTCTTTTTCCGTTAATTTTAGCGAAATTTTCTGCTGTACCTGTTTTTCCACAAATATCAATGCCTTCAACTTTAAGCGCATAAGCCGTTCCAAAATTATAAACATCAAATAAACCACTTATCATAGGTTTAAAATATTTTTTGTCAATTGTGGTTACGTGCTTTGTTGTAAACCGGGCATCAATTTTTTCGCCTTTAATTTTCTTGATGATATGAGGGGTATAATAATAACCTTCATTGGCAACAGCCGACATCATATTCGCAAGTTGAATTGGAGTCATAAGGACTTCTCCTTGACCAATGGCATTAGATATAATTGTTTTTCCGCTCCAACCCCAATCAGGATACATTTTTTTATAGGTTTTTGAATTTGGAATTTTCCCCCTTTTACCAATTGGTAAGTCATAGCCCATAAATTGTCCGAGTCCAAAACTTTTTATATGATTGCTCCAGACATCTACGGCATTAGGAGCACTTGGGTATTTACTAATAGTTCGTAAGTAAACATTCGAAAAATAGGCATTACATGATTTATAGATTCCAACGTGGAGATCACGAACGCCACCACCACAATGGCATCTTTGAAATCTGCCGGGAGCATACGCAAAACCATGATTACAAATAAAAGTAGTGCTTTCATCTACAACTCCTTCTTGTAGGCCTACAAGCCCCGTCATAATTTTAAAAGGGGAGCCTGGAGGATATTCTGCTAACAGTCCTCTGTCGTAAAGTGGTTTTGCAATAGAATCATGATATAAAAGCGTATAGTTTTTAGAACGCTGTCTTCCAACCAGAATAGCGGGATCATAAGATGGTGCAGTTACAAGTGCTAAAATCTCCCCTGTTTTTGGTTCAAGGGCTACAATTCCACCTCGTTTATTAATCATTAATTCTTCGCCATATTTTTGAAGTTCAGCATCAATAGTCAAATTAATGTCTTCTCCCTGTACAGCAATAGTGTCGTATTTTCCATCTTTATAAGAACCAATCTCACGATTGTATTTGTCTTTTTGAATGTATTTTACTCCTTTTATACCTCTTAGAACTTCCTCGTAGCTTTGTTCAACACCTTGTTTTCCAATTAAATCACCACTGTTGTAATAAGGGTTTTTGGCAATCAGACTTTCGTTTACCTGCGTTATAAATCCAAAAATATTTGCACCGTAATCTACTTCGTAATCACGAAGGGAACGTTTTTGGAAATAAAAACCCTCAAATTTTCTGATTTTTTCCTGGAAAGCAGCAAATTCAGTTTTGTTAAGCTGTGCTAAAAAAACAGATGGTAATCTCGGACTATAAACTTTTGCTTTAGCTATTCTTTTGTTGTATTCTTCTTTTGTAATATCTAATAATTCGCAAAATTCGGCAACATTCAAATCTTTTTTAATATCCCTGGGAATAACCATGATGTCATAAGAAGGCTGATTTGCGACAAGGAGCTTTCCGTATCTGTCAAAAATATATCCGCGCTCAGGATAATCGTATTTTATTTTGATGGCATTATTTTCTGATTTTAATTTGAAAGAATCATCAATAACCTGTAAATAAAATATCCTGATCACTAGCAAAGATGCTGCAATAATAATTAAAGTGGGCAGCAGGACTTTTCTCATCGTTTATTTGGCTTAATAAGATATATGATTATTATTGAAGTGAGTATTGTAAAAACAGAACTGAATAAAGTTCGGAGTAAAATATCCCAAATATATTTAAATTGGAAAGCTTCCAGAATAAATAAAACGATATGATGTAATAAAACTGAAACCAAAATAAATGAAAAGCGCTCGGGCGTTAGTGATTCGTTTAATTTGATTGTTTGGTATTCATAGCTTAATCCAAAAGAAAATTTAAAAATATAAGGTCTGTAATAGGCTAATAATACACAGGCTGCAGCGTGAACACCTCCTGAATTGCAAAACATATCCATAGTAAGGCCTAATAAAAAACTGGAAATTATTAAACCTGACCTGTTACTGTTTACAGGATATAAAATGATGTATAAAATATATGGGAAAGGGCTTATGTAACCTAAAAAATTCATATTATTAAAAATAACAATCTGAATTGTCAGGAACATAATAAATCGAAAAATATTGACTAACAATGCGCTATTCATTTTTTCTCCTTTTTTTCTAAATTAATAAGTTCTTCTCTGTCTTTACTTTTAATAATATATACATGTCCTAAATTGGTCATGTCGTTAAATAATTTAACATCTATAACATAAAAACTTGTTTTGTCCTGTGTATACATCTTCTCAACAGTCCCGATATTAATTCCTTCAGGAAAAATTTCAGATTGTCCACCAGTAACAATAGTATCGCCTTTTTTAATCGAAGCCAACCTTGGAACATCCACTAATTGAACAAATCCCGTGCTTTTTCCATTCCACGTTAATGACCCAAAGTGGTTTGATTTTTTGATCTTAGCATTGATATGCGATTCCATATTCAGAATACTTACCACTGTGGAATAATTAGCAGAAGTTTTATCTACAATACCAATAATACCTAAACTATTTATTACACCCATATCCTGTTTTACTCCTTCTTTTGCTCCGGAATTTAAAGTAATGTAGTTTTCGTGCGTATTGTATGTATTATGAATTACTTTTGAAACAATGATGTCAGCAGGTTTAACACCTTTAAGACTATCAATCATTGGTGCTTTGGTTGTGTCTTCTATACTAAATAAAAGACTTTTTAATCTTGCGTTTTCAAGTATCAGCTCGTCATTTTCGGTTCTCAAATTCAAATACTCATTAACGTTGTTGATTTTTTCATAAACACCGCCACTTATAAAGTTAGCAGAGCTTACAATTCTGCTTTTGTGGAAAGAGTGGGATTGGATTGTGAGTGCCAACGAAATACCTAAAAGCAGCAAAAACAGCAATCGATTACTGTTTCTTATAATGAAATTAAAAATTTGCTGCATTTCTTGTTCGGTTATTTTGTTTCAGGATATGCTTTTGGGTTCAAAGTTTATTAGAGTCAAATGGATAGATTCAACTCTAATAAAGATATTGATTGTATTTTTAGAATCTTATTTAATTAAGATACTTTTAAATTTTGCAATGTTTTTAAGTGCCATTCCGGTTCCGCGAACAACTGCTCTTAATGGATCTTCAGCAATGTAAACAGGTAAATCTGTTTTTTGCGAAATTCGTTTGTCTAAACCTCTTAACATAGATCCACCGCCAGCTAAATAAATACCTGTATTGTAAATATCTGCTGCTAATTCAGGAGGAGTTTGAGATAAAGTTTCCATTACGGCATCTTCAATACGTTGAATCGATTTATCTAACGCTTTGGCAATTTCACGGTATGAAACATCTACTTGTTTTGGTTTACCGGTAAGTAAATCTCTACCCTGAACTGACATGTCTTCTGGAGGACCGTCTAAATCTTCGATAGCAGCTCCAATCTGGATTTTTATTTTCTCAGCAGTACTTTCTCCAACAAAAAGATTGTGTTGTGTACGCATATAATAAACAATATCGTTTGTAAAAACGTCACCTGCAATTTTTACAGATTTGTCACATACAATTCCGCCTAATGCGATAACGGCAATTTCAGTTGTACCACCACCAATATCTACAATCATGTTTCCTTTTGGCTGCATGATATCGATACCAATACCAATTGCTGCTGCCATTGGTTCATGAATCAAATAAACTTCTTTTCCGTTTACTCTCTCACAAGATTCTTTTACTGCACGCATTTCAACCTCAGTAATACCGGACGGAATACATACTACCATTCTTAAAGCTGGAGTAAACATTCTTTTTTTCAATGCCGGAATACTTTTAATGAACATATTGATCATTTTTTCTGAAGCATCAAAATCAGCAATTACACCATCCTTCAAAGGCCTTATGGTCTTGATGTTTTCATGTGTTTTACCTTGCATCATATTGGCTTCCTTACCAACAGCAATGATTTTGCCTGATATTCTATCACGTGCAACGATCGACGGACTATCAATAACAACTTTATCATTATGTATGATTAAAGTGTTTGCGGTACCAAGGTCTATCGCAATATCCTCGGTCATGAAATCAAAAAATCCCATAAGTTTTTTAGGGGTTTAAAATGTTATAAATAATTTATCCAACAAAGTTAAACAAATTAATGTTTAAAATGACGTGTTCCTGTAAATACCATTGCAAGATTATTCTCGTTGCAATAATTTATGCTTAATTCATCTTTTATTGAACCTCCGGGCTGAATTACTGCTGTAATTCCTGCTTTTTTGGCTAATTCTACACAATCAGGAAAAGGAAAAAATGCATCACTTGCCATAGAAGCTCCGGTTAAATCAAATCCAAAAGCTTTTGCCTTATCAACAGCCTGGACTAAAGCATCAACTCTTGAAGTCTGACCAGTTCCTGATGAAATTAATGTTCCGTTTTTTGCAAAAACAATTGTGTTCGATTTTGTGTTTTTACAAATTTTTGAAGCAAATATTAAATCTTCAATTTCAGAAGCGGTAGGCTCTGTAATTGTAACGGTTTTTAAATGCTCTTTAGTATCTGTAATATTATTTCTGTCCTGAATTAACAATCCGTTAAGACATGTCCTAACTTGTCGTGATGGCAATTCAACTTCGTTTAGAACTAATATAATTCTATTTTTCTTTTCCTGTAATACAGCAATTGCATCGTCATCATAACTTGGAGCAATCACGACCTCACAAAATAGTTTATTTATTTCCTGGGCTGTAGCTAAATCTATTTTAGTATTTGCAATTAAAACACCACCGAAAGCAGATGTTGGATCGCAAGCCAAAGCAGCTAAATAAGCTTCGCTGATTGTTTTTCTTGAAGCTAAGCCACAAGCATTATTATGTTTTAAAATAGCAAATGTTGGTCCGTCAGTTTTAAACTCATTAATTAAGTTTACAGCAGCATCAACATCAAGTAAGTTGTTGTAAGATAACTCTTTTCCGTGAACTTTTTTGAACATTGCATCAAAATCTCCAAAAAAGAATCCTTTTTGGTGAGGATTTTCACCGTAACGTAAAACCTGGCCATTGTCAATACTTTCTTTATAGATAGTTTCATCTGTATTGAAATAATTAAAAATAGCTCCGTCATAGTGAGAAGAAACGTGAAAAGCTTTTGTAGCAAATAATCTTCTGTTTTCAAGAGTTGTTGCTCCGTTTTGTTCTGTAATCAAATCTAAAAGCAAACTGTATTCGTTTACCGAAGCAACAATTACCGTATCCTTGAAATTTTTTGCACCGGCACGGATTAATGAAATTCCGCCAATATCAATTTTTTCAATAATATCTTGTTCGCTTGCACCTGAAGCAACTGTTTTTTCAAATGGATACAAATCAACAATTACCAAATCAATCTGCGGAATATCAAATTCCTTCATTTGCTGTACATCACTTTCATTATCCTGACGATTCAAAATTCCGCCAAAAATTTTTGGGTGTAATGTTTTTACCCTTCCACCAAGAATTTCAGGAAAAGAAGTGATATCTTCAACAGGAACGACAGGAATCCCTAAGTTTTTGATGAAATCTTCAGTTCCTCCGGTTGAATAAAGTGTAACGTTTTGTTCATGTAATTTTCTAACGATAGGCTCTAATCCATCTTTCGAAAAAACAGATATTAATGCTGATTGTATTGTTTTAGTTGTGCTCATTGTGTAGTTATAATTTTCAGACTGCAAAAGTAGTTTTTTTTGATAATATATTTAAAGGAATTCTTGTAACATTATGCTAAAAAAATCTACTGATGAGTAAGTTAACTTTTATTAGGTTTTTGTTTTTAATTTATTGAATTTTACTTTATTGAAAAATACGATTATATGCTGGTTTATCTAAGGTTATTAAAAGAAAGTCTGAGTTTTGCCATAAATGCTTTACGAAATAACAAATTGAGAACTCTGTTGTCATTGTTAGGTGTGACTATTGGTATTTTTTCGATTATTGCCGTATTAGCAGCAGTCGATTCTTTAGATCGAAAGATTTCTAAAGATTTGAGCAGTTTAGATAAAAATACGATTTATTTGATGAAATATTGTTTTGGACCGTCGGAAATTCCGCAATGGAAAAGAGAACAATTCCCGAATGTAAAATACGACGAGTACATTAATTTAAAAAATTCTCTTAATAACACAGATCAGGTCGGCTATCAGCTTTTTGTAAATCATGAAAGTCTAAAATATGATTCGAAAACTGTAGCAGATGTAAATATGATTCCGTCTTCATTTGAAATGGTTGATATTGATGGATTAAGTTTTGAAAAAGGAAGATTCTACAATGAATCTGAATCAAATTCGGGAACTCCTGTAATTGTTTTAGGATATGATATTGCTAATGGACTTTTTGGAGAAAGCGATCCCATCGGGAAAAGTATTCGTTTGTATGGTCAACGTTTTACCGTTATTGGTGTGATGGTAAAACAAGGGGCAGGTTTTTTTGGTGATAGTAATGACACTTCTGTTTATTTTCCGGCTAATTTTTTACGCAGAATGTATGGTGATAGCGACGCAATGACACCTGTAATTGTTTTAAAACCTGTAAAAGGAATCGATATGGATGCTTATAAAGCCGAAGTGGCACAAAAACTAAGAGCCATTCGTGGAATGAAAGCAGGAGAGATGGATAATTTTTTCATCAATGTACTTTCAGGTTTTACTGATTTTATTGATGGAATTTTAGGTCAGATGAATGTTGTAGGATGGATTATCAGTGGATTTTCTCTTTTGGTTGGAGGTTTTGGAATCGCTAACATTATGTTTGTTTCTGTAAAAGAGCGCACGAATTTAATAGGAATTCAGAAATCGCTTGGCGCTAAAAACCGATTTATTTTATTTCAGTTTTTATTCGAAGCAATCATTCTTTCTGTAATTGGAGGAATTATAGGATTGCTGATGGTTTGGGGCATTGCATTGATTTTGACAAAAGTACTCGATTTTGAATTTGTTTTGAGTTTTGGAAACATTGTTTTGGGAACAACTTTGGCTGCCCTTATTGGATTAATTTCAGGAATTTTACCTGCGATTTCAGCTGCGAATTTAGATCCGGTTGAAGCGATTAGAACAGGGATGTAATTTCTGAGGTTCTGAGATACTGAGTTGCTAAGGCTCTAAGTTTTATATTTTGGTAGTTTGATTTTTGTTTTATCCCATTTAATATTTTCAAAATCATAATACTCACCATTTTTCTTGTATTTAAAAACAGTATCTTCTTCTTGGGTGGTTTTTCTAATGTGATATGTTTGAATGATGTTGCTTTTTAAGAAATTTAATAAGTAATCATTTTTAATAGTGTCATTTTGGGAAGCAATTATTAGAATTTGTCTGTTTTTCTCTTTTGTTAGAATGTTTTCTGAAATAAAATCATTTAAACTTTTTTGTGGAACTTTGACAATATCTTTTGGTTTTAAATTTAGAAAATGGGGAAGTGTATCATTTTCTTGGCCGTAATTACATAGGATTTGAATATATTCTTTTTGATAATAATATAAATCACCTTTTTTATCAATTATAAGCTGACTTTCACCATAAAATCCTTTTGTTGATGGAAGGACTAATTTACTTTTACTTTCTTTTAATGAGTCTTTATATTTTTGAAGTTTTTGGTTTTCATATGAAATTATATAAGGCTTATTTTTGATAATCTTTTTTTCTTTTTTTGTACAATTCAAAAGAAACAGGCAAATTACAAAACCAATAAAAACTCTTTTCATAAACTAAGATTTGAAATAAAGATATAAAAAAATCCCATTTACTTTTGCAAATGGGATTTTGTGTATTTAGAAGTTAGAAACTATCTAATTTCGTTATTTTGAATCAAGTCGATATACAAATTGATATTGTCTTTTAAATCTTTTCTTGGCGTAATAAAATCAAGGAAACCATGCTCTAAAAGAAACTCAGCAGTTTGAAAACCTTCCGGTAAATCTTTTCCTGTAGTGTCACGAACCACACGCGGTCCGGCAAAACCAATCAAAGCACCTGGCTCAGAGATATTAATGTCTCCTAACATGGCATATGATGCAGTTGTTCCTCCGGTAGTTGGATCTGTACATAAGGAAATGTATGGTAAACCAGCTTCTGCCAGCTGTGCTAATTTTACTGACGTTTTAGCCAATTGCATTAACGAATAAGCAGCTTCCATCATACGGGCTCCGCCAGATTTAGAAATCATTACAAAAGGAAGTTTGTTTTTAATCGCGTGATTAATTCCCCGGGCAATTTTTTCACCTACAACAGCTCCCATTGATCCGCCAATAAAGGCAAAATCCATACAGCAGATTACAAGTTCTTTTCCTTTAGATTTACCCACTCCGGTACGAACAGCATCTTTAAGGTGAGTTTTCTCCATTACATCTTTCAATCGCTCTGCATATTTTTTCGTATCCACAAAATGCAAAGGATCTTTAGATGTCATGTTTTTATCTAATTCAACAAATTCGTTGTTGTCGAATAAAATCTCAAAATAGATAGCGCTTCCAATTCGAACGTGAAAATCATCTTCAGGACTAACAAATAAGTTTCTGGCCAATTCGTCAGCATCAATAATTTTTCCGGTAGGAGATTTGTACCACAATCCTTTCGGAACGTCCATCTTGTCTTCTGTAGCGGTCGTAATCCCTTTTTCCTGTCTTTTAAACCAAGCCATCTTTATAGTATTCAGTGTTCAGTAATCAACTTCAGTGTTCAGTTTTTAATAAACAGTTTTAAATTTTCAGCATTTTTGAACTGAAAACTGAAAACTGTATACTGATCACTTTTTATAATGTATTTACGTTATTCAAATCTGCAAAAGCTTGTTCAAGTCTTGCGTTGAATGTCACTTCGCTTTCACGAACCCATCTTCTTGGGTCATAATATTTTTTGTTAGGAGCATCAGCACCTTCAGGGTTACCGATTTGTGTTTTTAAATAGTCAATATTTTTAACCATATAATCACGGATACCTTCAGTAAATGCAAATTGTAAATCAGTATCGATGTTCATTTTGATAACTCCGTAGCTGATTCCTTCTCTGATTTCTTCAAGTGTAGAACCTGAACCTCCGTGGAAAACGAAATCTACCGGATTATGACCAGTTTTGAATTTGTTTTGAACGAAATCCTGAGAATTTTTTAAGATTTTTGGAGTTAATTTAACGTTTCCTGGTTTGTAAACCCCGTGAACGTTTCCAAAAGCTGCAGCAATAGTAAATTTTGGACTTACTTTAGATAATTCTTCGTAAGCATAAGCTACTTCTTCCGGCTGCGTATATAATTTTGAACTGTCAACATCAGAGTTGTCAACACCATCTTCTTCACCACCTGTAATACCAAGCTCGATTTCTAGTGTCATACCCATTTTGCTCATTCTGGCCAGGTATTCTTTACAGATTTCAATGTTTTCTTCGATTGGCTCCTCAGACAAATCGATCATATGAGAACTGAATAATGGTTTTCCTGTTTCTGCAAAATGTTTTTCAGAAGCATCCAACAAACCATCAATCCAAGGTAATAATTTTTTTGCACAGTGATCAGTATGTAAAATTACTGTTGCGCCGTAAGCTTCTGCTAAAGTATGAATATGTTTTGCTCCTGCAATTCCACCAGCGATTGCTGCTTTTTCACCTGCATTAGATAATCCTTTTCCAGCGTTAAATTGTGCTCCTCCATTTGAAAATTGAATGATAACCGGTGCGTTAAGTTTTGCAGCAGTTTCAAGAACTCCATTGATTGTACTTGAGCCTGTTACATTTACTGCAGGAAGCGCAAATCCTTTTTCTTTTGCATAATTAAAGATTTCCTGTACTTGATCTCCTGTAGCCACTCCTGGTTTAATATTGTGTGCCATTGTAATTTTTTTTAGTTGTTTTTAGGTTTTTAGGTTGCAAAAATAAGAATTAATTAGCATTAGAAAGGATAATTTATCCCAAAATTTAAAACCGAGTGCCCAAAATTGTATTCTTTGAACCAGCGATTACCCGGCTCATGTGCCGGATTATAAGTCTTGAAGCCTAAATCTAAGCGAACAACAAAAAAACTTAAATCATATCGTAAACCAAATCCTGAACCTAAAGCAATTTCAGCTAAATCGTTTAAGTTGTTAAATTTTGCTTTTTCATCGGTTACATTATCAAGTACATTCCAGATATTTCCGGCGTCTGCAAAAATGGCACCTTTTACATCTCCGAAAACTTTAAATCTAAATTCACCACTAAGAGCGATTTTCATGTTTGCTTCATTAAAATCATTTACTGCATCAGTGCTTCCCGGGCCTAAAGCATACGGCTGCCAGGCACGATTGTCATTAGATCCCCCTGCATAATAACTTCGTGAAAACGGAATGTAATCTGAGTTTCCAAAAGGAATTGCGATGCCAAAAAAGGACCTTACCGCTAATACCTTTTCTTTACCAAAATCCCAATGTTTGATATAATCGAATTCGGTTTTTATATATTCTGAATATTCGAGGTTAAATATTTCGTACTTATTATTAGAATTTTTCGCAAAATTTCCGGCAGAAGAAATTAAGGATAACAATGAACCGGCACTTTCTAATTTTGTTTTGAACTGATAAAAATTATTATCTGCTAAATCTTTTTTAGTGGTTTTAGTAAAGGTATAGCTGGAAGCTAAAATAAAGTCGTTTTCGGTAAGTCTGACTCTTCTTTCTTCAATACTTTTTACGTTTTTGTAGTCTTCATCTCCAGGTTTTAACGCAGGAATAACTCCCGATAAAACATCATTCGTAAAGCCTGTAGTTCCCCCATTTATAGTTAAATTTCCATTTTCAATATAAGCAGGATTAGTGTTATAAATACCAGCAATTTTATTTAATTCATCATAAGACGAAGTATAAACCCTAAAATAATTATCAGGATTCAGGTTACGAATATATTGTGCGTTAAGCAAATCTAATTTTGCAGAATTATATCTTTTTGGAGACCAAAGATAGGACAGGCCTCCTGTAAAACTTTCTTTGTCTAAACCAATATTCCTTTGTTTAGAAAAACCTGAAGTTATACCCGTAGAAGGAATCATGCTTTTTGGAATAATTTTCTCAGTTCCAAAAGGCAGTAAGATTCTTGGAAAGTTTAGTTTTAAATCGACCCCATATTCAGAAACATTAAAGAAATTATTGTTTGGATTTGCCATGTCCTTAGAAGAACCAATATTTAAACGGGTTGAAATTTCTAAAGTTTCAGCTCTGTTAAATACATTTCTGATAGTTTCTGAAATACTGGCTCCAATTCCAAAATCCTGAATATTTGAATGAGTTAAATCAAAAGTAGCTCCAAAACTATATTTTTTTCTGGGTGTTAAATAAACATTTGCGATTAATGATTGTGCTGTTGGGTCACGTTTATCAACTTCATATTGTATTGAAGGATAGTTGAAAATTTTCAGATTGTTTAAATAACGTGATGAAAGTGTAGTTCTGAAATCAGCATACGTATTACCTTTTGTGATAAAAATGGCATCTGTAATAGCACGTGGTTTGTATTTTAATTTATCATAACTGTACAGATTAAAGTTGTTGTAAGTTGTACTGTCTTTAACCTGGCTTTTCGCACGGGTAGGAGAATAATCGGTATAGATGTTAACGTCGCTTATTTTATACAATTTAAAAGGTTCAGTCCTGCTTGAATCTTTCTCCTGAATACTGTTGTTTTTGATGATTAAATTGATATCAGCTTTGTTTTTTTTGCCAATAGTATCAATATCAAAAGTAACATAAGTTGGTTGAAAAAAGTAAGCACCATGATTTCTAAAGTAGGTAGTAATGCGGTTTTTTTCTTCTTCAAAATCACTGGTTTTATATTGATTGCCTGATTTTAAAACAGAAGCTTCAGGATTTTTTTTGTACAAAGAGTCTAAAGCCGGAGTGCTTATAGTATTTCTGATAGAATCTAAAGTGTAAACAGTTCCTGTTGTAATATTATAATTTATTTTTGCTTTTTTATATCCTGTAGTGTCAATATTGTAATTTGTTGCGACATTAAAATAACCATTATTGAAATAATACGATTTTAAGCGTAGCAGCGTTTTTTTTGTTTTCGAAGTGTCAATAATTACAGGAGCTTCTCCGGTTCTTTTTAAGAACTCGTGAATTCCTTTATACCAAAAAGACTGTCCAAGACGATCAACCTGTTTAGCAGATAGTATTTTGGATTGACGTTCATATTTGCCTGGATTGTTTTTAAATTTTGCCTGATAAGTTGAGTCGGGATTTAAATTAGCCAGATTATATAAATTCAGACGCAGGCGATAACCTAACAAAGTACCATTTGGTTTTTGATACATCTGATTAAAGGCTACCTCGTCATTTGTAGATTTGCCGTTTACAATAATGTCATTTTTTGTAAGCAGCTTTTTTCCGTCCGGAACTCTTTTTACAGCATTACAAGCGCAAATAAATATTGCTATTAGAATAAATGCTGTTATTTTTGTAAAAATCTTTTTCAAGTGTTTTTAAATATTTAATTCAAAAGTACATTATATTTTATGATTAGTAAAAACCAAATAAAACTTATATCAGGTTTACATCAAAAAAAGCAACGTTTTGCTAATCAGTTATTTTTTGCAGAAGGAGTAAAAGTAATTCAGGAATTGTTGCAATCCAATTTTGAATTAGAACATTTATACACCACACAAAATGATTTTGAGAAGGTCGAATTTTCAAAACGTACTTCTATTACAGAACAAGAGCTTAAAAAAATAAGTGCTTTGTCAACTCCTAATTCCTGTCTGGCAGTATTTAAAATTCCAGACGAAAATCCGATAATTGACTCGGGTTTAATTTTAGCGTTAGATGACATCCGGGATCCGGGAAATTTAGGAACCATTTTAAGGCTTTGCGATTGGTTCGGAATTCAACAAATTGTTTGTTCAAAAGAAACTGTTGATATTTACAATCCAAAGGTAGTGCAGGCTACAATGGGTTCTGTTGCCAGAGTTAATGTAAATTATCTTGACTTAAAAGCTTTAATCGCAAAAACAAAATTGCCTGTATTTGGAACATTTATGAATGGTGAAAACATTTATCAATCCGCATTACCTCAAAACGGAATCATTATTATGGGTAATGAAGCCAATGGAATTTCTGCAGAAATTGAAAAAATGGTAACAAGCCGGCTCACAATTCCCAGATTTGGTGAACTACAAAAAACGGAAAGTTTAAATGTAGCTACTGCCACCGCTATTGTTCTTAGTGAGTTTAAACGAAATAGTTAGGCTTTTGTTTTAATGAAAAGTAAAATTTATTAAAATCGCTCTCGATTTCATAGAATCAATATTATCAGTCCATGGACTATTTGGATTTTGAGCAGTTTTATTGTCACGTATTAATTCATCACTTATACCAAACATACCTCTTATGGAAGGGGAGAAAATAAAGTATTCAGAGAAAATATCTATACCAAAACCAATTTCATAAGCAGAGGTCCAGGGTTTTACTCTGAACTTTCCTTCGAAATTATCATCTTTAGATTTTGAGTTGCTGGATAAATTTAAAGTTGTAGAAAGTCCTCCTGTCAAAAAAGGACGGATGTTTCCAGTACGTAAAGCTGAAAATTTTAATAATAAGGGAAAATGAATATATGTACTGCTAACTTCTCTTAAATAATCATTTTCTGAAGTAAAATTAGGGAAGTACAGATCACGTTTTGTGTAATATAAACCAGGCTCAAAACGCAAATTAACATATTCCTGAAGTCTTAAATCTGCTACAATCCCGACATTAAAACCTGTCGTTTTCTTGACCTGAATATCTTGTGGCACAACTTCTTTATAGTCAATCTTAAAGTCAAAGCTATTAAAACCTAAATAATATCCGAAGTATAGGCGCTGTTTTTGCCAGTTTTCCAGATTAATAATAGGATCTTTGCTAAATATACCTTTAGCAAATTGAGAATATCCTTGTGTAGATAATACTAATAAAATTAAGACTACTGTTTTTTTCATACTATTTTTTAGAAGCAGAATATATGGTTGCAACTCCAAAAGTTTGAGGCATCGCCACAACATTTATAAACCCAATTTTTCTCAAAATATTGTTCAGTGCTTCCCCAAAAGGAAAAACAGCTGCAGATTCTGATAAATATCCATAAGCTGAATTATCTTTAGAGAATAATTTTCCTATAATTGGAAGTATGTACTTGGAGTAAAAACGATATCCTTGTTTATAAGGTGTTTTAACAGGAACCGAAGTTTCCAGAATTACAAACACACCATTAGGTTTTAAAACTCTTAAAATCTCCGCAAAACCTTTTTCTAAATTTTCAAAATTCCGAACACCAAAACCAACTGTTATGGCATCAAAATAATTATCTTCAAAAGGCATGTTTTCAGAATCAGCCAAAACTAATTCAATAATATTTGATAGTTTTTTATCTTCGATTTTTTTTCTGCCAACTTCCAGCATTCCGGCAGAAATATCTAAACCAATAATTTTTTCGGCATTGCTTTGTGCCATTAAAATAGCAAGATCTCCAGTTCCGGTGGCAATATCAAGTATTATCTTTGGTTTTGAATCAGAAACTATTTTCAAAACTTTTTTACGCCATTTTACATCTATACCAAACGAAATTACACGATTTAAACTATCATAATTTCCTGATATAGTATCGAACATTTGTGCAACCTGCTCTTTTTTGCCTAATGTTGAGTTTTTGTATGGAGTTATTTTTTCAGACATTTTTTTTATTTACGCAAATATAACATAAAGTATTTAACTGCAATTGTGTTTCTTAATTAGGTTAGAAATGTTTTTTTCAGGCATCTGGAATTATTTTGTAAAATCACTAAAAGTGGGTATTGCGCGTAAACTATTTAATGGTCAATTTAGCATTGTAAAAATGTTAATATTTTTTCAATGATAAATAGAGATACAATGACCCAAATCAAATGGGTGCTCCTTGCGCTTAGCATCTCATTTGTTCTTGTAAGCTGTTTTGAAAGTACTGTTTTTGAGAGCAGTATTATATTTAAAGCGCAAAATACGTTCTTAGGATTAAATTTGTTTTTGGAAATTTTAATTTTCTTTGCCTTTAGTACCTTCGTGGTATTTGGTATTAAGGGTTTTTTTGAGATGTACTCTCAAAAAATATCAAATGTTATAATATTTCTTTCAGGAGTGTTTTTAATATTTGTAATTTTTATTTTATGTTATCAAATACTGTTTCTGGAGTAGGTCATTGCTCTAATCATTGGATTTAAATAAAAACATCCTCAAGAAATTGAGGATGTTTTTTTATTTTTTGATGTAAGTTTCATACGTATAATCATAAAGATGGGTATCATCTTTAAAATTGGGTTCGGATTCTACCAATTGCCATTCCCTCTCATTAATTTTAGGAAAAAAAGCGTCAGCGTCAAAAGTATGATGAACACGTGTTATTTCAATTATATCAGCATATTGTAATCCTAAAGTATAAATTTCCCCTCCGCCAATGATGTACGAATCTTCATTTTCAGGACAAAGTGCAATAGCTTTTTCAATACTATCTACAACTATACAACCCGCTGGGTTATAATTTTCCTGACGGGAGATTACAATATGTGTTCTGTTGGGTAATGGTTTTGGGAAACTTTCAAAAGTTTTTCTTCCCATGATAATATGGTGATTTGTGGTAAGCGATTTAAATCTTTTAAAATCATTGGGAAGATGCCAAACTAATTTGTTTTTTTTCCCCAGAGCATTGTTTTCGGCAACAGCCGCTATTATTATAATCATAGTATGCTAAAACTAAATTTTATTTTCGGGATTATCATTGATTGAAGATTCCAATTGATTGATTCTTTTTTGTTGAAGGGCAACCAAGCGGTCAATCTGTTCTCTTTCCCATTTTTTGTTCATGAATCTATCCGTTATGTAAACTTTTATAAAGTGCAAAATAAAAATAAAACACCACAAAGTAATAATCCAAATGCACCAATTTTGTTCAGTTCCTATTCTAAAACCAAAAAAATGATCAGCAACAAATAAAAACAGGCTTCCTAACAGGAAAAGGACAAAATGAAAATATAATCCTTTTTTTTGCCTGATTCTTTTACGGGCATACTCGTATTGTTCATGCACTTCTTTTTCCATAATTTAATTCTAATAGATTATAAAGTTATAATTTATTTTGAAAACATGCTATCTTAGAATAAATATTATTACATCAAAACAGCCCTTAAATCCGAATTAATAAATTTGGAAAGGTCTAAATTGGTGATATTGTAAAAAAAACGCTTCTAATTGCTATAATCATAAATCGTATTAAAGGACATTGTTTACTCAAATGAATTTGCGAACTTTGAGTATAAATCTAAAAATGAAATAGTTATGTCTTTAAAAAAGCAATTTGTAAAAACAAAACCAGTTTGTAAAGTAACATTTGCAATTGAAGCGAAAGACGCTGGTTCAGCCGCTGTAGTTGGAGATTTTAACAACTGGAATATTGAAGAAGGAACTTTAAGTAAGTTGAAAAATGGAACTTTTAAGGCAACTTATGATTTAGTTAAAGATGCTATATATGAGTTTAAATATGTAATTGACGGGATTTATGTGAATGATCCTGAAGCAGATTCATATAAATGGAATGATTTTGCCGGAAGTGAAAATAGTGTTTTAGTAGTATAAAAAAATCCGCTTTTTAGCGGATTTTATATTTATACAGCAACATTTCCTTTTATCCCGGCATGCGGCTCGTAATCTAAAAGTGTAAAATCATTATAATCAAAATCAAAAATATTTTTGATTTCAGGATTTAAAATCATTTTTGGCAATGGCTTTGGTTCTCTTGTTAATTGCAATTCTAATTGTTCAAAATGATTATTGTAAATATGTGCATCTCCAAAAGTGTGGATAAATTCACATGGTTCTAAATCACAAACCTGTGCAATCATCATTGTTAAAAGTGCGTAAGAAGCAATGTTAAAAGGAACTCCTAAAAAAATATCAGCACTTCTTTGGTATAATTGACAGGATAATTTTCCTTTTGTTTCTCCTTTTTCAGGATCAGGACTGCTCACGTAAAACTGAAAAAAGGCATGGCAGGGAGGTAATGCAGCTTTGTTATTGGCTACATTTTCTTCAAATGATTTTTTTGTATCCGGAAGAACTGATGGATTCCATGCGGAAACTAACATTCTTCGGCTATTCGGATTTGTTTTTAGTTCAGTAATTAACTCAGAAATCTGATCAATTTCCTCACTATTCCAATTACGCCATTGGTGTCCGTAAACAGGTCCTAAATTTCCTTTGGAATCTGCCCAGGCATCCCAAATTTTTACTCCGTTTTCCTGAAGATAAGCAATATTGGTGTCACCCTTTAAAAACCAAAGTAATTCGTAAATAATGGATTTTAAGTGTAATTTTTTGGTTGTAACCATTGGGAAACCTTCACTTAAATCAAAACGCATCTGGTATCCAAAAACACTCTTTGTTCCTGTACCCGTTCGATCCCCTTTTTGACAGCCGTTTTCTAAAACATGCTGTACTAAATCTAAGTATTGCTTCATTTTGTTTTGGCTTTGTGACTTACGCTACAGGCTTTAAGCTTATTGCCTAAAGCTGTATATAAAATTTATCTTTTTGAAATTTCGTCTCTAATTTTAGCAGCTTTTTCGTAATCTTCCTGAGAAACTGCCTGATCTAAAAGTTCATTTAATTCTTGTAAAGTGTGCGTTGCATAAACATCACCTGATTGATTAGTTTCTTCTTCGTGTCCGAAAGTTTCTGGATTCGAAAGTACATCATCAATTTCCTGTGAACCCGGGTCTGTCTCTGCTGTATTTGATTTTAAATAAATTCCGGCTTTATCCAAAATATTTTTATAAGTAAAAATCGGAGCACTAAATCGTAATGCCAATGCAATAGCATCAGATGTTCTGGCATCAATAATTTCTTCGATTTTATCTCTTTCGCAGATTAGGCTGGAATAAAAAACGCCATCGACCAATTTATGAATGATAACCTGTTTTACTACAATATCAAATCTTTCGGCGAAGTTTTTGAATAAATCGTGTGTTAATGGGCGAGGAGGTTTAATTTCTTTTTCTAAGGCAATAGCAATCGACTGGGCTTCAAAAGCACCAATTACAATTGGTAATTTTCTCTCGCCATCAACTTCATTCAAAATTAGGGCATAAGCGCCATTTTGAGTTTGACTGTATGATATTCCTTTTATAGATAATTTTACTAGACTCATATGTATGGGTAAAAAGGGCAATTTACTGCCTCAATTTAATACTTTTTTTGATTGGAAAATAAAGTTGCAATTTTAATCAAAAAATATGGAACAAAAAAGCTACCTAAAGCAAAGATACGATTATCTTATTTTTAGGTAGCTATATTTGCAGAGAATTTCTAAATTATGAATGCTGTGCTTTAAAAGCTTTTAATTTCTCAGTTAATTTTGGTACAATTTCAAAAGCATCTCCAACTATACCGTAATCAGCTACTTTAAAGAATGGTGCTTCAGGGTCATTATTGATTACTACTTTTACTTTTGATGAGTTGATACCTGCAATATGCTGAATTGCTCCGGAAATTCCTACTGCAATATATAAATTAGTTGCAACTGGTTTTCCAGTTTGTCCAACGTGTTCACTATGAGGTCTCCATCCTAGATCAGAAACGGGTTTAGAACATGCAGTTGCTGCACCTAAAACAGCAGCTAAATCTTCGATTAATCCCCAGTTTTCAGGACCTTTTAATCCGCGTCCACCAGAAACTACGATATCAGCATCAGCGATAGATACTTTTCCTGATCCTTTTTCTACAGATTCTACTTTTACACCAAAGTCATTGTCTCCTATGGTTGGATTAAAATCTTCTTCGGTTGCTGATCCTGCATTTTCGAAAATTCCGTATGAGTTTTTAGCTAAACCAAGAACTTTTACATCTGTATTGATTTCGGTGATATTGAATGCTTTGTTTGAGAAAGCGTTTCTTTTTACCTGAAAAGGAGAAGTGCTTACCGGTAATCCAACAACATTTGAAGCAAATCCGGCATTTAGAGCTACTGCAACTAATGATGAAAGATAAATACTGTCTGTTGTAGAAGAGAGTAAAACTACTTTTGTTCCTTCTTTTTCAGCAGCTTGTTTGATAACATCGGCATAAGCCTTTGCTGTAAAACCTGTTAATTTATCGTTAGTAACTTTTAATACTTTGTCAACGCCGTATTTTGATAATTCGCTTACGTCGCCAGTATTAACTGTTAAAGCGGTAACGGTCGTTCCTAAAGTTTCTGCTACTTTTTTAGCGTATGAAGCTAATTCAAAAGCTACTTTTTTAAATTTTCCTTCTGCAGATTCTGCATATATTAATATTGACATAATTTTTTGTTTAGAAGTTTAAAGTTTCAGTTTTCAGGTTGTTCCTGAAAACTGCGACTGAATACTGATTACTAGATTACTTTCGCCTCGTTGTGTAATAAATTGATTAATTCATCCAAATTGTCAGCTGAAACTAATTTTACTGCTGATTTTGGAGCTGGTTTTTCAAATTTTACCGCTTTTGTATTTACAGGAGCATCAACCGGTTCAAGAATAGTAAGTGCTTTTGTTCTTGCAGTCATAATTCCTCTCATGTTCGGAATACGCAAATCTTTTTCTTCAACAAGTCCTTTTTGGCCTCCAATAATTAAAGGTAAAGTAGTGCTTACAGTTTCTTTTCCACCATCAATTTCACGAATTGCTTTTACGTTGTTACCATCAACAGTTATGCCTGTGCAGGAGTTTAAAAAGTTAGAGCCTAAAATTCCCGAAATCATTCCAGGAACCATTCCTCCGTTATAATCTAAAGATTCTTTACCGGCAATTACCAAATCATAACCTCCGTTTTTAATTACTTCAGCAAGTTGTTTTGCAACAAAAAAACCATCAGTTGGGTTTGCATTTACACGAATTGCTTCGTTGGCACCAATAGCAAGGGCTTTACGTAAAGTTGGCTCAGTATCAGGGCCTCCAACGTTTACAACAGTTACAGTGGCACCTTGTTGTTCCTGAAACCAGATTGCACGTGTCAGACCAAACTCATCATTAGGATTGATTACATATTGTACACCGTTGGTATCGAATTCTGAATCACCATTGGAGAAGTTAATTTTTGAAGTAGTATCAGGTACATGACTGATGCAAACTAATATTTTCATAAGTATATATTTTATATTTATAATATTCTTTTACAAATTTAGAATTTAATTTGGAATAATTATACTATGCATGCATAATATTTTGTAAAACTATTACGTTTTCGGAAATTGTTGGTTTATTAATGTAATGTGAGGTTATATTTTGATTTTTTAGAGATGTAATTATTGAGGAATTTAGATATAAAAAAAATGTCTTCTTCAAAGGATTTTTCGAAGAAGACATTTTGAAAGATATTTTTAATATAATTACTCTTTAAAATAATTATTCTTTAAATAACGTATTAAGCCAGAAATTAAAATTAGTCCAAAGCAAGCTGCGCTGAAATACAATACGTAGTTTTTAATGTTGTTATTGTTGTTTAACAATTGCATAATAAAGAATACAATTAGCGAAGCTGTTCCAGCTATTCTTAGATATAATATAATTTTTTTTAAACTCTTTTCCATATTTTGTTCTGAAATATTCATTAATCGTTTTCTTTGCCTGGTTCTTCACTTTCTCCAGGAGGGAGTTGCTCTGGGACTTGTCTAATCCAGCCAGTTGGGTTGCTTCCACCATTTCCACTAGGAATACTTATAAAGCCTGTGTAAGTTATATTGTTAGAATTTGTCATTGAAAATGATCCAATACCTATAGAGCTAGAAAATTGACCACTAACTTGAAAAGCGAGAACTCCATTCTGAGTATATGTATTGACTCCTGTTTGTGTATAAGTATTACCTAATGCATATCCATATGATCCAGACGAAACGGATACTTCAGTTATCTGACCTGCTGAATTTGTGTTGTAATCTATTCTAATATAAACATTTGAGGCAGGAAATGTATTGTCAAAATATACTGTCGTAGAGTATTTATATGGTGGATCTTCCTCATTGGAACCGGAAGTTTTATTTGTTTTTTGTTGGTTTTTGTAAGAATTGTAGGTATTGGTTATAAGTTCACTTATTGCATTATTATCTTTACTAATTAGTGAGCTATTGATGTTTTTGATTTTTACTGTCTTAAGAGTTTTTTCATATTGAGTTAGAATCTTTTTAAGCTCTATTGTTGTAGAGACTTTAAAAATTGGGGTTTCTGAGTCTGAATTAGAAAATTTAAAATGGTGTTCTTTTGCGATATGTTGTACTTCTTCTGCATTTGTTTCTTGTTTAAGAGATTCATTGTCACTGCAGCTGAAACAAATTAAAACTTGTAAAAATAATAATAAATATTTTTTTTTCATAAAGTTGTGCTTTTGGTTAAATTCAACTGTAGCAAATGTAATAGAAGTTTTATAAAAAATAAATGTAACGCTGATTTTTCTGAATTTATTTTTATAAAAAAGATGGTTTATATCGTTTTCGTAAATATCACAATAAATTTTAAAAAGTTAAAACCTAAAGATAGTGAGAAGTTAGTGTCATTTTAAATTCAATTTATGCTTTTAAGTTATTTAAAATATTTATTTTTGCTCATCAGAAAAAAGAACATAAAATACAACTATGAGAACAATACAATTTAGAGAGGCCATTTGCGAAGCGATGAGTGAAGAAATGCGTCACGATGAATCCATATATTTAATGGGCGAAGAAGTTGCAGAATATAACGGAGCTTACAAGGCTTCAAAAGGAATGCTTGCTGAGTTTGGTGAAAAAAGAGTGATTGATACTCCAATTGCTGAACTTGGTTTTACAGGAATTGCAGTAGGATCAGCTATGAATGGTTGTCGTCCTATTGTAGAATATATGACTTTCAACTTCTGTTTAGTTGGTATTGATCAAATTATAAATAACGCTGCCAAAATGCGTCAGATGACAGGAGGGCAATTTAATGTGCCTATCGTTTTTCGCGGACCAACTGCTTCTGCAGGTCAATTAGGAGCAACTCACTCACAAGCTTTAGAAAACTGGTTTGCCAACACTCCGGGTCTTAAAGTTATTGTGCCTTCAACGCCTTATGATGCGAAAGGACTTTTAAAATCTGCAATTCGTGATAATGATCCTGTAATTTTTATGGAATCTGAGCAAATGTATGGTGATAAAGGTGAAGTGCCGGACGGAGAATATACAATTCCACTTGGAGTTGCAGATATTAAACGTGAAGGTACAGATGTAACTATCGTTTCTTTTGGGAAAATCATCAAAGAAGCTTTTATCGCTGCTGATGAATTGGCTAAAGAAGGAATTTCATGTGAAATTATCGATTTAAGAACTGTTCGTCCAATGGATAACGAAGCGATCTTAAAATCAGTTAAAAAAACAAACCGTTTGGTAATTTTAGAAGAAGCATGGCCATTCGCAAGTATTTCTTCTGAAATAACATATATTGTACAAGAGCAGGCTTTCGATTTTCTTGATGCGCCAATTCAGCGTATCACGACAGCAGATACTCCGGCTCCTTACTCTCCTGTTTTACTGAAAGATTGGTTGCCAAATGCAGCTGATGTAGTAAAAGCAGTAAAGAAAGTAATGTACAAATAGTCAAATAAACAATACTTATAAAACTTCATCAGTCAGATTAATTGATGAAGTTTTTTTTTGCACGTTATGAAAAAAGTAATTTTACTAGGTCTATTTTTTGTATTTGCTTTTGCAAATATTGCCTTTGCACAGACAAAAGTGAGCGGAATTGTTTTAGATAAATCTAATCAGCCAATCCCGTTTGCAAATATTGTTTTCAAAGGTTCAAATACTGGAATAGTTTCTAATGAAGACGGACGATTTTATTTAGAATCACCTAATGATTATACCGCTTTACTAGTTACTTCGGCAGGATTTTCAGATAAAGAAGTTCCTTTGGAAAAAGCAGTAAATTATGATTTTAAAATTGTTTTAAATGAACCTGAAGCACTTAATGAAGTCGTAATTTTTACCGGAAAAACATCCAAGAAAAATAATCCGGCGTTAGATATATTGAGAAAAATCTGGGAGAGAAAGCGTAAAAACGGTTTGTACCAGTTTAATCAATATCAAATGCAGAAGTATGAGAAAGTCGAATTTGATATGAATACGATCGACAGTGCTTTCATGAAAAATAAACTCTTTAAAGGAATGGAGTTTGTTTTCAATCATGTTGATACTTCTGATGTTACAGGAAAAACATATCTGCCAATTTTTATTAATGAATCTGTTTATGATGTTTACGGAGATAACAAATTAAAGAAGGTAAAAGAAAATATGACCGGAAATAAAATGTCCGGTTTTAACGGAAATCAACAGATTTTATCTTTCGTAAAAGATCTTTATTCAGATTATAATATTTACGATAATCACCTTAAGTTTTTTGATAAGAGTTTTACAAGTCCTCTTTCAAAAACAGGAATCGACGTTTACAATTATGTCTTGAAAGACAGTGCATTTATTGATAAAAAATGGTGTTATAATATTGTTTTTTACCCTAGGCGGAAAAACGAATTAACCTTTAAAGGGGATTTTTGGGTAAATGATACCACTTTTGCTATCAAAAAAATTAATATGGGTGTTACTAAAAGCGCTAATATTAACTGGGTAAAAGATATTTATATCGAGCAGGAATTTGATGTAGAAAATGATTCGATTTTTTTATTGACAAGAGATTATATGATGTCTGATTTTGCTTTAAATAAAAAAGAAAAGTCAAAAGGAGTTTACGGTAAACGAACAACGTTATTCCGAAATCATAAATTCAATGTTCAAAAGCCTGAGAAATTTTATAAAGAAGAAGTCAATTTTATAGACAACGCTGTTTATGACCGACCGCCTGAATTTTGGAAGGAAAATCGTTTTGAAAAATTGAATAAAGATGAAGCAGGTATTTATAAAATGCTTGATACTTTGCAAACTGTCAAAAGGTTTAAGCAGCTTTATAGTCTCGTCTCCATTTTAGGAAGCGGTTATGTCGAGTTTAAAAACTTTGATTATGGGCCTATTTTTTCCACATTTGGTTATAATGAGGTAGAAGGTTTCCGAGTGCGTGTAGGAGGGCGAACTTATTTTGGACCAAATGACCCATGGCGTGTGCAAGCCTATACAGCTTATGGTTTTGATGATAATAAATTTAAATATGGAGTTTCCGGGAAATGGATGGTTGACAAGAAAAAACGCATCATTATTTCGGGAGGGAACAGGCGTGATATAGAGCAGATTGGAGCCAGTTTAACCACTACAAATGATATTTTAGGACGAAGTTTTGCTTCATCAGCTTTATTTACATCAGGCAGTAACGGAAAATTAACGAATATTAATTTGAGTAGTGTTTCCTTTGAAATTGAGCCATTGAAGAATTTTGTTGTACAGGCAGGATTTTCTTATCGAACATTAGAATCGGCTTCAAAGACTTTTAGTTTAGATTATTACACCACTTTACCTACAATAGCAAATCCTGCGGGAATTGTGGAAAGTAAAGTAATTCAATCAGAAGCTAATATTCAATTTGAATTTATGCCAAACCGTAAAACTATTGGTTTTGGGGTAGAGCGAGATCTGGTTGATAGTCCGTTTAGTCATTTCTTTATTAATTTCAGCTATGGTCTTAAAGGAGTTTTAAAAAGCGACTTTGCTTATGAAAAAGTGCAGTTATACTATAAACAGCCTATTGTTATTGGTCCGCTAGGAAGATCAAATATTATTCTTGAAACCGGAAAAACATTTGGTACAATCCCGTTAGGATTAATGAGTGTAATTCCCGGAAACCAGACCTATTTTACGATAGATAACACTTTTAGTAATTTAAATTTCTATGAGTTTATATCAGATGAGTACGTAACTTTGCAATGGAACCATGATTTTGGAGGAAGGTTATTTGCGAGAATTCCATTTATGAGAAAATTAAACTGGCGTGAATTTGTTGGTGTAAAAAGCGTTTATGGAACGATTTCTGGTGCCAATAGAGAGATTAATGCTTCAGGATTGCCATATAATGCGCCAGAAAAAGTATATTGGGAATACAATGCCGGAATCGGAAATATCTTCAAAGTATTCCGAATCGATTTTTCGTGGAGAGGTAATTATTTAAATACTCCGGATGCTAGTAAATTTGCAGTAAAAGGATCTTTCGGATTCTATTTCTAAAAACTATATTGTCAGGTTGAGCGAAGTCGAAACCTTTTAATAATCTCGCAAAGACGCCAAGTCGCTAAGTTTTATTCTTAGAGATTTGGCGTTTTTGAGTTTTTAAGCAAGCTCAAAGTATTTCACGCAGATTTTGCAGATTTAAGCTGATAAATTTTAGATTTAAAAAATATAAATCAGCCCTATCTGCAAAATCTGTGTGCAAAAAATTTTGTGTTTTTGTGTCTTTGCGAGAATTTGTTTCATTTTTCTTATTTTTGAATCAACAGCAAAAGATAAGTAATGCGGGAAGCCATCGATTTTTTATTAACCAAAAATCCAATATTTCAGGAAATCATTGAGAAATACGGATTACCTCCAATTCCAAAACGTCCTCAGGGTTTTGAAACTTTGGTATTGCTAATTCTTGAACAACAAGTTTCAATAGATTCGGCGAAAGCCACATTTTTAAAAATCAAAGCACATACAACTTGTAATCCTGAAACAATGATTGTTTTACCGGACGAAGAATTTAGAATGCTCGGAGTTAGCCGTCAAAAAACAAAATACATCAAAATCTTGGCAGAAGCCGTTTTAAACAAGGAACTGGACATTGAAAGCTTGGCAATGAAATCGGCAAAACAAGTTAGGGAAGAGCTCATAAAATTAAAAGGTATCGGAAATTGGACTATCGATATTTATCTCATGTTCTGTTTGCAGGAACCGGATTTAATTCCGCTTGGCGATATTGCAGTAGTCAATACAATCAAAGAATTGCTTAATATCCACGACAAACAGGAGATGGAAATTCATGCCGAACAATGGAGCCCATATCGATCTTATGCCACATATTTGCTTTGGCATTATTACTTAAACAAACGAAATCGAAAAATTACGTATTAACTATCTGTTATGTAAAAGGAAACTATATTAATTAATGAATAAAAGGCATAGATTAATGTGTATTTTTCATTGTAAAAAAGGATTCTTTGGGTTACTTTTGCAATCGAAACCCACAAAATTAAAAAATATTCCGATGAAATAAAGTGGGTTCCTGACAACCAAAATTTAAATATTATCGGGAAGAAATTATAGAAATAATAAATAGTAAAAATGACCGCAGACAAACTAACAACTTTCGATGTATTAATCGAAATACCAAGAGGAAGCAGAAATAAATATGAGTACGATTTTGAAATCAAAAGAATGCGTTTCGACAGAATGTTGTTCTCTTCAATGATGTACCCGGCAGATTACGGATTTATTCCGGAAACTTTAGCTCTTGACGGTGACCCTCTTGATGTATTGGTTTTGATAAACGAACCAACTTTTCCAGGATGTGTTATTGAAGTAAAACCAATTGGTGTTTTCCACATGGCTGATGATAAAGGACCGGATGAAAAAATTATTTGTGTACCAGTTTCTGATCCAATCTGGAATTCATTAGAAAACCTTTCGGATATTAATCCGCATTTATTAAAAGAAATCGAGCATTTCTTCCAGGTTTACAAAGATCTTGAAAACAAAAAAGTAGATGTTGAAGGATGGGGAGATATAAACGAAGCATTTGCAATTATTGCTGAATGTACAAAGCGTTTTGATGATATTGAGAATAAACCAGAAGGATTATTTAGTATTAAATAATTTTTAGGTTCATATTTTATAAAAAAAGCAATACCCCGTCAGGAGTATTGCTTTTTTGTTTAAATTCGTTTAGTTAGTTTGTTGACTATTAACCAAAACCATTAAAATATGAATGCATTTATGATTTACTTGCCAATTGTTATGGCAATTATTGGATTACTTTTCATGGGAATAAAAAGGACTTGGGTTTTAAAACAAGATGCTGGTGATGGCAAAATGAAAGAGATTTCAGATCACATTTACGAAGGGGCACTCGCCTTTTTAAAAGCAGAATACAAATTATTGACAATCTTTGTAATTATTGCAAGTATTGCGTTAGCCGGAATTACTTTTATTCCGGGAGTTAAAACACATTTATTAATAGTAGTAGCATTCATTTTTGGAGCATTTTTTTCAGCTTTAGCGGGAAATATGGGAATGAAAATAGCAACAAAAACAAACGTCAGAACCACTCAGGCAGCTCGTACAAGTTTACCGCAGGCTTTAAAAGTTTCTTTTGGCGGAGGGACCGTAATGGGTTTAGGTGTTGCAGGTCTGGCAGTGTTAGGTTTAACAGGTTTCTTTATAATTTTCTTTAATCTTTTATCCGGTGGCGTCTGGAAAGATACCGAAACAATGACCGTTGTTCTGGAAACATTGGCCGGATTTTCTCTCGGAGCAGAATCAATTGCTTTATTTGCCAGAGTTGGTGGTGGAATTTACACGAAAGCTGCCGATGTTGGAGCTGATTTAGTAGGTAAAGTTGAAGCTGGAATCCCGGAAGACGATCCTCGTAATCCTGCAACAATTGCAGATAATGTAGGAGACAACGTAGGTGATGTGGCAGGTATGGGAGCCGATTTATTTGGATCTTATGTAGCAACAGTCCTGGCGGCAATGGTGTTAGGTAACTACGTAATCAAAGATATGGGAGGCAATATTCAGGATGCTTTTGGAGGAATTGGTCCAATTTTACTTCCTATGGCAATTGCCGGTTTCGGAATTTTATTCTCCATTATCGGAACCATGTTAGTGAAAATATCTGATGATAATGCTAAAGAAGCACAAGTGCAAAAAGCATTAAATATAGGAAACTGGGTTTCGATTGTTTTAACTGCAATTGCCTGTTTCTTTTTAGTACAGCATATGCTTCCGGAAACTATGCAGATGACTTTTTTTGGCGAAGGTTCCAGAGATATTTCATCAATGCGTGTTTTTTATGCCACATTAGTCGGATTGGTAGTTGGAGGAGCAATTTCTTCAGTTACGGAATATTATACAGGATTAGGTACAAAACCGGTAATGGCTATTGTGCAAAAATCATCAACGGGAGCGGGAACAAACGTTATTGCAGGTTTGGCAACCGGAATGATTTCTACTTTTCCAACAGTATTATTATTTGCTGCAGCAATCTGGATTTCGTATGCTTTGGCTGGTTTTTATGGTGTGGCTTTGGCAGCTTCTGCAATGATGGCAACTACAGCTATGCAATTGGCAATTGATGCTTTCGGACCGATATCAGACAACGCCGGAGGAATTGCCGAAATGAGCGAATTACCAAAAGAAGTACGTACCAGAACTGATATTTTAGATTCAGTAGGAAATACAACCGCAGCAACCGGAAAAGGATTTGCAATTGCTTCTGCAGCTTTAACTTCGTTAGCATTATTTGCAGCATATGTAACTTTTACAGGAATTGACGGAATCAATATTTTTAAAGCACCTGTATTAGCCATGTTATTTGTGGGCGGAATGATTCCCGTAGTTTTCTCAGCTTTGGCTATGAATTCGGTTGGAAAAGCTGCGATGGATATGGTGTATGAAGTTCGTCGTCAGTTTAAGGAAATTCCAGGAATTATGGAAGGGACCGGAAAACCGGAGTACGGAAAATGTGTAGAAATCTCAACAAAAGCTGCTTTACGTGAAATGATGCTGCCTGGAATCTTGACAATAGGTTTCCCGATTGCAATTGTATTATTAGGGAAATTAGTTTATGCAGATAACAATCAATTGGTTGCTGAAATGTTGGGTGGATATATGGCAGGAGTTACCGTTTCCGGTGTACTTTGGGCAGTTTTTCAAAACAATGCCGGAGGTGCGTGGGATAATGCCAAGAAATCTTTTGAAGCAGGGGTCATGATCAATGGCGAAATGACGTATAAAGGTTCTGATGCACACAAAGCTGCTGTAACGGGTGATACCGTTGGAGATCCGTTTAAAGATACTTCAGGGCCATCAATGAATATCTTAATCAAGTTGACTTGTCTGATTGGTTTGGTAGTTGCGCCAATTTTAGGAGAAGGACATTCGTCTTCAGCCATTATCGAAAAAGGTTCGTGCTGTAAAATGGAAATGCATACAGGCGGAGTTTCCAAATGTGGAGATATGGCAGGAATGACTAAAGAAGAATGTATTAAAATGTGCAAAGAAAAAGGCTGCACAGCCGAAGAAACAGCAAAATGTTTAGCACATTACGATGCAAACGGAAAATATGTTCACCAAAAAACGGATTGTTTTGATACCAGAAAATATGATAAAAATCGTGTTGAGGTTAATTTGTCTACAACAAATGGCGTTACGGTTGGAACAGTAACGAAAACCGAAAACGGAAAAACTACGACAGAAGTTTTTGAAGGAACAGAAGCTGAAGTGAAAGAAAAAATTGAAGCTGCGAAATAAAGATATCTTATATTGCTTTGTCAAAGCTTTTAGAAATAAAAAATGCCTCTAAATTTTAGAGGCATTTTTTTAACTACGTTTTTTTGATCCTAAGAATATCTGTTTTATTATTCTCCAAACAATGAATTTCTAATGACATTCCAACATACGCATCTGAAAAATAAAATGGTGTTTGATGGTCAAGGATCGATGTCGTCCATTGGTCGATTGTTCTGTATTCAGTTGTTATGATGTGTCTAATTCCTTTTGGAGTGATTTTTTTTTCTAAATTTATAACATGCGTAGCTATTACCAATTTGTTAATTTCTTTAGTGTTTTTATATGCTTTCATGTAAAATGGAATTACATATTTAAAAACTAAAAAGACTACTATAATTATTAATCCCAGAACAAAAAATGACATTCCGTCATAATCAGAATCCACAAATTGCTGAATGGTAATATTAGATGTAATTAGCAGTAAACAAAATAAAGGCAACAGGAAAAATACAGCCAGAATAAAACGAATTTTAAATGCCTTTTTGAGTGTCTTTTTTTCATCTTCAGATAAAGGCTTATTTGTAATTGTCATTTGGTCTAAATTATTTACAGCAAATGTAATTTTTTTCTGTTAAAACCGGTTTTTAATTTACTAATTCAAAACTGGATTTCAGTTTAATATCTGCAGATGAAGCTCCAATCATGACTTCAAAATCGCCTGGTTCAGCAATCCATTCTAATTTATCATTATAGAAAGAAAGTTTTTCTTTATCAATCGTAAACTCAATAGTTTTAGATTCTCCAGCATTTAATTTCACTTTTTGAAAATCCCTTAGTTCTAAAATCGGTCTTACAACAGATCCGAATTTATCTTTTAGATACAACTGAACAACTTCTTCTCCGGCAACTTTTCCAACATTTGATAATTGAAAAGAAACTTTAATGGTTTCCTTTTTCTTCATTTTAGCTGAAGATAATTTCAAACCACTATAATTGAATTTCGTATAGCTTAATCCATATCCAAAAGGAAATTTGGGAGAGTTTTTTAAATCAATATAAGCTGATACATATCCGGTTGCATCTTCATTCGGAGCAGGTCTTCCGGTACTAAAATGATTATAATAAATTGGAATCTGACCCACTTCTCTCGGAAAAGTCATTGGCAATTTCCCGGAAGGGTTATAATCTCCAAACAGAACATTAGCAATAGCGTTTCCTGCTTCAGTACCCAGCCACCAGGTATAAACAATTGCAGGAACATTATCTGCTGTCCAATTAAAAATAAGTGGTCTTCCGGCATTTATTAAAACTACAACCGGTTTTCCTGTTGCCTGAATTGCTTTTACTAAATCTTCCTGAACGCCTGGCAAATGAAGATTGCTTCGGCTTTTGGCTTCGCCGCTCATGTCTCGTCTTTCTCCTATACTCAAAATCACAACATCGGCTTGTTTGGCTGTTGCAACAGCTTCGGCAAAACCGTCTTTATTATCTCCGTCAACTTCACAGCCTTTGGCGTAAAGCAATTTTGTGTTTTTACCCACTTTATTCTGCAAACCATCCCATTGCGAAACTACCCATTTATCGTAATCTACATCTGGTAATTCAACGGACCAGAATCCCATATTTGCTTTGTATTCTTTAACCATTGGTCCGATAAATGCAATTGTTTTCAGGTTTTTAGAAAGTGGTAATGTTTGGTTGTCATTCTTTAATAAAACGATACTTTTCTCAGCTACTTCAAGCGCTGCTTTTCTGTTTTCAGGATTGTTTAAAGCTTTTTCAGCTCTTTTTTCATCTGAATATCGGTATGGATCTTCAAATAATCCTAATTCGAATTTTTTACGAAGAATGCGTTTTACTGCATCATCAATCAAATCAACAGAAACTTTACCTTCTTTAACCAATTCGGCTAAATTATAACGGTATGCATTGCTCTCCATATCCATATCACTTCCTGCTGTAATCGCAGAAAGTGCTGCAGCTTTAAGATCTTTTGAATAACCGTGTGCGACCATTTCTCCGATAGAACCCCAATCTGAAACTACAAATCCCTGAAAGTTCCATTTTCCTTTTAAAATATCGCGTTGCAGATGTACATTACCGGTAGCAGGAATTCCGTTCAAATCATTAAATGAATTCATAAATGTTGCAGCACCGGCATCAAGAGCAGCTTTAAAAGGAGGTAAATAGGTTTCAAACAACATACGTTCACTCATGTCAACAGAATTATAATCTCTTCCGCCTGTTGCGGCACCATAAGCGGCAAAATGTTTTACACAAGCCATAACTGAGTTTAAATCTCCCAATTTATTCCCCTGAAAACCTTTTACTCTGACATAAGCAATTTTAGAGCCCAAATAAGTGTCTTCGCCAGCGCCTTCCATCACACGTCCCCAACGCGGGTCGCGGGCGATATCTACCATTGGAGCAAATGTCCAGTGAATTCCACTCGCAGCAGCTTCTGTCGCAGCTATTCTGGCAGCCAATTCAATTGCAGGTAAATCCCAGCTTGCCGCTTCTGCTAACGGAATTGGAAAAGTTGTTTTGTATCCGTGAATTACATCCTGACCAAACAACAACGGAATTTTAAGACGGGACTGCATCGCCAGTTCCTGATATTGTCGGGTGTATTTTGTTCCGATAACGTTTAACATTGAACCTATTAAACCAGCTTTTATTTCGGCTTGTTTATTCGGATTTATTGTAATTGGACCAGTTGCCGAATTATCGCCTGTATATTGATTAAGCTGACCAATTTTTTCTTCAATGGTCATTTTTTCCAATAAGGTATTTACTTTTTGATCGATTGTTTGTTGTTGAGCGACTGCAAAAAGTGAGATTATCAACAAGGTAAATGTGGTTATTTTTTTCATTTAATTAATTTCAATATAGACGGGAAGGTGGTCTGAAGGATATTTCAAATCTTTAGAATCGCTCAAAACTGCATGTTTCAGAACTTTAAAACTGCTGTTTTTAGAAATAAAAATATAATCTATTAGAAGTGTAACGGGTTCCTTATGATTGAAATCATTAAAAGTCCCGGAAGGCCCAAAAGGCTTTTCTTTTGAAACGTCTTTAGTATCATCCATTACTTTTCTAATTTCAATAATTTGCGGGGTATTTGGTTCTGAATTAAAATCACCCATAAAAACTACAGGATATTCTTTAGTATTAACTTCTTTTATTTTTGACAAAATGAGTTGAACACCTTTGACTCTCGCTTCATTACCAATATGATCAAGATGAGTGTTAAAAACCCAAAATAATTTTTTCGTTTTTAAATCTTTAAAAAGAGCATACGTACAAATTCGATTACAAGCGGCATCCCAACCTTTTGACACAATATTTGGGGTCTCAGACAACCAGAATGTATTGGATTGTTCTATTTTAAAACGGTTTTTTTTATAATAAATCGTACAGGCTTCGCCTTTTCCTTCATCTTCTCTGCCTATTCCAAATTTGTTATAATCCGGCAAAGCTGAAGCTATATCAACAACCTGATTTGGTGTTGCTTCCTGAACCCCAAAAATATCCGGGCTGTAAAACTGAATTTGGGAAGTAAAAAAATCCTTTCGGTTTGGCCATGCATTTTCTCCGTCAGAAGCAATATCCAAACGAATATTATAGGTCATAATTTTTAAGTTTTGACCATAAGAAGAGAGGCTGACAAAAAGCAGCATTAAAACGGAAGACAGAACATTAAATTTTTTCATATAAAATAATTTTAATTTAGAAAATGCCCAATGTTTTATGGGATTTCATGGGAAAAACTAATGTAACAAAATAATTAACTATTGACTTTATCTTACGGTTAATATTGTTTTTTTTAACACCTTTCACTTTTTTGAATGCTTTTTTTATTCTGATTTTATTTCAAAGAAAAATCCTTTTTCAAGTTTGAAATCTGAATTGTAAATGTCCCTTTTTCAGAAATCCATTTTAAATCTTCATTCACAAATTGCAAATCTTTTTGGTTCAGTGTAAACTTTACTGTTTTGGTTTCGTTCGGTTCTAAACTAATTTTGTCGAATCTTTTAAGGGCTTTAAATTCCGGTGTAATTGAAGCAAAATTATCAGACAGGTATAATAAAACGGATTCTTTACCAGCTTTTTTACCAGAGTTTGTAACTTCTACAGAAACATTGATTTCATCATTGGAATTGATTTCAGGTTTATCAATTTTTAAATTAGAATATGTAAAAATGGTATAGGATAATCCTGTTCCAAATTCATACTGTGGCAAATAGCTTTTTTCATATTTAGCGTCATCATTTTGTTCACCTTCAGAAATGCTCTCCGTGTATTTTCGATTGTATTTTTCTAAGGAATTTGGATATCTCGGATAATTATATGGTAATCTTCCGCTAGGATTTACGTCACCGTAAATAATATCAACCAAAGCTCTTGCTCCTTCATTTCCGGGAAGATAACATTGAATAACAGCGCTCATTTTATCTTCAAAATCACTGATTAATCTTGGTCTTCCTTCATTTAGCACTAAAATTATCGGTTTGTTTAATTTTGATAAGGCCAATGCCAATTTAATTTGCGAATCACTCATGTAAATATTACTAATGTCGCCAGGGGTTTCGGTGTAATTTTTCTCGCCTAAACACAAAACTATTTTGGAAGCATTTTTTGCTAATTCAACAGCTTTTTCGATAGCAGAATCATCCTCTTTTTCAAGATCGGCACCTGGTGTATAAAATACATTCTCTTTTCCTAGTTTGTTTTGAAAAGCTTCCAGAATAGTTAATTTATCAGCAGCATAAGTATCTGAATTTTCACCCTGCCAGGTGTATGACCAGCCTCCGTTCAGGTATTTCATGCTATTCGCCGTAGGCCCTGTAATTAGTACTTTTTCATTTTTATTCAATGGCAGGGCTGTAGCTGTGTTTTTTAATAAAGTAATCGATTCTGCCGCCGTTTTGTAAGCTTCCTGAATATGTTCTGCCGATCCAAATTTTGGATAATCTTTTAAATTGGCTACAGCATTCTGAAATAAATTCAACTCGAATTTCATTCTTAAAATTCGCGTTACGGCATCATCGATTCTTGACATGGGAACTTCGCCTTTTTGAACTAAATCAATTAAATCAGTATAAAAAGAAAAATCTTCGGGTACCATACTCATATCAATACCGGCCATAACTGCTATTCTTACTGCATCGCGCTTGGTTTCTGCAACTTTATGTCTTGTGTTTAGGTAGATGATATCTTTCCAGTCTGTTACTACAACTCCTGTAAAGCCCAGCTCATTTTTTAGGATATCAGTTATCAGATGTTTACTTGCATGCACGGGAGTTCCGTTTATTTCACCCGAACTTACCATGACACTTTTTGCTCCGGCTTTAATGGCGGCCTCATAAATCGTTAAATCGTATTGTCTTAGGAGACGTTCCGGTATTATACTTGGAGTTCTGTCTTTTCCTGTTGTTGTACTTCCGTAACCAATATAATGTTTCATACAGGAAGCAACACTATATTTAGACCCTATATTATTTCCTTCAAAACCATCCACTAATGCTACGGCCATTTTTGATGAGAGATAAGCATCTTCTCCAAAGGATTCCCACATTCTTGACCAGGCCGGATTTCTTGGGAAATCTAAATCGGGAGAAAAAACCCAGGGAATTGACGAAGCCCTGGTTTCGTAAGCAGAAATCTCGGCACCACGTTTTACTAAATCGGTATTAAAAGTAGCAGCAAGTCCTATTTGCTGTGGAAATAAGGTTGCCCCAGTTGTATAACTTGCCCCATGAATAGCATCGATACCATATAAAACCGGAATTTTAAGCCTTGTTTTATTGGCTTCATTAGAAATTGCAGTCATAGTTTCCTGCCATCTTTTTAATGTTGGAGCGCCAGGATTTGGAACATTTAAAATCGAACCAATATGATAGTCCTGTATTCCCTGTTTTAATTTTGAAGGTTCAAAATAACCCGGTCTTTTTGGGTCTTCAAAAATGGTTACGGTAATCTGAGTCATTTGACCCACTTTTTCTTCAAGGGTCATTTTTGAAAGTAACTCAGAGACTTTGGTGTCAATCTCAGTTTTTTTATTTACCTGACTCCATGCTGTTCCACAAATGGAGAAAGCGAATAGTAGCAAAATTGCATTTTTCATTTTGTAATTTTAATTAAGATTGGAACAAATGAATATTTTTAGAATAATCTATTGCTCGAATTAAATTTGACCTTAAGCTGCCATTATCATACAAGATATTGTTTTTGTAAGATAAAACCTTTAATAAACTAAAGTTTGTATGGCGTGCGCAGGTATTTTGACTAGTATTTTTTCAGAAGCTATAATAAGATTGTAATTTATTTCTTTATCAGTCTGGTTCATTACAATAGTTGCCACAGTTCCGTCGGTATTTAGAAATGAAGTACTTAATAAATTGCTTTTACTTACTGCGGAACTGATACGAACTGCATTTAAATGAATGAATTTTGAGAAATGTCCAATATAATAATAGGACGGAGTGTAAATTAATTCTCCTGTAGTTGTATCGGCATGGATCGGTGCAAAGCAAAAATTCCCCACATGATTTGGACCTCCATTTTGATCTAAAAGTATATTCCAGTCAGTCCAGCCATTTGTTCCGTTATTAAAATCGTTTATCATAGCGATGCCGTATTTTTCTGCATTTGGCCAGAATTGGTATTTTGCGGCATCAAATCTTTCGACACAACCTTCGGTAAATAAAAGACCTTTGTCGGGATAAGCTTCATGTACTTTTCTAACATTATCAAACATTGGTAAACCTCCGGACCATGTTTCGTACCAGTGAAAACCTGTACCCCAAACATATTTTGAAGCTTCGGGATCAGAATAAATAACGTTAGCTCTCTGGTTCATTAAATCACGATTATGATCCCAAATTATAATTTTTACATTATTGAGTTTTTCTTTTTTCAAAGTTGGTCCCAGATAATTTTTTATAAAATCTCTTTCGTTTTCTGCAGTGTAAATACAAGATTCCCAGGATTGAACCGCCATTGGTTCGTTTTGAGTTGAGGTTCCCCAAATTGGAATTCCTTCTTTTTCGTAGACTTTTATAAATTTAACATAAAAATTAGCCCATGTCTGATAATACTCAGGCAGTAATGTTCCGCCTTTCAAAACGTTATTATTGCTTTTCATAAAAGCATTTGGCGACCACGGAGTAGCATATGTGGTTAATTTTCCTCCTGCCGTTTTTATGGCTTGTTTTATTAATGGTATACGGTATTGTTTGTCATGTTCAATAGAAAAAGTCTTCAAATCTTTATCTCCTTCTTTGATATAAGAATAGCTTCCGCTGCTAAAATCAGAGCTTTGTATCGTTGTTCTTAGCAATGAATAGCCAATCCCTTTTTGTTTATCATAATAGGCATTCAGAAATTCAGTTTGTTTTTCTTTTGAAAGTTTTGCAAAAACTTCAGCACTGGCATCGGTTGCGGCGCCACCAATTCCCATAAATTTTTGAAACTTTTTTGAAGGTTCCACAAAAATAGAAGTTTCAGTTTCTAAAGGCTGTTTAGAGGCTGAGAATACTAAATTATCGGTGGAAGTTAATTTTAAATTCGAATTTTCAGCTGTAGTATAAACTGTAATTTTTTTATTTTTAGTAGAGAATTCCTGTTGTTGTTTTTGGCTCTTCGCTTGTGAAAACACAGTAGAAGAAAAACATAAACAAGTAATAATAAAGCCGATTTTTTTCATTGCAAATGTTTTAAATAATTAAAACTTAGATTTAAAACTCATTATTTTATTTAGCATTGGTTTAAAAAATAGCCCATAATCATAAAGAAGATGGGCTATTCTAACAACCAAACTTAACTTAAAACTTAACTTAAAATAATTCACAATTATTAAAGTGAATACATTTTTCATGTTTTTGTAGAGAAATATTTTTTGTGAATAATGTCAATTCATTCACTAATTTTAATTCAGAGCTTAATTGCCCCAACCCGGATTTGGTGTCATTTTATTATTGTTAAGAATTTCTGCAGCAGGTATTGGATATAAATTGTGTTTGTCTGCAAAGTTTCCATTCTTTTTAAATCCTTGGTTTTTAAGAACAGTTGCGGCATCACCCCAACGAATTAAATCCAAGTACCTAAATCCTTCAAATGCAAGCTCTAATCTTCTTTCTGTTTTGATCGCATCCAGGGTAACAATTTTAACCGGTAAGTCTACCCTGTCACGTACTTCAGTAAAATAACCTTGTGCTGTTGAAACATTTCCTGCTAAAAGATTTGCTTCTGCGGCCATTAACAGAACGTCAGCATATCTAATTAATCTTACATTTGTTCCATAATTCAATTCTGCAACAGGTGTGCCTGTTTCAGAAGCCAAAGAACCATATTTTAGTCTAAAGTAACCCTCCATTCCCCATACAGGATTAGGGATTGTCCAGTCTTCTGTCCAGTCACCACCGTATTTTGATCTAAGATCTGCTACTGATAATATTGACGCATTTTTTCTAACCATATCGCCTTCTGCATCAAAAGCATCTGCCATTTTAGCTGTTGGATAATTAAATCCCCAACCAGGCAGAAGCCCTGAAGTTCCTGCTACAAAACTAGCCGCTCTGGGTCCCATCAATTGCCAGTTAACATTGTTTTCCATCGCACGATTTCCTCCCCATTGGAAATTTCCCCAATCATAACCTGCAGAAGTAACGTAGCCAATTTCAAATAAAGATTCCAATCCATATTCTGATTCCTTTAAAAATAGTTTTGAATAATCAGGAGCAAGATTATATTCATTTGAAGTAATAACATCATCAAATGCATCGGCTGATTCAGGATACATTTTTTGATATAAATAAGCTTTTCCATTTATAGCCTGAGCAGTACCTTTTGACATTCTAAAACGCATTGCGGCAGCGTATTCACTTTTTTTAGGCAGATTCGGAATTGCTTCGTTCAAATCTTTGTGTATTTGTGCATAAATTTCTTCAGGTGTCGATTTTGCCATTGCAAATTCTGATGCTGTTGGAATTTTTAATCTTAATGGAACGCCTCCCCACATTGAAACTAATTCAAAGTAAAAAAAGGCTCTTAAAGCTTTGGCTTCAGCTATCATTTGCTTTTTCGCCGGAGTATCGTCTTTTGCAATATTTATAATTGCATTAGCTCTCATAACTCCAAAATACATCGCTTTAAAAGAATGTTCAATTGGTTTGTTTTCAGCTGTATAAGAGAAGTCATCTAATTGTTGGTATGGCGGCTGGTCACCATCTGAACCACCGCCAGCGTGTGTTTCATCTGAAGGAAATGATTTTACAACATACATTGAATTCCAGTCAGCTGCATATGCCCATTGTAAAACGTCATAGCATGAAAGCACACCTTCCTGAAGTTCTTCTTCGGTTTTGAAATAATCATCAGCAGGGAGAACACCATAAACCGGCTGATCTAAGAAATCGTCTGCACAGGATATCAGCATAATAGCCAGCCCTGCAATAAATGATATTTTATAAATTAATTTTTTCATCGTTATTTATTTTTGTATTCGTCTTGAATTAAAATGTTACTGACAATCCTGTCATGATACGGCTGGCATTTGGATACAAACCTCTGTCAATACCTTGTGAGTTATTTGAAAAGCTTCCTACTTCAGGATCAATTCCCTTGTATTTTGTAAATGTGAAATAATCATCAAGTGAAATATATATTCTTAAGTTGGATACTTTAATTTGATCCAATAACTCTGATTTGAAATTATATCCTAATTGTATTTGTTTGATTTTAACATAGGATGCATCCTGAACCATTAAATCACTGGTGTAAAGAATAGGGTCGCTATAAGAAGCTTTTGGAAAACTATTGGTGCTTCCTTCCCCTGTCCATCTGTCGGTGTAAAAGAATGATGGGCGATTTGACTTCGGGTTATCAACTCTGGCTAATGCTAAGAAGTTTTCTCCTCCAAATGCCCCCTGAACAAAAAATTTAAGATCAAAACCTTTGTATTCGAAGTCAATAGTTGTAGCAATTATTAAATCGTGATGAGGATCTCCAATGTATGTTTTGTCCTGATCAGTAATATCACCATCACCATTAGTATCAACCACTATAGCTTCTCCGGGTGTAGGATTCCAGGTTGTAACATTTCCTAATGATGTCTTATACGCATCTACTTGTGCCTGATTCTGGAAAATACCATTTGTTTTATATCCTCTAAAATACCAAACCGGTTTTCCTAATTCAAAAGAAGTTACAGTTCCTAATACAGGAAGACTGGCTCCATCAACTCTTGTAAGTAATGGATTTAAATAGGTTACTTCATTTTTAATGGTAGTTAAATTAAGATTTATACCATATTTTAATTGATGTTTTGAATCTCTCCATCCCGCTTCGATCTCGAAACCTTTATTTGTTACATCACCTGCATTTGCATATGGAGCAGGATAACCTGTAGATAAAGGAGGTGAAGAAGGAGTTAATAAATCTCTTGTTATTTTTTTATAGTAATCAAAACCAAATGTTAATCTGTTGTCAAAAGCTCTTACATCAAATCCTAAATCGGTTTGCTCAGTAGTTTCCCAGGTAATGTCTTCATTTGGTAATGCCTTAAGTTCTCCAACAGGGTGATAATTACCAAGGACATCAGGGTATTTTAAACCATCTTTTGTAATAAAGGCTCTCCATTGACCAGCTCCAATGTTAGACGTAGATCCGTTTTCACCCCAGGAAGCTCTTAATTTTAAGTGGTTTACCTGTTCAATTGGCCAAAATGCTTCATTTGAGATTATCCAGCCTGCAGATACAGCAGGAAAATATCCGGCACGTTTATCAGGTGCAAAAAGAGAAGAATTGTCATTTCTCAAAGAAGCCTGGAATAAATATTTATTATCGTATGAATAAGTAAGACGTCCAAAATATGAATTCATGGATGAAGGCGTTATATTACCTGATACAGTTCCTGCTACAGGAGCTTCACCAACCGGTGCCCATTCATCACCTTCTTTAATCATGCCAGCTGTACGTGTATTCAAATAACGATATTCAGTATCTTGTGCAGACATACCCACCATCGCAGAAAACTCATGTTTATTAATGGTTTTGCTGTAAGTGATAAAGTTTTCAAAAAGCCATGTTTTAAAAATCCCCTGGTTATAAGTTTTACTATTGGTAGTATTTTCCTTAGTTGCATTCCACCAGTATTTTTGAGTCCAGTCATCATAATTGTTGAATGCTTGTTCTATACCATAACGAGTTGTAAAAACAAATCCTTCAAAAGGTTTAATGTTGGCATATACATTACCAATAATTTTGGTTTCTTGTGTTAGTCCATGGTCAATTGCAATTTGTCCAATAGGATTGGCTATTTCTCCGTCAACATAATTAGAGATACCATAATATTCACCATTCTCATTAGTTGGTATTGGTTTTCCGGCTGCCAATGCATCCTGAACATGTTGAGGTAATGTAGTTCCCTTCGGATAAAAAACAGGAGTTACAGGATCCATAAGCATGGCATGATTCATAATACCATTAAAGCTGTCATCCTCGGTAAATGCTTTACGTTTATTTACTGAAAGAGAGAAATTTTCTCCAACTTCTAAATATTTGCTCACTTTATGATTGGAGTTGAATCTTACTGTTGTACGCTTAAAATTGGTTTTGTCTCCTCCAAAAATACCGTCTTGTGTAAAAAAGTTGCCTGAAAGTAAAAAAGTGGAGACATCATTTCCGCCGGCAAGCTGAAGCGTATGGTGTTGCATTGGTGCTGCATCTTCAGCTGCTTCATCAATCCAGTTTGTTCCTTCTTTGCCTTTCCACTCAGCTACACTTGGTCTGTTTCCTGCAGGTTTTGTTTCGTCTATCCATTGAACATACTGATCAGCATTCATCATTTCTAGTTTTGTTCTTAAAGATTGAAAACCAAATTGATTGCTGTAAGTAACCTTCATAGATCCTGATTTGCCTTTTTTAGTCGTAATCATTACTACTCCATTACCACCATCAGCTCCATAAATAGCTGCAGATGCGGCATCTTTTAAGATTTCCATCTTTTCAATATCGTTAGAATCCAGGAAGTCGATATTGCTTGTACGCATTCCGTCAACAACATATATAGGATCAGAATTGCCATTAGATCCGGCCCCGCGAATACGAACTTTTGCCCCTGCTCCCGGAGCTCCCGATTGTGCCATAACAGTTACACCAGCAGCTTGTCCTTGTAATACTTGTGTCGATAAGCCAACTGATAGATTTGCAATTTGTTCTGCTTTTATTGAAGAAATAGCTCCGGTAACAACACTTTTCTTTTGAGTTCCATATCCTACAACCACTACCTCATTTAAGTTTTGAGATTCCGGTTTTAATCTAATTTCAATTTGAGTTCTTCCATTTACAGCTTCCTGTACAGTATTATATCCTACAAAACTAATTGTTAAAATCCCGTTTGAAGGAACATTTATTTGAAATTTTCCATCAAAATCAGAAGCAGTTGCTTTGCTCGTTCCTTTGATTAAAATTGTTGCGCCTGGGACGGGTAGCCCACTTTCATCGTTTATTGTTCCTTTTACAGTAACATCTTGTGCCATTGTGATAACTGAGAACAACAGAGATGAAAAACAAAAAATAAGTAATTTTGTTAATTTCATTTTTCTAAAAATTTTGGTTAATTAATTAGTAATTTGATGCAATAATAAAGTTAAATTTTTAGTATTTGTATTTTTTAATCCTTACAAAAACACATCAAACTATAAATATTTACTTTACAAAAACACATCATAATAATTTTAATTAATTGATTTGCAAATATTTAAAAAACAATTTATAACTGTTACTATAATGTTAATTGTTGAAAAAAACACTACATTTATTAAAAATCAAATATTTAAGCTTTTATGTCCTTATCCTACTGACAGTACAGGTTTTAATAAGTGTGATATTTACTGTTAAATTGAATTATATATAAAATACATGAAATTCAGAAATCAGCTTTTTTGCATTCTTACATTTTTTTTCTTCTCTTTTGACGCTTTATGTCAGGTCAAAGACATCGGAATGCCGAATATTAAAAATTATAAAAGAACAGAATATAAAGGCGGTACTCAAAATTGGAGTATTGATCAGGATAAAAACGGAAATATTTATTTTGCAAATAACAGTGGACTAATACAATTTGACGGTTCTACATGGCGTAAATATTCTTTGCCAAATAATACTGCAATCAGGAGCTTGAAAATTGATAATTCAGGGAAAATTTTTGTTGGTGGGAATAACGAATTTGGTTATTTCAAGGCAAATGAAAAAGGGGAACTAAAATACTTTTCACTTTCGAAATTAATTGCTAAAAAGGATAGTCAAAATATAAATTTAATATGGAGGATTCATATTTTTAAAGGAGAGGTAATTTTTCAATCTTTTACAAAAGCACTGTTTTACAAAAATGATAAATTGAATATCGTGGATGCTCCAAGAAAGTTTCAATTTTCTTTTCTGGTAAACAATCGTCTTTTTTTTCAGGATAAAGTATTGGGTATTTTAGAATATAAAAATCAAAAATTATATCCATTAAAAGGTACTACAGTCCTAAATGATAAAGAAATTTGGGCTATGTTTCCGTTGCCGGATAATAAAATTCTTCTTGCTACTTTAGAAAAAGGCCTTTTTGTATATGATTACAATAAAGTGAAAGAATGGAATACCGAGGCAAATGATTTTATAAAAAAGAATACTTCTCTGGGTGGAGCAATCATAAAAAATAAATTTATCGTTTTAAATTCAGTTTTAAATGGTATCATAATTTGTGATTTGAATGGAAAAATAATCCAGCATTTAAACCGCCAAAAGGGACTTCAAAACAATACAATCTTAACGTCATTTGTTGATAATAAAGATAATATCTGGCTGGGTCTTGATAATGGGATAACGTTTATAAATGAAAATTCTCCTTTTACCTATTTCGATTATAGTTATAATATAGGAACAGTTTATGCTTCAGTTTTGTATCAGAATAATTTGTACGTAGCAACAAATCAAGGGTTATTCTATCATTCCTGGAATGCTTCTTTTGTTGACGAACCTTTTAAAAGGGTTGAAGGTACAATTGCCCAGGCGTGGAATGTTCAGGTTATAAATAATACGTTGTTATGTTCCAGCAATAGTGGGGCTTTAGTTATAGAAGATAACAGAGTCTCGAAAATATTAGATACTAAAGGATATTTCGGTTTTAAGCAAATACCAAAACATCCTCAATATGCAATTGGTGAAAGTTATAATGGTTTTTCAATTTTTAAAATTGTATCAGGCAAGGCTGAATTTGTAAATCAGGTTGAGGGTTTTGATGAAACCACCAATACTTTTGAAGTCGAACTGGACAACGATTATTTATGGCTAAAGAAAAGTCCATATTTATATCAAATGGAACTTTCGGATGACTTAAAAAAATTTGAATCTATAAAAAAGCACACACAAATATCAGCAATTAATAAAGGAATTGGAAGTCTGCAATTTATTCATAATAAAATCTATTTTCAGACTAAGAATCATTTCTATAGATTTTCTAAAGAACAGGATGGCTTTTTTGAAGACAGGAAAATAGGTACGCTTTTTAAAAATATCCCTGTAATTAACACATTGATTGAAGATTCTAAGGGTAATTTATGGTACTCTTTTAATGAATCTTTAGGGGTACTGGAAAAATCAGCTAATGGAAGTTATATCCGGAATGAAGTTCCCTTTTCTAATTTAACAGGGAATCTGGTTAATAACTATATCTCAGTAAATACAATTGATCCAAAAAACATTTTTATTGGATTAACGGATGGATTAACGCATTATGATGCTACAATTTCAAATAAATTTATTACTAAGCCCATTGCTTTTATAGAAAGTTTTTCTTTTCCGGGAGATACTATAATTACGGGAAATTTAAAAATGAATGAAAAACAATTCAGCTTACCCTATAGTGCTAATCATGTTAAGTTTACTTTTTCTTCTCCGACTTTCGAAAATCAGGAAAATGTTACTTATTCCTATAAACTGGAACCTTTTGAAGATACATGGCGTAATTGGTCTGCCATTTCAATAAAGGAATATACCAATTTAAGAGAAGGGAATTATGTTATGAAATTAAGAGCTAAAAACAGTTTTGGTGTACTATCGGAAATTAACGAAATTAAGTTTGCTATTTCACCCCCATGGTACAGACATTTTTTAGCTTATATTTTCTATTTATTATTAATTCTTACAGCGGTATATGTGATTTCGGATAGAATTAAATTAAAAATCAGAAAAAATAAATATTATGAGACTATTGAGCAAAGGCGTTTGTATCTGGAAAGAGAATCGAAAATAAGGTATGAACAGCATGAACTCGAAAAAGAAATTGAAAAACTGAAAAGTGATAAGCTTCAAATTAAAATTCTGGCAAAAGATAAGGAACTGGTAAATAACTCTTTGCAGGTAGTAAAGAAAAACAAAGTTTTAAACGGAATCATTCATAAACTTAAAGACATCGACACCAATATTTTGGATGATACGACGAAATTTGAGTTCAATAAACTTCATAAAAGTATCGTAAAGGAAGTCAATACCGATAAAAGCTGGAAAGATTTAGAAAAGCATATTAAAAATGTACATTTTGATTTTTTAAAAAGACTAAAAGAGAAATATCCAACAATTTCACCAAGGGAATTAGATTTATCAACCTATTTACTAATGAATATGTCGACCAAGGAAATTGCAGAAATCATGAATATATCCAATGGTGGAGTAGAATTGGCGAGATATCGATTAAGAAAAAAGCTGGGTCTGAATAAGAAAGAGAATCTTATTGGGTTTTTAATGAGTATTTAGTGTTTACCAAAAATGCCTCTAAACTTTAGAGGCATTTTGTATTGTGTTTAATTTTTGAAATACAGATTTTTAAAACAATCCATTCAATTCGGCATCAATTCGATTAATAATATTTCCTAAATCTTCAGGGTTATCTACAAAATTAATATTGTCAACGTCAATAATCAATAATTTTCCTTTGGTATAAGTTTGAACCCAGGCTTCATATCTTTCGTTCAGACGACTCAAATATTCGATAGAAATAGAGTTTTCGTACTCGCGTCCGCGTTTGTGGATTTGACCCACTAGATTTGGAATTGAACTTCTTAAATAAATCAATAAATCCGGTGCTTTTACCAATGATTCCATTAATTCAAATAATGAGGTGTAATTTTCAAAATCACGGCTTGTCATCAATCCCATCGAATATAAGTTGGGAGCAAAGATATACGCATCCTCGTAAATGGTTCTGTCCTGAATTATTTTTTTTCCACTTTCACGGATTTGCTGTACCTGACGAAATCTGCTGTTCAGAAAATAAATTTGCAGATTAAAAGACCAGCGTTCCATCTGGTGGTAAAAATCATCTAAATATGGATTGTCAACGACATCTTCATAATGGGGTTCCCATTTAAAATGTTTGGCCAATAATTTAGTCAATGTTGTTTTTCCTGCTCCTATATTTCCTGCTATTGCTATGTGCATTACGGTGTTACGATTTTATAATTTGTGATTTCCCTGGTTGTAAAAATAGATAAAATTTGGTCTTTGTAACAGAATTTATCAAAGGTTTTTTCTAAAACTTCAATTTCAGAAGAAGTGTCAGAATTATCATTATGAATGTCTTTAAAATACAAGAAATTACCTTTACTGAAAATGTATTGCTTAGGGCTTAAAATCTGGATTTCATCAAAATCTGAAACTTTTCCCAAGCCGGTTGTTTTTCCAAAAATATCGCAGGAATACCAATTGAATTTTTCATCTATCCAATAAAAAGTATTAAAATCAGTCTGGTAAGATTTTATATTTTCTGTTAATGGAGTAGAAACGGTTTTATATTCATTTTTCAAATAATCGAAAAGTCCAATTTGTTGATTTAAAGCATTATAAATCCATAATTGGTTTTGAGAAGACATTCCAATTGCCGTAACAACAATAGGAATACTGTTTTGAGAAAAATTAATCTCAGCAATTTTATTCAATTGATTGTCAAGTAAGACAACACTATTAAAATCTTCATAAAACAATACTATTTTCAGGGGATTCAGGATATCGACTTTAGTGATTTTTCCTAATGAAACATTTTTGTATTCAAAGACTTCATTTTCTTTGATTTTACTAAACACATTATTTTTTATCTGATAAGAATATCCAAAAGAATCATAACCTAAAAATTCATCAGCATCAATAGTAAAATGGGAGGTTGAAAGAATATTTATTTTTTTATTCTGAGCAGAAACTACTGAAATAAAACAGGCAAAAAGCAATAGGAATAAAATTTTGCAGGCTGTTTTTTTCATGGGTTTTTTCTAAAATGCCAAATTACGAAAAACTATAGTAAAAATGGATTATGCAGATAAGATTTTATCATTTAACGGTACTCATTTCTAATAGTCTGATTAATACCGAACTCTGTCGATAGCTTATAAGGGTTTATATATTTAATTTTTCCTTCTTTAAAATTAATGATACATTTGAATGTAAGTTTTATCGGATTTATCCAACTTTAAAAGAAAACCAATGAAAAAAATATCATATTATTTGTTTTTAATTCTTGCTTTCAGTCAAATGCAAGCTCAAAAAGATTTTCAGGGAATGGCAGTTTATGAGTCAAAAACCCAGGCGCCTAAGTTTGAAGGAATGCGCGGAAACAGGGATATTACACCCGAAATGCAAAAGAATATGGAGGAGCGGATGAAAAAAATGCTGGAAAAAACATTTATTCTGAATTTTGATAAATCGGCTTCTATTTATAAGGAAGAAGAAAAATTAGAGGCACCCGGACAACAGGGAGGAATGCGAATGATGATGAATTCTATGATGGGTGGCGGCGGAACTTTTTACAAAGATGTAAAAAGTAAAGTGTATATGGTAGATAAAGAATTTATGGGTAAAGAATTTTTGGTTAAAGATTCATTGCCGAAATTAAATTGGAAATTAGAACCTGAAACCAAACAAATTGGAGGCTATACCTGCTATAAGGCAACTGCTGTTCGTGAAGCCAGTAAAACTGATTTCAGAAATTTCAGACCGAAGAATGATGACGATAAAAAAACTGAAGTAAAAAAGGAAGATGCTCAAAAACAAACTACTGAAAAGAAAACCAATTTTGAAGATAATTTTGAAATTCCCAAAGAAATTACAATAACTGCCTGGTACTCGCCTGAAATTCCAATCAATCAAGGACCTGAGAGTTATTGGGGATTACCGGGTTTGATTTTAGAAATTAATGATGGAACAACAACTATTTTATGTTCTAAAATTATTTTGAATGCCAAAGAAAAAGTGGACATAAAAGCACCAACAAAAGGAAAAGAAATTTCTCAGAAGGATTACGACGAAACAGTTATAAAAAAAATGAAAGAGTTTAGAGAAATGAATCGTGGCCGTGCAGGAGGACCTCCAATGATAGGAAGATAAAAATTGCTGTCCTGATAAATTACTACTTATTATAATTCTCTTTTAATGAACAAAATACTTTGTTTCTTCGTTTTTTTAATTACTTCTGTTTCTTTTTCTCAAAGTATCCGTTTTGATGGTTTTATTCAGGACGGACAAAAAAATCCATTGGAAATGGCCAATATTATGGCCGTAAATTCAGCTACAAAAGCAATGGATTCTTATGGAATTACAAATGATAAAGGAAGGTTTCAATTGACTTTGAAGCCCAATACTTCTTATACGGTAAAAATTAGTTACCTCGGAATGAAATCAAAAGAAATTGAAATTTCGACTAAAACTGAGAATATATCTCAAAATATTGCCATGGATGATGTGGAAATAGAACTCGAAGGAGTAGAGATTGTACGCGAAATGCCTGTTTCTATAAAAGGAGATACAATTGTTTATAATGCTGATTCTTTTAAATCCGGAACAGAGAAAAAACTGGAAGACGTGCTTAAAAAACTTCCCGGTGTTGAGGTAAATGCCGATGGAGAAATAGAAGTTGAAGGAAAAAAAGTTTCTAAATTAATGGTTGAAGGCAAAGATTTTTTTGATGGAGATACCAAATTAGGAGTTAAAAACATCCCGGCCGATGCGATTGATAAAATTCAGGTTTTAAGGAATTATAACGAAGTTGGTGCTTTAAAAGGCCTCGAAAATGATCAGGATAATGTAGCTATGAATATTAAACTGAAAGAAGGTAAAAAGAACTTTTGGTTTGGGGATATGACGGCAGGAATTGGTGTTGGGGAATTGGACAGTCGATATATTATTAATCCAAAATTGTTTTATTACAGCCCAAAATACAGTATTAATTTGATTACCAATTTTAATAATATTGGCGAATTACCACTTACGGCCCAGGATTATTTTAAGTTTACCGGCGGATTTAAAAACATGATGAAAAAAGGAGGAAGCAGTTTTAATGTTTCTTCGAATGATATCGGAATCTCACTTTTGAGAAATAATCGCGCCAAGGAAATTGAAACAAAGTTTGGCGCCACCAATTTTGCTTATTCGGTTACAAAAGAATGGAATATTAGTGGTTTCGGAATACTTTCTACTTCAAAAACAGATCTTGAAACAAAATCCCAGACAACGATTTTAGACTCAGGAAATCAACAAAACAGAGAGGAACTGACACATCAGAAAAACAATTTGGGTCTTTTTAAACTGAGTTCAAGTTACAAACCCAATACAAAACTTCAGTTCGATTATGATATTCTGACCAAACTGACAAAACAGGAAGAAGATACTGATTTGCTGCGTGAATCAATAGTAAATAATGTATCTACGACCGAAACTATTTTAACAAACAAAAAGCAAGACCCGACATCGATAAACCAAAATGTAAGTTTGTACTATACACAAAGTGACAAAAATATTTTTGCTTTCGAAATGCAGCATTTGTATCAGGACGAAAATCCGTTTTATAATGCCAATTTACAATCTCAGCCCTTTGTTTTGTCGGGTTATACTATTGAACAAAATAGAAATGATTTGAATCAGGAACGATTTGTAAAGACCAATAAATTAGATGCTAAGCTGGATTATTATTATATGGTAACGCCAAAAAGTAATATCAATATTACCTTAGGAAACACTTATTCTTATCAAAATTTTAATTCTCATATTTTTCAGATTCTGGACAACGGAGATAAAAATGATTTAAATGATGCAGCAAATAACAATCAGGTTAAATACAATTTCGACGATGTTTTTTTAGGATTTCACTATAAAATCCTGACCGGAAAATTTACACTAACGCCTGGAGTTAGTGTACATTCATACGCAATGACAAACACACAATCAGGAACAGATTATTCACAAAATTTCATAAAAGTACTGCCTGATTTCTTTGCGCTTTATCAAATCAAAAAATCAGAAACATTGACATATAATTTCTCTTTGACAAATGATTTTACCGATATTAATCAATTGGCCGCAGGTTATGTTTTGTCTGATTACAGCAGTTTGTTTAGAGGAGATCGTACTCTGGAAAACGCAACTTCGCAAGTGCATTCGCTGCGGTATTTTAAATATAATATGTTCAATTTTGAGAATATTTTTGCCAATGCAACGTATACTAAAAAAGTAGATGCTATAAAAACAAAAGCCGATTTTACAGGAATCAATCAATCTTCTTCGCCTTATAATTCTAATCTGGCAGATGAAACTCTTTCCGGTATGGGAAGCTACGGGAGATCATTTTTAAAGAATTATAAAGCTTCTGTAAATGCCAGTTTGAATTGGTCAAAATTCAATAATATTCAAAACGAAAAAGTAACAACGACAGAAAGTTTTACTCAAAGCTATACTGTAAAAGCGTCGACAAATTATAAAAACCTTCCAAATATAGAGTTTGGGTATAATGCTTTAATCAATCAATACAGTGGTTCAACGTATTACACCGATAAACCTTTTGCCCGATTGGATTATTATTTCCTGAATAGTTTTTCGTTTGTTTCCGAATATGAATTCTATCATTATTATAATTCAAACAAAACGGTAGATAACGAATATGATTTTTTAAGTGCCAGCCTGATTTATCAAAAAAAGGACAGCAAATGGGAGTATAAAATCTCAGCTACAAATTTACTGAATACAAGGTATCTCAATGATGACAGTTTCTCACAATTCTCAACGCGTGTTTCGCAATATACCGTTCAGCCTCGTTACATTATTTTTTCAATGAAATATAATCTGTAGTATCTATTAAGTATCTATTTTTGGTTTTAAGCTAATTTATTTTGATAATAATCAAATATCTTTACGCTGAATATTAACAGCCAAAATTTTATATTATGCGCAATTGTATATGGAGTTCCTTATTGCTTTTTTGTATAGTGTTTACGTCTTTTTCGCAATCAAAAAGTATTGAAAAAGGGACATATTCATCAACAAACAAAGGGCAAACAATCAAATTAAATTTTTTAGAGGGTAATAAGTACGAGTTAGTACTGTCTTCCGGCGAATATAAGGTTAAGGGCGACTCATTATTGTTTTCTCAAAATAAAAAGGAAGATGATGCTTTTAATCTTACTTTTAAGAATGACAGAAAAGCGAAGAAAATTAAAATTAAGTTTTTAGACACTTCTTATTATCCATTTTATATAGGGACACAAAAAGGAGCTGAATCAGTTCAATATCAAAGACTTTCAGATATTAAAACTAAAGTAGATCCTGAATTTGCAAATGCAGATTTGGAATTCGATATTGACCGAACAGATTATTTGTATTTGGTGGTCGAAGGATATGAAACTGAAACTAAACTTTATAAATATGCTTTGCCAAAAGATGTTTCAGAAGTGACAATTAAATATGATTTTGATATTGTAGAAGATCTGAAAATTTTCGGTTTTTTTGATAAAAAATCAAATGAGCTTAAAATTACCGGACCATCAGGAAAAGATCCGATCATTTTTTTAAGTGAAAAAGGCACTCCGCCGCCACCTGTTGCTTCAAATATTATTGCTATTGAGAAACAAAGTATTTCAAATTGGACTTATCCGGGAAAAGAAAGTTTAATTAGTGAGGATTTTGGCTCAGAAACTGTTGATAGTGCATCTCCTGTTACTGACAGTGTAGCTTACCCTTTATCCAAATTCGATTTTAAATTCAAAATTGAAAACAATTTAAAAGATGCTCTGGCCGTAACAAAAAATGCTAAAAGTAAATTTTTAGTAGTTTCAGTAGATAGTAAGAATCCTTCGGCAAAAGCTGATTTTGATTCATTTTTGAAAGATCAGGAATCACAAGTCGGATATAATATGTATGATGCTTACAATCCGGAATATGATCTTTTTAATTATTATTTGGCCACTTCCGAAGATAAAAAATGGCTTAAAACGAATAAGATTACTGATGATCCAAGCGTAATCGTTTTGAACAATGATGGAGATGTTTTGGCTACTGCGAAGTTCGGTTTGTCAGATAAAAACCCAGCATTTGAATATTATTTTGATAAAAAACTGAAAAAAGCAAATATTCTTTATTCTTTTAATAAAATAATAAAAAATAAAAAAGCAACAGATGCTGATTTGATTTTGGCTTTTAATAATGCAACCGTAACGGAATTACCATATGATTATGAATCAGATGATGTTAGTAATGAAGAAAATTCTTCGGATTTTAAATTGGTGAAAGTTGTTTTAGATAAAAAAGAGGTTTCTCAAATCTGGAAAAAACTAATTGAAGGGCATCAAAAAGATACAAAGCCAAATATGTTTTTGGTAGAAACAATTTTGAAAGAAATTAAAAACCAAGGGTTTTCTAAGCAATTCTTTAAAGATGACAGAGTTCTGAATGATACTGATTTTCTGTCTATAGATTATTTGATCAAACATTACAATGCAATTGAAAAAGCGAATGCAGAAGTTGATAACACAACTGATCCGGCCACGAAAATCACTAATTTAAGTTCTGAAATTTCATCTGCTTTACAAATAAATAGTTATGTTTCGGGAGAAGGAGTTGAAGGAAATGCGAATCAGAATAAAATAATTTCTATCTATAAAAAATTAATAACAATCGGAAAAGGCGGGTTTGAATGTTATAAAAACTATTTTGCTTATTTGAGTCAGGAAAGTGAAGGAAGTACAAATAACACTGCTTACTTAAAGGAATTCAATGCTTATTTTAATACTTATTTGTCTTCGGAAAAAGGAAACGCAATTGAGAAATTAGATGAGATGTATACTGCAATCGATCCTAATTCTCAGTATTCTTATGACGGATGGAATTCATTTAAAGACTATCATTCTAATTTATGCAACTCAGCTGCCTGGGCGGTAGTCCTAAAACCTGCAAATTCCGGTTTTATGAAAGATGCTATAAATTGGTCTGAATACAGTTTGATTGTAGCCAAAAATAACCCGTACTATTTAGATACACTGGCCCAATTGTATTATAAAGACGGACAAAAAGACAAAGCAATAATTACTCAGGAGTTGGCAGTTAAATTTTTGAATATGGATGTTGAAGAACAAACAGCATCAGAAATCCGTGAAACCTTAACTAAAATGCAAAACGGAACGTATTAAAATTAAGAAGCCTTTGAAGATTTTTCAAAGGCTTCTTTTTTACTGCTTAATTTTTACCATTACTTTAATCTGATAATGATCGAGTTCTTTTTTGTTATTTTTAAATTTGCCATTTACATTTAAGTATACTAACAGAACGGAATATTTTTGCGTCTCTATTTTTTGAGTGATTTTTTTACTTGAATTATATTCTTCTTTGAATTCATTATTTTTGTTGACAAATTCAATAATTTTTAATGGAATAATGTCTTTATTAATTTGTAAATCGACACCATAATCTTTTTCTGCAGATTTAATGGAATAGCTTTTGTCTTCAATTTCGACACAATTTTCACAATTAAAAGGAATGCCCTTGGATATTATAAAAACCATATCATATCCATGAATGTTTTCAACGGTATTCTCATTATTTTGATAGAAATAATAATTGAATGAGTTTCTGCTTTCATCTTTTCGGTCGTAAGGAGATCGATATTCATAACCCAAAGCTTTCATTATTTCAGAATCACTCGGAGATTTGTCTTTTTTAAGAAGTGTATTTAATTTGTTTTTGGAATAAGGGACCATAATTTCAACTCCATAGTTTTTTTCTAAAAATGAAACAATGCTGCTTAAATCTTTTTCCTGTTCAAATGTCAATTTCTTGCCTTCGGTTTTTTGCGTGTAAGATTCAAATCGGGATAACTGACTATGCTTCGAAATAGAATCAGCACTTTGCGGACCAATAATAGAAAATAATCCTGCCAGGCACATGCTAATAGGAATGAATTTTATTTCAGGTTGTTTATTAATTAAAAAGTAGGCAACAACTACGGTTAACCATATTGATAATAGTAATACATAATAGCGTTCATGTGTAAAGCCATAAAGATTGATTCGGTATAAAATGGCCCAAAAAAGCAACCCCAACAACGGAATTAATAAGAAATAGAACCATCGGTTAAAAGTTCGCATCCAGAGATTTCCGGTTTCAGTTGCAATTGGATGCACTAACAGAAAAGAAAGGATTCCGGAAATAGCAAATACCAGAACTAAATAAGAAACCCAGCCAACAGGTAACGAAAGTGTTACAAGGATTTTTGTTTCATAACAAATCAAAATTACCAAATAAAGACTTATTAATGGCAATAAAACATATTGAGTAAAGTTTTTAAGCCCTTTTGGGTAACTTAATACAAGAGGAATCTCTTCATTATTAGTCTCAGGGATGCCATTCAGAAAGAAAATTGTATTGAAAATTCCGGCAATGACAAAAAAGACATGTGCATAGATATTATTATAAAACTCAACTTTAAAAAGGTTGTCAACAGCTACTATTGCCAATGCCAATCCGCCATATAAAACACCGCTGTATAAAGCTGAGGTCAGAATTCTAAGAAAAAGCTGTTTGTTAAACTCCCAGAATTCTTCCTGATTGTAAACTTTTGGTAAAAAACCCGAAAAAGAAACCAGTAAGTGCAGTGCTATATTAAGTACAAAAAATTGCTGAAATTCCAGATCTGTTACTTTTTCTTTAAAACTAAAAACAAAGGCAACAACTAAACTGCCCAATAGCAAACTGGTTAAAAACCTGAGTATATTATTTTTTTTCGCTGCAATAAAAAAGAGACTGACCGATAGAAACAAAACCAGGCACAATGAACAACACATAATGAGTTTTACATATAATTTTTCCTTGGAATCAGTATCTTCTTCAGAAAGCAAAATAGCGAAAAGGGTTCCGCAAATAGCTGTTGTGGTTTCTAATGGAAATCTAAGTACTGTTCTTTGGATGGCTTTCAGTACATTTTGTAAGGAGGGAAGTCGGCTCATTTTTAGTCAGTTATTTTGTACTAAGGAAAGAAAATTGTAAGACATATACAAATAAATGCCTAACAGATCCGACAGGTTTTGAAATTGAAAGAAGATTTTTATTTTTTAAATTACTAAGTTTGATTATTAAATTAAAATTTATGAAAAATGAAATAATCTTCGGTTTGATTCTTTTCGGAAGTATAGCTTTTTCGCAAACAATCAAAAAACCTTTAGTTTCAGCAATCACAGATAAAGACCTTAGAGCAGATATGTATCAGATGGCTGGAGATCACTTTAATGGGCGTGAAGCAGGAACTTTAGATGAATTAAAAGTATCAATGTGGCTGGCTGATAAAGCAAAAGAAGCAGGAATGGCACCTGCAGGTGATGATGGAACTTACTTTCAGTTTTTTGATTTGTACAGGCATCAGGTTACGGCTAATACAAAATTTAAAATCGGACAAAAACAATATAAACTGTGGAGTGAAGTTCTGGTAGCAGAAACCACAAATACTAAAGTTGAAGCACCACTATTATATTTGGGTGCAGCGACAAAAGAAGAAATTGAAAAAACAGATGTTAAAGGAAAAGCTGTCGTAATTTTGGCTTCCAAGGAAGGAATATCAGATGAGATTTCTCTTTTTGACAGACGTTATCTGGGTTTGGTGAAACAAAAGTATTATGATTTATTATTATCAAAAGGCGCAGTTGCCCTTATACTTGTTGCCGATGATTTGGGCGAAAAAAGCTGGTCTCAGGTAGAGCCACAAATGATAAGAGGAGTTTACGGAATTGAAGGTTTTCGTGATAAAATACCAGTACCTCCAAGAATGCCTGCATTTTGGGTTCATAATGATCAGTTAGAATATTTAAAAACCACGAAAGACCTATTGTCTGCGGAAGTAGTTTCTGAAACGTATAAATATCCATCTGTAAATGTTGTTGGAAAAATAGAGGGAACAGATGCTAAGCTGAAAAGTGAATATGTGCTTTTTAGCGGACATCAGGATCATGATGGTGTAAGACAAAAATACGGACAGGATTCGATTTATAATGGAGCCGATGATAACGCAAGTACATGTGTGGCAATGCTCGCAATTGCAAGGGCATATAAAAAGCAACCCGGAAAAAGAACAGCATTATTTGTTTTTCATGGTTCTGAAGAACGTGGTTTGTTGGGATCAAGCTGGTATGCGGCACATCCGACTGTTCCTGAAAAAGACATAGTTGCCGTTTTAAATGGTGATATGATCGGAAGAAATGATGTAAATAAAGCAGCCTTGCTAGGTTCAAGTTCTCCTCACGAAAACTCTTCGGATTTAGTTAATATCGCTAAAAGAGCAAATGATGAAGGCCCTAAATTTGATTTGGATAAACTTTGGGACAGACCCGAGCATCCGGAATATTTTTACTTCCGTTCAGATCATTTGCCTTATGCACGCAAGGGAATTCCGTCTGTGTTTTTCACAAGTGTCTTACACAGCCAATACCACACGCCAATGGATGAAGCCGAAAATATTGATTACGTAAAATTGCGTAAAATGACCGAATGGATGTATCGTACCGGCTGGATTTTATCTAATGATGCAAATCGTCCTAAAACGTTGCCAAATGTACAATTAGAGCGATAAAGAAAACTTTAAGGTTGTGTAATTAAAGAATAAAAATCCGTTTTTATCTGCGTTTTTACAAAGTAAATCAGTTAAATCTGCGTTGAATTAATACGCAGATTTAACTGATTCGCTATCGCGAAAACGCTAAAAAAAACAGATTTAAAATAATTTGAAAACGATCGAATCTACTGAAAATAAAAAGGCTTTCTAAAATTTTTAGAAAGCCTTTTTTTGATATGTATGTTTCAGATTGAATTACAATCCAAAAGCAGTTTTTACCTGGTCCACAAAATCAAGTTTTTCCCATGTGAATAACTCAACAGTTACTGTTTTTTCATTTCCTCCCGGAGCAGAAAAAGTTTTAGTTACAGTTTCCGGTTTACGTCCCATGTGTCCGTAAGCAGCAGTTTCGCTGTAAATTGGGTTTCTTAATTTTAAACGTTGCTCAATAAAGTAAGGACGCATATCAAAGATAGCTTCTACTTTTTTGGCAATTTCACCGTTAGTTAAGTTTACTTTGGAAGTTCCGTAAGTATCAATAAAAATACCCATTGGCTGAGCAACTCCAATTGCATAAGAAACCTGTACTAAGATCTCGTCAGCAACTCCTGCAGCTACTAAGTTTTTAGCGATATGACGTGTTGCATACGCAGCACTTCTGTCTACTTTACTTGGATCTTTTCCGGAGAAAGCACCACCACCGTGAGCACCTTTTCCACCGTAAGTATCAACAATGATTTTTCTTCCTGTTAAACCAGTATCTCCGTGAGGTCCTCCAATTACGAATTTTCCTGTTGGGTTGATATGGTAGTTGATTTTATCATTGAATAAATGCGCGTGAGTTGGATTTTTAGCAATGATTCTTGGAATCAAAATTTCGATAATGTCTTTTTTGATTTTAGCCAGCATTGTAGCTTCTTCATCAAAATCATCGTGTTGAGTCGAGATCACAATTGCGTCAATACGAGTTGGTTTGTTGTCATCGCTATATTCTAAAGTTACCTGAGATTTAGCATCAGGGCGTAAATAAGTGATTTCTTTGTTTTCGCGTCTTAAGATTGCTAATTCCTGCAATAATTTATGAGACAAATCAAGTGCCAATGGCATATAGTTTTCAGTTTCGTTAGTTGCGTAACCAAACATCATTCCCTGATCACCTGCTCCTTGCTCTTCCGGCTTAGCTCTGTCAACACCTTGATTAATATCTGCAGATTGTTCGTGAATTGCTGAAAGAATTCCACAAGAATTTGCTTCAAACATATATTCGCTTTTTGTGTAACCGATTTTACGGATTACTTCACGAGCGATTTGCTGAACATCAAGATACGTATTCGATTTTACTTCACCAGCTAAAATTACCTGACCAGTTGTAACTAAAGTTTCACAAGCTACTTTTGAGTCAGCATCAAATGCCAAAAAGTTATCAATTAATGCATCCGAAATTTGATCTGCAACTTTGTCCGGATGCCCTTCACTAACAGATTCTGACGTAAATAAATAAGCCATAATAATTTTTTAAATTAAAATTAAGCGAGGAAAATAATTGCTGAAAAGGCTAAAGGAGAATTCCTGCTTTAGCATTTTTTACTACTGAAATTAAATCTTCAGCATTCATAATGAACCGTTTCATTATGAAGAGGTTGCAATCAGTTCAAATTTTTCCTCTGTATTCGCGTGCAAAGGTATGAAACCATTTTGATTTGCAAATTAAAGTTTACTTTTTTTTAATTATATAAGTAGAAATTTAACATATCATAGTAATTTGATGGGGTAATAGAAATAATTTATCTTTTTATTTGGCTGTTCAGAAAAAAGTTCGCAAATTTGTCAAATCAAAATAAAAGAAAACATGAAATTAATCGCAAAAAAGATGTCTTGTATGATGCCGGAAACTTCCGCAGAGATACTATTGTAGATTTTTCAAAATATATTAATAGAACCTCTGCTGCTGCGGAGGTTTTTTTTTGGAATAAAGTCAGAATAAGAAAAACGGTCAGATTACCATTTAAACCCTAATAAATAAACCAAAATAAGATGAAAAAAACTCTAATAATAATTTTAGGATTAGCCACATTCTCCGGATTATATGCTCAGGATAATAAAACAGAAAATGATACTTTAAAAAATAATGAATTGTCTGAAGTGACAATAGTGGGTTCAAGAAGTAAAAACAGGGTAAAAACTGATGTACCGGTTCCTGTGGATGTATTTAATATTTCAGAAATAACAAAAGGGGCACCGCAAACGAGTGTTACTCAAATTTTGAATTATGTTGCGCCATCATTTACAAGTAATCCAACCTCTACTGCTGACGGAACAGATCACGTTGATCCTGCTCAGTTAAGAGGTTTGGGGCCGGATCAGGTTTTGATTCTGGTTAATGGGAAACGCAGGCATACAAGTGCATTGGTAAATATAAACGGATCACCGGGAAGGGGTTCTGTTGGTACTGATCTAAATGCAATTCCGTCATTTGCAATCGAGAGAATCGAAGTCCTGCGTGATGGTGCTGCTGCACAATATGGTTCTGATGCCATAGCAGGTGTAATAAATATTGTTCTGAAAAAGAATGCAAAATATATTTCGGGAGATATTCAGTATGGAGCGAATTTATCTTCGGGATCTAATAATTTTGAAGGCGGAAGCGATGGAGAATCACTACAATTAAATTTAAACTACGGAACATCTTTGGGTAAAGAAGGCAGTTTTTTAAACGTTACAGGAAGTGCCGTTACAAGACAGGCAACAAGCAGGGCGGGAATTAGAAGTAATGGGATTTTTAATGCTTATAATGCTGTCGAATACAGAGCGGCTCAGGATGGAGTAGCAGTGAATTCTTTATTCAGTAACATTAATACAACCCCAAATTCTGCTCAAATTATCAGCACTTTGCAGCAATATGCGCCAGAAGTTGGTTATTTTACAACAGCTCAGCAAAATGCAATTTCTTCAGCAACATCCATTTCTCAAATGCAAACAGCATTAAATTTTGATGTTACCAATAACGAAATCAATTACAGAGGCCAGAAAAGAAGTGACTATAATATGAGTGTCGGTCAGTCGGAATTGGCCACGGGACAATTGTATTATAATGCTAAATACCCTTTGAGTGATGTTACGTCTGTGTATTCTTTTGGTGGAGTTTCATTCAGAAACGGAAAATCGTATGCTTTCAACAGACTGCCGAATGGTTCCGGAACTTTCACGCAAGTATATGAAAATGGTTTTTTACCGGAAATAGAATCTGATATATTGGATGCTTCTGCAGCAGTAGGAGTTACAACTCAACTATTTGGTTTTGATACTGATATCAGTTCTAACCTTGGATCAAATTCTTTTAAATATGGTGTAAACAATACTATAAATGCAACTTTGGGAGTAAATTCACCATCTAGTTTCGATGCAGGTAAAGTTTCATTTTTACAAAGTACAACCAATTTAGATTTAACTAAAAAGTTTGATGTTTTGCAAGGTTTGAATGTTGCTTTTGGTGGGGAATTCAGATATGAAAATTATCAGATTAAAGCCGGAGAAGAAGCTTCTTACGGATTATATGATGTAAACGGAGATTTTGTTTCCGGGACTTTGCCAACAACTTCACCGTTAATTGTGACTGATTTTTTCGGAAACAAACGTGGAGCAGGGGCGCAGGGATTCTCAGGATTTCAGTCTGCTGATGCTAAAGAAAAAGACAGAAAAAGTGTTGCTGCTTATGTAGATTTAGAATTAAACCCAACAGAGAACTGGCTTTTAAACGGAGCAGCACGTTTTGAAAATTATTCGGATTTTGGAAATACAGTAACCTTTAAATTAGCTTCTCTTTTAAAATTAAATGATTTTATTAATTGGAGAGTTTCCGGGCAGACAGGTTTTAGGGCGCCATCATTGCAACAAAAATATTTCGAAACAAGTTCTACTCAATTTATTAATGGTTCGCCATATCAGGTAGGCTATTTTACAAATGACTCTCAGGCCGCTAAAAGTATTGGTGTAGAAAATTTAAAACCGGAGAAATCCAAAAGTGTCAGCACAGGTTTTACATTCAAAATACCATCGGCTAATATTACGATTTCTACAGACGCATATTTTACAAGAATTGACGACAGAGTTGTATTAACCGGTCAGTATTCAAGACCGACAGACGCACAAATTGGCGGTGCAACATCACCTGAACAAGCAGAAGCATTAACATTGTTTCAGGAAGCATTTGATTTAAAAGGTGTAGAAAGAGCTTCATTCTGGACAAACGGAATCAACTCAGAAACAAAAGGTATAGATGTGGTAATTTCTCAAAAATATGATGTTATAGAAGGTTTTACAATTAGAAATGATTTTGCTGTAAGTTATAACGAAACACACAGAGTTGGCGATTTAAATGTTCCGCAGTCTATTATTGATGCGGGTGGAGAACCTTTTAAATATTCATTTTTTCCTGAGTCAAGCCGGGTATATCTGGAAGAAGCAATTCCAAAATTGAAAGCCAATTTAGCAACCACTTTTAATATTAAGAAACTGGACATTTATTTAAGAAACAGTTATTTCGGCAAAGTGACAGATCCCGGAGCAACAGATGTAAACTTAGACGGATCTTCTTCTGTGTACGAACATCCAGAGTACAGCGCAAAAATTGTTACCGATTTGTCTTTAGGATATCAGATCAATGAAAAATTCAGAGTTACGCTTGGAGTTAATAATATAGGAGACGTTTATCCGGACAGAAACAATCCTTCAACCCCTGCATTCACCAATACAACTCCAACATTGTCTCCTGCGCCGAGTACAGATTTAACAAACGCAAATCAGTTTGCGTATTCGAGAGCTGTTTCACAATTCGGATTAAACGGAAGATTTGGTTTTGCCCGTTTGAGCTTTAAATTTTAAATGAGTGTCAGGCTGAGCGTAGTCGAAGCCCTTTCCGGTAAAAAGCCTTCGACTAAGTTTATTCTGAGTGAAGCCGAAGACCCTTCGAAGCAAAAAAGCCTTCGACTACGCTCAGGATGACAATTATTTTTAAAATAAAAATCTTTTAAATGTTAAAAAATATTTTCTTCTAGGTAGTTAAAAAATAATTAGTATATTTACTCTATCAAATTAGTAGAATTTAAAACAGCTCAAAGAATTTTTAAATTAATACAATTTTATAAAAATGAAAACAATAGAAAATAAAATGATGATGTGCTGTATGATGCGTATGTGTTGCATACCAATTTGCTATTGCCAAAAGTAGAAAGATTCAATCTTTGTTATAGTTAAAACTATAAGCCCTTTTGGTAGCCATCCGAAAGGGCTTTTTTTCTCTCAATACTTAAAATTATAAAATTATGAAAACACTATATAGAATAATAAGAACAATCGTTTCAAAAAGCACAAACAGTTTATTTCAAAATCAAAAAGTGAAACTGAATATATTAAAAGGCGGATTACATACTGAAGAGCTAAATTCATTGCTTTCACAAATGTATTCAGCTGAAAACGAAAATCTTTTCATCTAAAAAAATCAATCCTATTATAACGAATTAATAATATTTAAAACTAAGAAATCATGAGCACACAAAAATTTGCAACAAACGCACTACACGCAGGACACGATGTTACTAAAAATGGAGGAACCAGAGCGGTACCAATTTACCAGACATCATCATATGTATTTAATAATTCAGATCATGCTGCCAATTTATTTGGTTTGGCTGAGGCTGGATTTATTTATACCCGATTAAATAATCCGACAAACGATATTTTAGAACAGCGGCTGGCATCGCTTGAGGGTGGAATTGGAGCTGTAGTTACTGCTTCGGGAGCATCGGCAATTTCGACAACTTTATTGACGCTGCTAAAAGCCGGCGATCATATTGTGGCTTCAAATAGTTTGTATGGCGGAACCTATAATTTGTTAAAAGTAACTTTGCCTCGTTTAGGCATTACCACCACTTTTGTTGATCCTTCGAAAGCTGAAAATTTCACCAAAGCGGCAAAAGAAAATACAAGAGCTTTCTTTGTGGAGTCTTTAGGGAATCCAAAATTAGATGTGTTGGATTTGAAAGCCATTTCGGCGGAAGCCAAAAACTTCAAAGTGCCTTTTATTGTAGACAATACAGTAGCTACACCTTATTTATTGAACCCAATTAAATATGGAGCTGATATTGTGATTCATTCTTTGACAAAATATATTGCAGGAAACGGAACTTCATTAGGAGGTGTTGTTATCGATGCAGGAACTTTTGACTGGTCGAATGGAAAATTCCCGGAATTTACAGAACCTTCTGCAGGATATCACGGTTTGGTATATCACGAAGCTTTAGGAAATGCAGCTTTCATAGCAAAAATCAGAATTGAAGGTTTACGTGATTTTGGTTCAGCTTTGAGTCCGTTTAATGCCTTTCAAATCATTCAGGGACTGGAAACATTGCCAATTAGAATCCGAAAACACAGCGAAAATGCTTTGGCTTTAGCCGAATGGTTAGAAAAACAAGATCAGGTAGTCTGGGTAAACTATCCGGGATTAAAATCGAATAAATATTATGATTTAGCAAAAGAATATTTATCCGAAGGACAAAGCGGAATTATCACTTTTGGATTGCAGGGCGGTTTTGAAGCAGCTAAAAAAGTAGCAGATGAAACTAAATTATTCTCTCTTTTGGCCAACATTGGAGATACCAAATCACTTATAATTCATCCGGCAAGTACAACACATCAACAATTGACAGATGAAGAGCAATTGGAGACCGGAGTTTCAAAAGATTTAATTCGACTTTCTGTCGGAATCGAAGATATAGATGACTTAATTGCTGATTTGAAAGCTGTTTTCGCGAGCGTTACCCAATCACAATATAGTATTAATAAGAATTAGGTTTTTTTGTTTTTTGTTAGAAAAATTGCCTTTAGTAGTCTGAATTTTACTAGAGGTAATTTTTTACGAAATGAGGGTTTAACAGAAAACTATCTCTGAAATATGGTTATCAACAGATAGATTTTAAAGATAAAACGTTTTTGGAATTTATTTAAAAAATTAAAAATTATGTCAAAGCTAAAAATAAACATTATCCTTTTCGGAATTGGAAATATCGGAAGCACTTTAATCAATCAGATTATCGAGAGTCAGGAGTTTTTTTTACAAAACAAAAATATCGATTTTCATTTTCCGGTTATTACCAATTCTACACTGGCTTTTTTCGAGAAAGAAGGCGTTGGATATGCTTGGGAGACTAATTTTGTGCAATTGGCGGTACCTTTTAAAGTAGAGGATATTATTGAATTTGCCAAAGAAAATGAATTTGAAAATTTAATTGCAGTTGATGCAACCGCAAGCGATGAACTGATTGGGCACTATAATACCTTAATTCAAAATGGATTTAATATTGTAGCGGTAAATAAAAAAGCCAATACACTGCCTATTGACCTTTATAAAGAAATACGTTCAAATCTTAAGAAGTATGATAAAGAATTCTTGTATGAAACATCGGTAGACACAGGAATTCCGGTATTGCAGACACTTAGGGATTTATATAATTCAGGAGAAAAAATTACTAAAATACGAGGTGTTTTGTCTGATAATTTAAGTTATGTATTTAATCGGTTTTCATCTGAAGACACTTCTTTCTCTGTCGTTTTAAAAGATGCCAGCTTGTCCGGATTAATGCGTTCTACCTTTTTGGAGGATTTGTCGGGGAATGATACTGCAAGGAAATTGCTGATTCTAACCAGGGAAATAGGTAAGGATTTTGATTTTTCGGATATAAAAATTAATTCTTTGATTAAAGAAGAGCATCTGGAAAAAAATGGGATACCGAATAAGGAATATCTGGATAAGGCATTCAAAATTGCCAAAATCACTCAGGCTGACAATCATGTTTTAAGATATATAGGAGAATTTGATGTCCTGAAAAATAAATTAGAAGTAAAACTGGTTTCAGAACCCATTAATTCGGCGATAGGACAATTAAAAGGTTCCGATACGATTTTTGAAATCTATACACAATCTTATGCAGACGTTCCCATTGTAATTCAAAGTGCAGCACGCGGGAAAGAAGCAATTTCGCGAGGAATTATTACAGATATATTGAAAGTTGCAGAAAAAATTAAAAATAAAGAAGCAGTTTGGCTTTAAATAGCTCCGGCCAGATTGAATAGAATGAAGATTGTTCTTTGATAAACTGATTTGTGGAGGTAATTTTAAAGTTTAAAAATCATATTTTGTAAGTTTTTACCTTATTTTTATTGAGTAAAACCTTTAAAAATGTTCAAACTGATAAAAATGTAAGTTTTTGTTGTTTTTTTCGTGTTAATTTATTGGTTTTCATTTGTGTAATTAAAAAAATAATTGCATATTTGTTAAATCCAAAAACAACGTAGAAATGATGTTTAATTCCTATAAGATGAGTTATGCCGTTTCGGATAAAACCGTTGGGATGTTTATTGCTTAAGATTGTAAAAACAATATTTATATAGCAAAGCCTCCCACTAATTTTGGAAGGCTTTTTAAATTTATACCAAATGCAGAATTTTTTTAAAATAACAAATAAGTCACAGATGAATAATTCCCTACAGATGAACCAAATGTTCAATGTCGCATTTATTTGCGTATGCGTCTGTTGATTCCAAAAGTATATATGAGTTTGAAAAACTTAAACCCTTTTGGTATCTTAATCCAAAAGGGTTTTTTTTATTTCATCAGGTAATTACAAAACAATAATAAGATAAAAAATAAACAAACTAAAACTGAAATATTATGAGCACACTAAACTATTTATCAAAAGCATATTTAACATTGAAAAGCATAAGGGCTAAAAGAAATATCCCACCGCCGCCAAACGAATTGATCCATCCAAGATTCGGAATAACGGAAACAGATAAAAAAGCCGAAAAAAAAGAACCAAACTCTCTATTATTTTTGATGTATTCTAAAGAAAATGAAACGCTTTTTATTTAATCAAAGCATTTCAAATGGGTAAATCCTGCTTAAATTTACTGGGCAATTTGTTCGGTAATTTTTTGCGTACAATAGTTTTTAGTTGTGTTACAGTTAATAAACAGAATAATCTATTCAGATAAATTTGTTTGTTTAAGAAAATAGTAGTTAATTTGCACCTTTAAGTTCAAAAACGTATTGAAATGTTATAAAGAAAGGACGAGGGATTAGACCCGATGAATCCTTAGCAACCCTTCGGTAAAGCGAAGAAGGTGCTGCATTCTACCACGCCAAACGTGGAAAGATAACAACAAGAATTTTTCTAGTTTCACTCTAGACTTTCTTTCTAATATTTCCAGATACAAATCATATAATACAACAGATTTGACATTGGAAAATATACCAAGCCCTATTAATATACAAAATTTCACCACAGAAAATGGTGCATTATACCGTACGTTACCCTTAAGTTTTACCTTTTTTGGTTTACCTTTACATAGCGCACCTGTCGTTTTGGTGAATCATGCCCTTACCGGAAATTCACAGGTTACAGGCGAAAATGGCTGGTGGAACGACTTAATTGGAGAAGGAAAGACAATCGATACCGGGAAGTATACGATATTATCCTTTAATGTTCCCGGCAACGGAATTGATTCGTTTGTTATTGAAAATTACCAGGATTTTACTACCAGGGATATCGCCCGTATTTTTTTGAAAGGAATTGAAATTTTAAAAATCGAACAGCTTTACGCCATTATCGGAGGTTCAGTTGGTGGAGGAATAGCATGGGAAATGTTGGCTCTTGAACCTAATATCACTGAGAACTTAATTCCTATAGCAACCGATTGGAAATCGACAGACTGGATGATTGCCAATTGTTTTTTACAGGAACAAATCCTGAATAATTCGTCAAAACCAATTGAAGATGCCAGAATACATGCTATGTTATGTTATAGATCTCCAGAATCATTCAAAGAAAAATTTCAACGTACCGTCAATGAAGACCTTTCTATTTTTAATATAGAAAGCTGGCTATTGCACCACGGAGAAAAATTGCAAAAGAGATATCAATTGGCATCTTATAAATTGATGAATCAATTGCTTAAAACGATTGATATTACAAGAAACAGAGAGAGTTTTGAAACTTTAATGTCGAAAACAAATGCGAATATCCACATTATCGGAATTAATTCAGATTTATTTTTTACGCCAAAAGAAAATCAGGAAACCTTTCAGGAATTAAAAAAGTTTAAAGAAAATGTTTTTTACAGCGAAATAAATTCGATACACGGACATGACGCTTTTTTAATAGAGTACAAACAATTAGATCATTTACTTGCCGATATTTTTAAGGCAGAAACAATAAAAAAATAAAATGAAAATATTAAAATTTGGAGGTAAATCGTTATCAAACGGAGAAGGGCTTAATAAAGTAGTCTCTATCATTACAGAGAAAGTAAACCAAGGCGAAAAAATTGCGGTAGTAGTTTCGGCAAGAGGAAACGCTACAGATGAATTAGAATATATTTTAAAAATTGCCGCTAAAAACGGGGATTATAAACGACTACTAGAAAATTTTAAAACCTACCAAATTTCAGATTATCCAACAGTTGATTTGTCTGAGGAGTTTATTATTCTGGATAAATTGTTTGAAGGAGTTAGTCTGATTGGCGATTACAGCAATAAAATTAAAGATCAGATTTTATCTAAAGGGGAATTGCTTTCGGCTAAATTATTAACCGCTATTTTAATTGAAAAAGGAATTCCTGCCAATTTTGCCGACACAAGAGAATTAATAAAAACCGACTCTAAATTTGGTGATGCACAGCCTTTGGAACAACTCTCCAGGAAAAACGTTATCAATTACTTCAAAGAGCATAATGGCTCAACTGTTAATGTTGTTACTGGTTTTATTGGTTCGAATAACAACAATGACACAACAACTTTAGGAAGAAACGGCAGTAATTATACGGCTTCGTTAATTGCTAATTATTTAAATGCAGAAGAATTACAAAACTTTACACACGTCGACGGAATCTATACGGCAAATCCTGATTTAGTTGCTGATGCTAAAAAAATAGAATTTTTATCATTTAATGAAGCAAATGAATTAGCGAATTTTGGTGCTACTATTTTGCATGCCAAAACGATTATTCCTTTATTGGAAAAAAATATTCCACTAAGGATTCTAAATACTTTCAATCATGAAAATCGCGGAACATTAATAACATCTGATACTGCAAAAGAAGGAATCAAAACACTTTCGGTTCTTGAAAATGTTTCGCTTTTGAATCTTGAAGGTCGCGGATTGCTTGGGAAAGCAGGAGTTGATGCCCGAATTTTCAAAGTAATGGGTGATCATAATATCAGTGTAAGTATTATTTCGCAAGGTTCTTCAGAAAGAGGAATCGGGCTTGTTGTCGCCACCGATAAAGCTACAACAGCAATGGTTGAATTGGAGAAAGAATTCGAAAATGATTTTTATTCCAAAGATGTAAATCAAATCACGGTGACAGACAATGTTTCGGTAATTTCGATTATCGGACAGGATCTGAGTACTTTCCATAAACCATACACTGCATTAATCAAAAACAAAATTGTTCCAATATTATTTAACAACACGGTTACAGGTAAAAACGTGAGTTTGGTGGTTAAAAAATCAGAACTTAACAAAGCCTTAAATGTAATTCACGGAGAGATTTTTGGAGTTTCCAAAAAAATCAATATTGCGATTTTTGGACATGGATTAGTTGGCGGAACGTTGATCAATCAAATTTTAGAATCGGCAGCTGCTATCGAAAAACGTAAGGATATTAAACTGAATGTTTTTGCAATTGCAAATTCTAAAAAACTGATTTTAAATAATAATGGCGTAACCTCTGACTGGAAAAATGAAATTCAGAACAAAGGACTTGATTATACCATCAAGGATATTATTGAGTATGCAGATAAGTACCATTTAGAGAATTTAATTGCGATTGATAATACGGCAAGTGCTTCATTTATAGAAAATTATATTCCGCTTGCGGAAAGTAGTTTCGATTTGATTTCTTCTAATAAAGTGGCTAATACTTTGAGTTATGGTTTTTATAAGGAACTAAGAAAAGTTCTGGCTGAAAACCAGAAGAATTATTTGTACGAAACGAATGTTGGTGCGGGATTACCATTAATTGATACTATAAAATTACTGCATCTTTCAGGTGAAAATATCACTAAAATAAAAGGGGTATTCTCAGGAACGTTGAGTTATTTATTCAATAATTTCTCTGCAAAAGATGTTCCGTTTAGTGAAATTTTGAAAGAAGCAATTGATAATGGATACACAGAACCGGATCCGCGTGAAGATTTATGCGGAAACGATGTTGGAAGAAAATTATTGATTTTAGCGAGAGAATTAGATTTGCAGAATGAATTTGAAGAAATTTCAATTCAGAATTTAATTCCGGAACATTTACGTGAAGGAAATGTTTCAGATTTCTTAACCAAACTAAAAGAATTCGACCCGATTTATGACAAAATAAAAGCGGAACAAAAACCAAATCACGTATTAAGATACATTGGTGAATTGTCCGGTGATTTGCAAAACGATAAAGGGAATCTTGAAGTGAAATTAGTTTCAGTACCATCAGACACAGCATTGGGTGGATTGAAAGGTTCAGATTCTTTCTTCGAAATTTACACAGAATCTTACGGAGACCGACCAATTGTAATTCAGGGTGCCGGAGCCGGTTCTGCGGTAACAGCCAGGGGAGTTTTCGGAGATATTTTGAGGTTGTCAGATAAAGGGTAAGAATTTTAGATTGCAGATTTTAGAGTTTAGATTCAAACAAAAAGCAAAAAAATGAAAATAACATTAGACAGAGTAAACGAAAACTTCCATTTTCAATTAAAAAATGAACGTGGACATATAGTAAATGTAGATGCCAGACCTGATTTTGGAGGAAATGATATGGGACCAAGTCCTATGGAATTAGTGTTAATGGGCGTAGCAGGCTGCAGCGGAATTGATATGATTTCGATTCTAAAAAAACAACGTCAGGAAATTACTTCTTTCAAAGCTGAGGTCGAAGGCGAACGTGTACAGGTAGGAGAAGCAAAACCATTCAAAAATATTTATGTGGTTTTTTCTTTGGAAGGAAATATTAAAGAAGATAAAGCGGCAAAAGCTGCGCAATTATCATTCGAAAAATATTGCTCAGTTTCTAAAACAGTAGAACCAACAGCAACAATACATTACAAAGTAATTTTGAATGGAGTGGAATTAGAAAAATAAAATAATTAGAAAATTAATCAATTAAAGTATGAGATAATTCTCAGACTTGTTATTAAATAATAAAAATTCGCATCATATTTCTTAGTCTATCTCTGAGTTTTTTTGCGAGTCTTTGTGAAATTTTAAAAACAACGAATTAGTGCCAATTGATGCAATTCGTGTTAAACAAAAAACAAAATGAACGAACAAGAATTTGGTTTTGAAACTCAAGCCATCAGAACACATTTAGAAAAAACACAATTTCAGGAACATTCAACCCCTTTGTATTTATCATCAAGTTTTGTATTTGAAGATGCAGAGGACATGAGAGCGTCTTTCACTGAAGAAAAAGTACGTAATATTTACTCTCGTTTCAGTAATCCGAACACAACAGAGTTTGTAGATAAAGTTTGTGCTATGGAAGGAGCAGAGGCAGGTTATGCTTTTGCAACCGGAATGGCGGCTATTTATTCGACTTTTGCAGCTTTGTTGGATTCAGGTGATCATATTGTGTCTGCGGGAAGCGTTTTTGGATCGACTCATGCGTTGTTTATGACTTATTTTCCGAAATGGAAGATTGAAACAACCTATTTTGATATCAATAAACCGGAAACGATAGAAAGTTGTATTAAACCAAATACTAAAATTTTATATGCTGAAACACCTACAAATCCGGGTGTAGATGTTATTGATTTAGAATTGTTGGGTCAAATAGCGAAGAAACACAATTTGATTTTGATAATTGATAATTGTTTCGCAACGCCATACATTCAGCAGCCAATTAAATACGGAGCACATTTGGTAGTTCACTCGGCAACAAAATTAATGGACGGACAAGGCCGTGTTTTAGGCGGTGTTGCTGTTGGAGATGCGGAGTTAATTCGTAAAATATACTTGTTTTCAAGAAATACAGGTCCGGCAATGTCACCATTTAATGCATGGGTTTTGTCAAAAAGCTTAGAAACTTTGGCTGTTCGTGTTGATAAACATTGTGAAAATGCATTGAAAGTAGCTGAGTTTTTAGAAAGTCATCCGAATGTAAATAGTGTGAAATATCCATTCTTGAAGTCACATCCAAAATATGAAATTGCCAAAAAACAAATGCTTTTAGGAGGTAATATTATTGCATTTGAAATTAAAGGCGGTATTGAAGCAGGAAGAAAATTCCTGGACAAGATTAAATTGTGTTCGCTTTCGGCAAATATTGGGGACGTTAAAACTATTGTGACACATCCGGCATCAACAACACACAGTAAATTGTCTGTTGAAGAAAAGCTAGCTGTTGGAATTACCGAAGGTTTAGTACGTGTTTCCGTAGGTTTGGAAACTGTAAAAGATGTAATTGCTGATTTAGAGCAGGCGCTTTCTTAAAAATATTTTAGATTTTAGAAATCTAAAATGATATAAATAACGATTTTTGACTGTAAATTTATTACTGTTAAAAATCGTTATTTTATTTTGTAATTGCAAAAGTAAAAAGGATATTTTTGTCAAGAAAAAGTCAAAAGATTATAAACTGAACCAATTATAACATGAGTGAATCGACCTATATTGTAGAAGAAGGATTATTAGCTTCTAACGGACAACGTTTTTTAAATTATATTGTCGATTATGCTTTTACATATACTTTTTCGTATGTATTTGGACTGATTTTACCTCTTTTTATCAATGTTTTGGATTCTATTGGTTTAACAGGATTTGGATTTTGGGTTTATAATGCAGGCAATATAACATGGTTTTTTGTTGGTATAGCAATGACTATGATTTATTATATTTTGATGGAAGGTTTTTTCGGAAGATCTTTAGGTAAGTTAATGACCGGAACAATTGTTGTAAATGAAAATGGTTTAAAACCTGGTTTTGGAACAATTTTTAAAAGAACTTTATGTCGCTCAATTCCTTTTGATGCTTTTTCTTTTTTAGGAAGCTCAGGCATTGGCTGGCATGATTCTATTTCTGACACTTATGTAGTTAATAAACAAGGTTTGGAAGAAGATATAAAAATGTTTCATGAGTTTAACTTAATTGGAGTTCAGGAAACAGAATCATAAAATAAAAGGAATAGGATCGTTTTTTATTCTTTTGTAATTCTTCAATCAAAAAGTATATTTTTGTTATTAACTAAAAATATTAATAACCATAAACAAAACCAATTGCACATGAGTAACTCTACTTACATTCTCGATGATAAATTATTAGCTTCTAACGGAAGTCGTTTCTTAAATTATATTTTAGATCTGGCAGCTTTTGTATTAATATTGATTCTAATTGGCTTTGTACTCGGAATTTTTATCGGATTATTTGGAATGACCGGTATAAGTCTTTGGATTAGCAGTATGGGTGATTTAGGCTGGAATTGCGTTATTATAGTTATTTCGATTGTATATTATACTTTAATGGAAGGTTTTTTCGGGAGATCGCTCGGAAAGTTTATTACCGGAACTATAGTAGTAGATGAAAACGGGGAAAAACCTGATTTTGGAACAATTTTTAAAAGAAGTTTGTGCAGGTTGATTCCTTTTGATGCATTCTCTTTTTTGGGAAGTTCAGGTAGAGGCTGGCATGATTCTATTTCTGACACTTATGTAGTCAATAAAAAAGCTTTAGATGAAGAAGTAAGAATGTTTCATGAATTTAAACTAATCGGAGTTCAGGATACAAACGACTAAACTATATCAATTTAGTAGAATATACTCATTCATTTTGTTATTATTCTCGTCCAAAAAGTATATTTTTGTTGCAGAAAAATATGCAGATTACTGCTTTTAGTCAGAAATCTAAAATCTAAATATATAAAAAGTGCTTTCAAAGAAAACAAAATACGGAATTAAAGCTTTAACATTTTTGGCCAGACGCGAGAATAACGAGCCTGTACAAATTGCTGAAATTGCTAAAAGTGAACATATTTCGATTAAATTTCTGGAAAGTATTTTGTTATTGCTCCGAAATTCAGGTTTTCTGGGAGCTAAAAAAGGAAAAGGCGGAGGCTATTATCTAATCAAAGATCCTAAAGATATCAGTATGGCCAAAGTATACCGTATTCTTGAAGGCCCAATTGCATTGCTTCCGTGCGCAAGCCACAATTTTTACGAAAAATGTGATGATTGTGATAATGAAGCGACTTGTGCAGCCCGTCGTTTAATGACTGAGGTTCGTGATAATACACTTAAGATATTAGAAAGCAACTCACTTGCTGATATTGCTTTTTAAAGCACTTTTTCTCGAATAATCAACCAAAATAAGAACGACCATTTCGTTGAGAAAACTCATTGAAATGGTCGTTTTGATATCAAGAATCTTTGTGTAATATTTTTTAAGAATAATATAAAAGATTTAAAAAACCAATTTGTAACCTACCATAAACAGCATTACGGCAATGGCATTTCTAAGGAATAAATCAGGAACTTTTCCGCTTAACATACTGCCTATGTAAATTCCCGGAAGAGACCCTAGCAATAACTGTCCCAGTAAAGCCAAATCTAAATTTCCCATTGAGGCATGTCCTATTCCTGCAACAAGAGTCAAAGGTACAGCGTGGGCAATTTCAGTTCCAACCAACCTTGGCGTAGGTAAAATTGGGTAAAGGAAAAATAAAGTGACAGTTCCTAAAGCTCCTGCTCCAATCGAAGTCAGTGTTACAGTGGCTCCTAATAAAACACCAATCGCAACTGTTAGCATATTTTGAGTTTTGCTCTCGTAATGAAATCTGTCTCCGGCATGTTTTTGAGAAAATATCATAATTCTCTTTTTAAACAAGACAGCAATAGAAGTAAATAGTAAAGCCCAGCCTAAACTGTATTTAATTATAGCGTTCATGGCAGTAATATCTGTTTTGATACTTTCCAGTATCCATAACGTTATTAAAGCAGCGGGAACGCTACCCAGAGAAAGCCAGCCTGTAATTGTCCAATTAATATTCTTTTTTTTGTTGTGGACATATACACCGCCTATTTTGGTAAAAGCGGCATACAATAAATCGGTACCAACGGCAGTAGTAGGAGGAATACCAAACCATAACAGGATAGGTGTCATCAGTGAACCACCTCCCACACCGGTCATTCCTACCACAAAACCAACGAATAAACCTGCAATTATAAGCCCTATTTGGAAATCCATAAATAAAAAATTTTGCCAAAAATAACAACTAATTTATAATAATCCTATCGATCTTGTAGACTATATGTGAAATATTTTATAAATGTGTGTTAAGTATTTGCAATTTAGCTTTTTAATGATTTTGATATTTTTTCGATATCATTGATTTTATACAAAAAATGTAAGTTTTATTTTAATTGTTTGAAATTCAGCTCTTTTTTAAAATATTTTTTTAAATATTGTTTTGTTATTTGCAAATAAATACTAATTTTGCACAGTAATCTACTAAGCCGATAGGGTAATGGATTAAAAAGAAATATTTGAAAATAAAAATATGGGAAAAGGATTAAAAGCAGGCTCAGTGGAAATAAAGAATGAAGTGTCTTTAAAAGAAAGATTGTGGGTTATAATTCCGGTAGTTTTATTAGTCGGTCTAATAACGACACTTGTTTACAATCATCATGCTGAATTTTCCTGGAACGGATTTATTAGTGGATTTAATCAGGAGTTTTTAGTGTTTTTCTTTATAGGTGTTTTTGCACAACTGGTTGATGGAACTTTGGGAATGGGGTATGGAGCAACTTCAACATCTTTTTTATTAGCTTATGGAGTGCCGCCGGTAATTAGTAGTACCGGAGTTCACGTAGCTGAAATGTTTACAACAGGAGCATCGGCAATCTCACATCATAAGTTTGGGAATATAAATAAAAAATTAGTTAGAAACTTATTAATACCAGGTGTTTTAGGTTCTGTAATAGGAGCTTATTTGTTGTCGGATGTTATTAATGGAGATGTTATAAAACCATTTATTGCAGTTTACATGATCGTTTTGGCATGTATTATTATTAAAAAAGCATTGGCAAAAAACATCGTTAAAAAGAAAACCAAAAAGTTAGGAGTTCTGGCAACTTTTGGAGGTTTTATGGATGCTGTAGGAGGTGGAGGCTGGGGGCCAATTGTAACTTCAACATTATTAGGCCGTGGCAGAAACCCTCGTTATACTATTGGTTCTGTAAATGCAGCAGAGTTTGCAGTTTCATTCGCAAGTGGAATTACGTTTATGCTTTTTGGAGGAATTGCCGGATGGCAAATCATTATCGGATTGATTTTAGGAGGCGTTATGGCTGCTCCGTTGGCTGCATTTTTGGTTAATAAAATAAAAAGAAAGCCAATGATGATCGCGGTAGGGATATTAATTATCATTTTGAGTTTAAAAACATTATCTAAATTATTATAATATTATTTAGAGACAGGAAATATGAGTGCAACAATTATAAATACTTTATTAGATAAAACAAAAGATCTTTCTCTTGAAGAAACACTTTCATTTTTAGCTAATGAATATCAGGACAAAGTGATTTTTTCTACATCATTTGGACAGGAAGATCAGGTAATTACTGATTTTATTTTTAAGAATGATATTGCAATTAAGGTGTTTACTTTAGATACCGGAAGGTTATTCCAGGAAACGTATGATGTTTTTCATAAGACATTAAAAAAATATAAAAAACAGATTGAGGTATATTTTCCGGAAGCAACAGCGGTTGAAAATTTACTGAAAGAAAAAGGACCAAATAGCTTTTATGATTCGGTTGAGAACAGAAAAGAATGTTGTTTTATTCGAAAAGTAGTTCCATTAAGAAAAGCTTTGGCAGGAAATGCAGTTTGGATTACGGGTTTAAGAGCAGAACAATCAGAGAACAGAAACGATTTACAATTGTTTGAATACGATGGCGGTTTTGACATTATAAAATTCAATCCATTATTAAAATGGACTTTAGAAGAAGTTGAAGATTATTTAAAAGAGTATAATGTGCCACAAAATGTATTGCATAAAAAAGGTTTTGTAAGTATTGGATGTGCGCCTTGTACAAGAGCAATTTTTCCGGGAGAAGATATAAGAGCCGGAAGATGGTGGTGGGAGTCGAGTCATAAAGAATGTGGTTTGCATAGCGCGAAGAAAGAGTAGAGAGAATAGAACAAAGAATAGAGAGAATAGAATAAAGAATATAGATTTAAAGTAGCGTCGGGTTTCAACCGATGGAGTATGAGAAATTTATATTGTAGCAACGGATTTTAATCCGTTTGAATAAAGTTAGGTTAAGCTGTTTCTAAAAAACAGACATTGAATAAAATATCAAATAAAATATCAAAAATGAGTTCAGTATTAAAAACAAATGCTTTAGAAAGCGAAGCGATATATATCTTTAGAGAAGTTGTTTCTCAATTTGACAAGCCAGTATTGCTTTTCTCCGGAGGAAAAGATTCTATAACATTAGTGCGTTTGGCACAAAAGGCATTTTTCCCTGCAAAAATTCCTTTTCCATTATTACACGTTGATACGGGACATAATTTTCCTGAAACAATTGCTTTCAGAGACAAATTAGTTGAAGAATTAGGATTAGAGTTAATTGTTCGTAATGTTCAGGATGCTATTGATGAAGGAAAAGTAGTGGAAGAAACTGGTAAATATTCCAGTAGAAACAGCTTGCAGACGATTACGCTTTTAGATGCAATCGAAGAATTCAAATTTGATGCTTGTATTGGCGGAGCGCGTCGTGATGAGGAAAAAGCAAGAGCTAAAGAGCGTATTTTTTCAGTTCGTGATGATTTTGGTCAATGGGATGAAAAAAACCAACGTCCTGAATTATTTGATATTTTGAATGGTAAAATTGAAAATGGTCAAAACGTTCGTGTTTTCCCAATTTCAAACTGGACAGAATTAGATGTTTGGAGTTATATCGAAAAAGAACACATCGAAATTCCATCAATTTATTTTTCTCACAAACGTAAAGTTTTCTTGAGAGATGGTATGATTTGGTCACATTCTCCTTTTGTATATCAGGAAGAAGATGAACAAATTGAAGAAAGAATTGTTCGTTTCAGAACCGTAGGGGATATGAGCTGTACAGCAGCAGTTGATTCTTATGCAGCAACTATTCAGGAAGTGGTTGGCGAAATCAGATCTTCTACAATTTCCGAAAGAGGTGCCAGAATTGACGACAAACGTTCTGAAGCCGCAATGGAGAAAAGAAAACAACAAGGATATTTCTAATTGACAATTGTTAATTATCAATTATTAATTAAAAAGTAAAAGTCAAAAAAACATACAGATTTATAAGTTTCAAAGAAAAACCTGAAACTTTAAACCTGAAACAAAATATACAGAATGGAAGTTTTAAAAATAGCAACAGCAGGAAGTGTAGATGACGGAAAAAGTACTTTGATCGGAAGATTATTGTATGATACAAAATCATTGACTACAGATAAAATTGAAGCAATCGAAAAAAGCAGTAAGCAAAAAGGATACGATTATCTTGATTTCTCATTGGCAACTGATGGTTTGGTAGCAGAAAGAGAACAAGGAATTACGATTGACGTAGCGCATATTTATTTTTCGACTGCAAAGAAAAGTTACATTATTGCAGATACTCCGGGTCACGTAGAATATACAAGAAACATGGTTACCGGAGCTTCGACTTCTCAGGTTTCAATCATTTTAATTGATGCCAGAAAAGGCGTTATCGAGCAAACGTACCGTCACTTTTTCATCAATAATTTACTGAGAGTAAAAGAGGTAATCGTTGCGATCAACAAAATGGATTTAGTAGATTATTCTGAGGAAGTATACAATAAAATTAAAGCTGATTTTCAGGCTTTAAATGCTAAAAGCACTTTCAAAGAGCAAAACGTAAGTTATATTCCGTTAAGTGCAATCAATGGTGGAAACGTAGTGGACAAATCTGAAAACATGAAATGGTATGATGGACAAACTGTTTTAGAACATTTAGAAGCATTGCATTCTTCTGATGTTTTTGAAACAGGGAAAGCCCGTTTCCCGGTTCAGACGGTTATTCGTCCAAAAACTGAAGAATATCATGATTTTAGAGGTTACGCAGGGAAATTATACGGAAACTCAATTAAAGTTGGGGATGCCGTAACTGTTTTGCCTTCTTTAACCGAATCAAAAGTTACAAACATTCACTTTTTCGATAAGGAATATGATGAAGCTGTTGCAGGCTCTTCAATTACAATCGAATTAGAAAATGATATCAATGTTACAAGAGGTGATATGATTGTAAAATCGTCAGAGCTTCCAAAAATTGAAAAAGATATTGAGACTACTATTTGTTGGATGGACAGCAAAAAATTGGTTCCAGGAACTAAATATTTTGTACAACACAATACAAACAGAGTTTTAGCAAAAATAGAAAGCGTTAAAAATACAATTGCTACTGATTATTCCGGAACAACTCCGGCTTCACAATTAGCAATTAATGAAATTGGAGAAGTAAGCATCAAATTAAGCAAGGCTTTATACTTTGATTCTTATAACGAAAATAAATCAAACGGAGCTTTTATCTTAATTGATGCAGCAACAAATACAACAGCAGGAGTTGGATTCATAAAATAATATTCTGCTATAAGCTTTAAGCTATAGGCTTTGAGCAAAAAAAATACAAAGTTAAAAAAGCCTAGAGCATACAGCTTAAAGCCTAAAGCGAAAGAAAAATATGGAAAGTTTTAGAACAGAAATAGAAAATCCGATAGTTCAGAAAGAGATTATCGATTTGGAAAAAAAGATTCATTTATTCCGTGGAGGAAAAATTGATGATGAGCGTTTTCGTAGTCTTCGTTTAGCACGTGGAATTTACGGACAACGTCAGGAAGGTGTTCAGATGATTCGTATCAAATTGCCTTATGGTAAAGTTACCAGCGAGCAATTGGTGCGTATCACTAAGGTTTCTGATGAATATTCTACAGGACGTTTGCACATTACAACGCGTCAGGATATCCAGATTCATTACGTAAGTTTAGACAGGACTCCTGAACTTTGGGCCAATCTGGCGAAAGATGATATTACGTTACGTGAAGCTTGCGGTAATACTGTAAGGAATATTACAGGAAGTGAATTAGCAGGTGTAGATGTAAACGAACCATTTGATGTTACGCCTTACGCACACGGGATGTTTCAATATTTGTTGAGAAACCCAATCTGTCAGGAAATGGGACGTAAATTCAAAATTTCGTTCTCTTCATCTGACGAAGACACTGCTTTGAGCTATTTGCACGATTTAGGATTTATTCCAAAAATTGTAGATGGTCAACGTGGATTTAAAGTAGTTTTTGGTGGAGGTTTGGGTTCACAGCCAGCCCATGCTGAATTGCTTTCAGAATTTATTCCGGTTAACCAAATCATTCCAACAGCAGAAGGAATCATCCGTATTTTTGACAGATATGGTGAGCGTGCCAAAAGAATGAAAGCACGTATGAAATTCTTAATCAAAGAAATTGGTAAAGATGTTTTCCTTGATTTGGTTGAAAAAGAGAAAAAAGCAATCGCTTTTGAAACATACGAAATTGACACAACTGCTTTTGAAGGTGCTATTCCAGAGCCTTTATTGGAAGTGCCACAAGTAACTATTGATGATACTGCAGCTTATGAAGCATGGAAAAAATCAAATGTTATTGCACAGAAACAAGCAGGATATTTTGCTATTGGAATCAAAGTTTTATTAGGTGATTTTTATACTGATAAAGCCAGATTATTAGCAGATTTGATTAAAAATTATGGAGCAAATGAACTTCGTTTTTCATTGCGTCAAAATATTGTAATTCGTCACATAAAAGAAGAAAATTTACCTTTCTTTTATCAGGAATTAGCCAAATTGGATATGGTAGCTTTAGGTTACAATACCATTGGCGATATTACGGCTTGTCCTGGAACCGATACTTGTAATTTAGGAATTGCGAGCAGTACCGGAATTGCAGATGAATTAGAAAAAGTAATCAAAGCAGAATATCCACAATACAGCAACAATACTGAAATTGAAATCAAAATCAGTGGTTGTATGAATGCTTGCGGACAACACAATATGTCGGCAATTGGTTTTCAGGGAATGTCAATCAATTCCGGAAAATTAGTAGCTCCGGCATTGCAGGTTTTATTGGGTGGAGGAAGATTAGGAAATGGAGAAGGACGTTTTGCAGATAAAGTAATCAAAATCCCAAGCCGCAGAGGACCAGATGCTTTGCGTACAATCTTAAATGATTATGATGCGAATGGAAAGGGTCAGAAATTCCTAAACTATTATGATGCAAAAGGAGAAAAATATTTCTATGAAATCTTAAAACCTTTCGCAGATGTAACCAATTTAACTGAAGCTGATTTTATTGACTGGGGTAATGCTGATAACTACGTAAAAGCAGTTGGAGTTGGAGAATGTGCCGGTGTTGTAATTGATTTGGTTGCTACTTTATTATTAGAAGCAAAAGACAAATTAACGTTCGCACAGGAATCATTCGACGAAGGAAAATGGTCTGATGCAATTTATCATGCGTATGCAGGATTTGTTAATGGTGCAAAAGCATTATTGCTTTCTGAAAACGAAAAAACAAATAATCATGCAGGAATTGTTGATTTGTTTGATACTGTTTTCATTGCAACTTCTAAAATAGAATTATCAACAAGCTTTAAGGAATTGGTATATCAAATCAATAAAACAGAACCTTCTGAAGCGTTTGCAAAAAAATATATTCAGGAAGGAATTGCGTTTTTTGATATAATTGAAAAATACAGAGCACAAGAATTAGCTAATGCTTAATATCAAACCAAAAGTAACTTTAGTCGGTGCAGGTCCCGGCGATCCGGAATTGCTTACGCTGAAAGGTGTAAAAGCATTGGCTGAAGCGAATGTGGTTTTGTATGATGCATTGGCAAATGAAGAAATATTGGCATATGCTCCTAAAAACGCCATCAAAATTTTTGTTGGTAAACAAATTGGAAATCACGCTTACACGCAGGATCAGATTAATCAGTTGATTGTTGATAATGCTTTGACCTACGGAAATGTAGTTCGATTAAAAGGCGGTGATTCGTTTATTTTTGGGCGTGGAAGTGAAGAAATCGAATTTGCTGAGAGTTTCGGAATTGAAACTGCTGTTATTCCAGGGATATCTTCAGTAGTTGCAGTTCCGGCGAGTCAGGGAATTTCAATTACTAAAAGAGGAGTTTCTGAGAGTTTTTGGGCTATTACGGGTACAACTTCCGACAGAAGATTGTCTTCGGATGTAGCTTTGGCCGCGCAATCATCAGCAACAGTTGTGATTGTAATGGGAATGCACAAGTTGCCTCAGATTATCGATTTGTTTCAAAAAGAAGATAAAGGAGATTTACCAGTTGCGATTATTCAAAACGGAACAACAACCGAAGAAAAAATAGGCGTTGGAACAGTAGATTCGATTTTAAATATTGTAAAAGAAGAAGTTTTAAGTTCACCGGCGATTATTGTTCTCGGAGAAGTTGTTCGCGAGAGCAATAAAAGGGGTTTTACGAAGAGTTTCTGTCAAAGGAAATGATTCAATAGCTAAAAACTCCGTAGGAGTGGCCTGTTTTGTAGCGTCGGATTTTAATCCGATGAAAGCGAGAGCAATAAATTAAAAGGGTTTTACGAAGAATTTCTGTCAAAAGAAATGATTCAATAGCTAAAAACTCCTTAGGAGTGACCTGTTTTGTAGCGTCGGATTTTAATCCGATGAAAGCGAAAGCAATAAATTAAAAGGATTTTACGAAGAGTTTCTTTCAAAAGAAATTGCCCGATAAAATATAAATCATCTAATTTTGGCTGGATGAAAATAAATTAAAATGGAACAAAACGAATTATATCCAATATTCTTAAAACTTCACAATCTGAATGTGCTGATTGTGGGTGGAGGAAATGTAGGATTAGAAAAGCTTTCTTTTTTACTGAAATCAAGTCCAAATGCAAATGTAGAGGTTGTAGCAAAAGATTTTCATCTTGAGATTAAAGTCTTAGCAGAAAAACATCCTACACTTAAATTGACGCAATCGAAGTTTAAGAAAAAAATGCTCAAAAAACGCCATATGGTTATCGCTTGTACGGATGATTTAGAAATAAATAAAAAAGTGTACGATTTATCACGAAAGCGTTATTTGATTTGCAATATTGCCGATACGCCGGATTTGTGTGATTATTATTTAGGTGGAATCGTAACGAAAGGAAATGTAAAAATTGCCATTTCGACCAACGGAAAATCACCAACAACCGCCAAAAGACTGCGGGAGTTTTTTGAAGAAGTAATTCCGGAGGACATCAATAAAATGGTTGAAAACCTTAATGAATACAGGAAAACTTTAAAAGGTGATTTTGAAGATAAGGTTAAAAAGATGAACGAAATTACCGCTTCGTTAAAAAACAAAGAGTAAAAAGTTTCGCAAAGTAATGAATGATAAAAATCATTGAAATAAGAATAAATTATTCGTTTCTTTGTATTATTAAGAATGATTATAAACAACAACATAATGATTAAAACAGATATACTTATAATTGGAGCAGGACCAACAGGTTTATTTGCCGTATTCGAGGCAGGATTATTAAAATTAAAATGCCATATTTTAGATGCTTTACCACAAGCAGGAGGACAACTTTCAGAATTGTATCCAAAGAAACCTATTTATGACATTCCTGGTTTTCCGGAAGTTTTAGCAGGAGATTTAATTGATAACTTACAGGAACAAATTAAACAATTTGAGCCGGGTTATACATTAGGAGAGCGTGCTGAAACCATCGAAAAACAAGAAGACGGAAGCTTTATTGTTACTTCAAATAAAGGAACCAGATTTCATGCGCCGGTTATTGCTATCGCAGGGGGATTAGGAAGTTTTGAGCCTCGTAAACCACTTATAGAAGATATCGAGTTTTATGAAGATAAAGGAGTAAAATACTTTATCAAAAATCCTGAAAAATTCAGGGATAAAAGAGTTGTAATTGCAGGAGGAGGAGATTCAGCTTTAGACTGGAGTATTTTCCTTTCTAATGTGGCCTCAGAGGTAACTTTGATTCACCGAAGAAACGAATTTAGAGGAGCATTGGATTCTGTAGAAAAAGTACAGGAATTAAAAACTGCAGGAAAAATTAAATTAATCACACCGGCAGAAGTTATAGGAATCAACGGAGCAGAGCACGTAGAATCTTTGGATATCGAAGAAAACGGAGCACACCGTAAAATCGAAACAGATTTCTTTATTCCACTTTTCGGATTAACTCCAAAATTAGGACCAATCGCAGACTGGGGACTTGATATTGAGAAAAACGCAATTAAAGTAAACAACGCATTGGACTACCAAACCAATATTCCGGGAATCTTCGCTATCGGAGACGTTAATACATACCCGGGGAAATTAAAATTAATCCTTTGCGGATTCCACGAAGCGACTTTGATGTGCCAGGCGGCCTACCAAATCATCAATCCTGGTAAAAAATACGTTTTAAAATATACCACCGTTTCAGGTGTTGACGGTTTTGACGGAACTCGTAAAGAAGCTCCGAAAGCGGTTGTTAAGGCAATTGTATAATTTAAAGATGCTAAGTTTCTAAGATTCTGAGTATCTTAGATTTTTAAATAGTAAAGCTCAAACTTGTAATATAGTTTGAGCTTTTTTTATTCGTATCTTTGTGTTATATAAATTTTGATTATCATGAATTTAGAAACTAGAAAATATCAATTTATTCAGGAGTTGGTTAAAGTTGAAGATGTGAGCATTTTAGAGAAACTGGAATTGGTTTTGAAAGCTAATCAAAATGATTGGTTTGATGAATTATCAACTTCAGAACAAGCTGAAATTCAAATTGGACTTGAGCAGGCTGATAAAGGTGAATTAACAAGCCATGAAGATGTTATGAAAAGATTTTCAAAATGGCATTAAAGTTTGAATGGACATCACAGGCGATAAAAGGTTTTGATGAAGTTGTTGATTATTTGGAAGCAAAATGGATAACCAAGGAAATTCTAAATCTGGAAACTAAAATTCAACAAGTAATAAATCAAATAAGCCTTAATCCTGAACAATTTCCAAAATCAAAAAGAATACAAAATCTGCATAAAGCAATTGTTGATAAAAACAATTATTTGGTTTACAGAATAAATAAACCATCTGAAATTATCGAAATTATTAATTTTAGAGGTACGAAGCAAAAGCCAAAATATTAAAATTACTAAATAATCCGGTCTTAAAATCTTAGAAATTCAGAACCTTAGAATCTAAAAAAAATGGCTTTTGACGAAGATAATGCACAAAGAATTAGGACTTTTCTCCAACATAAAGAAGCTGATTTTTTCGAAAAAAAAATGTTTGGAGGTCTCGTTTTTATGGTAGACAACAAAATGTGCTGCGGAACCCGGCTTGACAAACAAATTGGAGAAAATCTTTTGCTTTGCAGAATTGGCGATAATGCATATCTGAATTCATTAGAAAGAGACGATGTGATACCAATGTCAAGTTCCGAAAGACCAATCAAAAACTATATTTTTGTCACCGAAAATGGCTGGCAAAGAAATAAGGATTTAGAGTTTTGGCTACAGCTTTGTTTAGATTTTAATCCGATAGCAAAAGCAAGTAAGAAAAAATAATTCATTAGAATCACTAATCACTACAATAATAAAAAATAAAGTTAGAATCTTAGTGACTTATAACCTCAGAAACTTAAAAAAACACTTGCAAGTGGTAAGGCTATTTCATAACTTTGCGCCGTTCCTATTTTTATTGTCAGTTATCACGAAAGGCGGAGGGAAAGACCCAATGAAACCTTAGCAACCCTTTACTATAAAGAAGGTGCTACATTCTACTTAATACCAACACAGTATTTAAGATAGATAACACAAATACACAAAGTATTTCTCAAACTTTTCCTGACAACATTACAATATAATTTTACTGAATTAATTTCAGTATCATGAGCGAATCATTGACGCATTTTTTGCAGTCATGGGTTCCCGCTTTTTGTTGCAATCTTTTGCTTTTTAAAGAAAAAGCAAAAGGATTTCCACTTCAATCGGGGCTAGTTAGCCATCAATAGTGAATTTTGGAATTAATGTAAAAAAATGTAATTATCTTCAGGATAATACATAATAATTAAATAAAGCTTGGCGCCTTTAGCGTCTTTGCGAGAAAGGAAAAATATGTCAATAACAATTCAGGAAGCAATCAAAAAAAATATCCTAATCCTTGATGGAGCAATGGGAACCATGCTGCAGCGCTACAATTTCTCTGAAGAAGATTTTCGCGGAGAGCGTTTCAAAGATTTTCCGCATCCGTTAAAAGGAAACAACGATTTACTATCGTTAACACAGCCAAAAGCAATCCGCGATGTGCATGCCGCTTATTATGAAGCCGGTGCAGACATTGTAGAAACCAACACCTTTTCAGGAACCACAATCGGTATGGCCGATTATTTCCTGGAGGATCTGGTTTACGAATTAAACTACGAATCGGCTAAAATTGCCCGTGAAGTAGCCGATGAGTTTACAGCCAAAAATCCGGACAAACCACGTTTTGTAGCCGGTTCCATCGGACCGACAAACAGAACTGCAAGTATGTCGCCGGACGTAAATGATCCGGGTTACAGAGCCGTAACTTTTGATGATTTAAGAATTGCGTACAAACAACAAGTTGAAGCTTTAATGGACGGAGGTTGCGATTTGCTTTTGGTAGAAACTATTTTTGATACTTTAAATGCGAAAGCGGCACTTTTTGCCATTGAAGAAGTAAAAGACGAACGTAATCTGGATATTCCAATTATGGTTTCAGGAACAATTACCGATGCTTCAGGAAGAACGCTTTCTGGACAAACGGTTGAAGCGTTTTTGATTTCAGTATCACATATTCCGTTATTAAGTGTAGGATTCAATTGCGCTTTAGGAGCCGATTTGCTGAAACCGTATTTAAAAACATTAGCACAACATACAAGTTTTAATGTTTCGGCACACCCCAATGCAGGTTTGCCAAACGCATTCGGACAATACGATGAAACACCGGAGCAGACTCAGGCATTCATCAAAGAATATTTAGATGATAATTTAATCAATATAATAGGTGGTTGTTGTGGAACAACGCCGGATCATATTCGATTAATTGCTGAAGTTGCGAAGGATTATAAGCCTAGAGTTCCGAGTGCAGTGATATAAATTAAAGGATTTGTAACTGTATTAAATAAGTGCTTTCGAGTGATAAGGTAGTTTGATTTCCTGTGTATTAAATGGTGTAAAAAAAATAAAAAATATTATGCATATTAAAGTTGTTTTTATTGGATTTTTAACTTGTTTAAGTTTGCTTTTTTTGAGTTGTTCTAATTCTGATGATAGTTCTGATAATGGTTTTGCTATCATTAAAACTGATAAGAATTGCACACAGAATGTAAATATTCCAGATGCCAATTTTAACGCTAAATTATTATCTTCAACAGCTTCACTTAATAATGTTGTCGCTGTAAATTTGGAAGGTTTTGTGACTAAAATTGATACTAATGGAGATGGAATTATTCAAGTTTGTGAAGCCGAAAACATTACAGAGTTAATTGTTGATAACTCAAATATCTCTTCATTGGATGGCTTACTTTCCTTTCGTAATCTTAGAAGTATTTCTTGTAGAGGAAATAAAATTAGCACATTAGATCTTTCGAGTTTTAAACAACTACACTCCATATACTGTGATAATAATAATCTTACGAATTTGAATATAAAAGGTTTAAGCAAACTAAAAATACTTTGGTGCTATCAAAATCAATTAACAATACTTGATTTAAGTTCTTCACCTTTATTAGAATCTTTGTTTTTTGAAAATAATAAAATTAGCACTTTGAATATCAGTAATTCAAAAAACATTACTGCTATACGAGGCTATTATAACAAATTGACTAGTATATCAGTAAGTCATTTAAAGAATTTGAATCAATTATATATAGATAATAATTTATTGACTTCTCTAGATGTTAAAGATCTACAGAATTTAACCACATTGAATTGTTCAAATAATAATATGACCTCTTTGAATACTTCAAATTGCATTAATTTAATGGATATATCTTGTGATAACAACCTTTTAACGGATTTAAAATTAAGTAATTGTGGTAAGTTAAATGCTTTAAGATGCTATAGTAATAAATTAGTTACAATCGATTTAAATGGTTTGACAGCATTACAAAATTTAGATATATCGAATAACCTTTTAACTAGTTTAGATATTCGTTATTGTCCGATTCTGGAATATTTAACAGTATATAATATGAGTAATTTACAAACGATGGTGTTAAAAAACGCAAGTAATTTGAATAATTACTATTTTGGAAACAACCCTAAGCTTACCTCTATTTGTTGTGATGTTTCGGAATTAGCAGAAGTTCAAAGTCAAGTTAATTTTTGGGGATATAACTGTATTGTTAGCACTAATTGCTTTTAACATTAGAGAAGTTAGTTAATATTACCATTTTGGTTTTGTGGTTGCCCCCTGCTAACGCGAGCTTCTAGCTCGTGCCCGCAAAGAAAGATTATTATAAGATTTTAAAATTTACAATTGGAATGTGCACGAGCGTGACGCTCGCACCAGCAAAAAAAGAAAGTTCCGTAGGGACGAGATATTTTATAGCAACGGAATTTATTCCGTTGATGATGGAAATGATTCACGGCAAGAGTTCCGTAGGAACGACACATATAATTTAAAGAATTTATTTCGTCAAAAATAAAATTGAAATCTCGGAAACATAAAATATCTTATGAAACCGAGTGCCGCGTGAGGGATAGAAGCGGCTAGCCCACAGCCTGACGAAGGAAGAGCGAGGACTAATAGCGGATAGCCCGGCCCTTGGGACACGCCCAAAGGAAATCTTGAAAAACTTTTAGGATTTGAAATATTAGAATGAGATTGCTTCGTTCCTCGCAAAGACAAGCAAAACGTTGAAATAAAAGTTCCAGAGGAACAAAACATATTGTAGCAACGGAATTTATTCCGTTGAAAATTGAAAAAAGAAATGGCAGAAAAAAGAAGAGACCTTGTATTAGCAGGATTAGAACCGTTAATTATTACGCCCGAAAGTGTTTTTGTAAACATTGGCGAGCGTACGAATGTAACAGGTTCTAGAAAATTCCTGCGTTTAATCAAGGAAGAGAAATATGACGAGGCGCTTGATATTGCAAGACAACAAGTTGAAGGTGGAGCGCAGATCATCGATATTAATATGGATGAAGGAATGCTTGATGGTGTTCAGGCAATGACTAAGTTTTTGAACTTAATTGCATCAGAACCGGATATTTCGAGAGTGCCGATTATGATCGACAGCTCGAAATGGGAAATCATCGAAGCGGGGCTTAAAGTAGTACAAGGAAAAAGCGTTGTAAACTCAATTTCGTTGAAAGAAGGTGAGGAAGCCTTTATTCATCACGCCAAATTAATTAAACGTTACGGAGCTGCAGCAATTATCATGGCTTTTGACGAAGTAGGTCAGGCTGATAATTTTGACCGAAGAGTGGAAATCTGTCAGCGTTCGTATGATATTTTGGTTAATAAAGTTGGTTTTCCTCCACAGGATATTATTTTCGATTTGAATATTTTCCCCGTTGCAACCGGAATGGAAGAACATCGCTTAAATGCTTTGGACTTTTTTAGGGGGACTAAATGGGTTCGCGAAAACCTGCCTCATGCACATATCAGCGGAGGAGTGAGTAACGTTTCGTTTTCTTTTAGAGGCAACGATCATGTTCGTGAAGCGATGCACTCGGTGTTTTTATACCACGCTATCCAGAACGGAATGACAATGGGAATCGTGAATCCGGAAATGCTTTCGATTTATGATGATATTCCAAAAGATTTATTAGAACATGTTGAAGACGTAATTCTTAACAGACGAGACGATGCGACAGAACGACTTCTAGATTTTGCTGAAAACGTAAAAGGCGAAGTAAAATCAGATGAAAAAGCAATCCAGGAATGGCGTTTAGGAACCGTTCAGGAACGTATTACACATTCATTGGTAAAAGGGGTTGATGCTTTTATAGAAATAGATGTTGAAGAAGCACGTTTAGCAGCGACAAAACCAATTGAAGTTATCGAAATCAATTTGATGACGGGAATGAACGTAGTTGGAGATTTATTCGGAAGCGGAAAAATGTTCCTGCCTCAGGTTGTAAAATCGGCACGTGTAATGAAAAAAGCGGTTGCGTATTTGTTACCTTTTATTGAAGCAAGTAAACAAGCCGGAGACAAACAAGGAAACGGAAAAATATTGATGGCAACTGTAAAAGGTGACGTACACGATATTGGTAAAAACATCGTTTCGGTGGTTTTAGCCTGTAACAATTACGAGATTGTAGATCTTGGTGTAATGGTGCCTCCGGAAAAAATTATTGCGGCAGCCATTGAACATAATGTTGACATCATCGGTTTAAGCGGATTGATCACACCTTCGCTTGACGAAATGGTGTATCTGGCTAAAGAATTAGACAAACAAGGAATTAAAATTCCGATTATGATTGGTGGAGCCACTACTTCGCGTGCACATACTGCCGTGAAAATCGCTCCACAATACAGAGAAACTGTAATTCACGTAAACGATGCTTCGCGCGCCGTTACCGTTGCAGGAAATTTATTAGATCATAACCGAAAAATATATGCAAGCGATATTCGTGCAGAATACGATGCGTTTAGGGAAACGTTTTTAAATCGTTCGCGAGATAAAAACTTCCTGACGATTGAGCAGGCACGTAAAAATAAGCTGCAATTGGATTGGGAGAATTTTACTCCGGTGAAACCAAATATAATTGGAGAACAGGTTATCGAAGTTGATTTGGATGTTTTGGTTCCGTATATCGACTGGACACCGTTTTTCAGAACTTGGGAATTGTTCGGAAAATATCCGGCAATCTTAACCGATGAGGTTGTTGGGGAACAGGCAACTTCTGTTTTTGCAGATGCTCAGGAGATGTTGAAAGTAATTTTGGCAGAAAAGAAATTACAAGCAAAAGGAATTTACGGTATTTTCCCTGCGAATCAAATCAACGATGACGATATTGAATTGACGGATGAAAATGGAAAACCTTTGCAGATATTTCTAACGCTTCGCCAACAATCACAAAAGACAAAAGGAGCACCAAATATCGCATTAGCTGATTTTATCGCACCAAAAGAAAGCGGTAAAATCGATTATATGGGTGCATTTTGCGTAACAACAGGTTTTGGTGTTGATGAATGGGCTGCTGAATTTGAGAAAGATCTTGACGATTACAATTCGATTATGGTTAAAGCATTAGCAGATCGTTTTGCTGAGGCTTTCGCCGAATATTTACACGAAAAAGTGCGTAAGGAAATCTGGGGTTATTCATCAGATGAAAACCTAAGCACCGAAGAAATGATTTCTGAAGATTACAAAGGAATTCGTCCGGCCCCGGGTTATCCGGCTTGTCCTGACCATTTGGAAAAACCAACAATCTGGAAGCTTTTAAATGTAGAAAAAGAAATCGGAGTTACCCTGACGGAAAGTATGGCAATGTGGCCGGCTTCATCTGTTTCGGGATACTATTTCGGAAATCCGGAAAGTAAATATTTCGGACTGGGAAAAATAAAAGAAGACCAGGTGGTAGATTATGCCAAACGTAGAAATGTACCAACCGATTATGCCATGAAATGGTTGAATCCTAATATAGCAGACTAAAAAAAGTTTCAAGTTTCAGGTTTCAGGTTCGCACAGAACTTGAAATCTGAAACTTAAAAAACTTGAAACAAAAATAAAAATGAAAGTAACAGAACATATAGAAAACGCCAAAGGAAAAACATTATTCTCATTTGAAATTATTCCGCCTCAAAAAGGGAAAAGTATTCAGGAATTATACGACAATATCGATCCGTTAATGGAATTTAAACCGCCATTTATTGATGTAACGACTTCACGCGAAGAATACATTTATATTGATAAAGGCAATGGGCTATTAGACAAAAAACTAACTCGTATGCGTCCGGGAACGCTTGGAATTTGTGCTTCCATAAAACACAAATATAATGTTGACACTGTGCCACACCTGCTTTGTGGAGGTTTTACACAGGAAGAAACAGAGTACATGCTGGTAGATTGTCACTATCTGGGAATCAACAACGTAATGGCACTTCGCGGTGACGCCATGAAAGATGAACAATCTTTCGTGCCTAAAGTTGGGGGAAATAATTTTGCCATCGATTTGGTAAAGCAAATCAATCAATTAAATTGTGGGAAATATTTACACGAAGTAATGGATGTTGACAATAAAGCCGATTTTTGTATTGGTGTTGCCGGTTACCCGGAAAAACATTTAGAATCACCATCGTTACAATCTGACTTAAGAAGATTAAAAGAAAAGGTAGATGCCGGCGCAGATTATGTCGTTACGCAAATGTTTTTTGATAATACAAAATATTTTGAATTCGTTGCCAAAGCTAGAGAAATGGGTATTACGGTACCAATTATTCCGGGAATTAAGCCAATTGCAGTTCAAAAACACATGCAGATTTTACCGCAGATTTTCCGTATCGATTTACCTGAAGATTTGATTCACGCAGTTGATAAATGCAAGAACAATGCAGAAATCAGACAAGTTGGAATTGAGTGGGCAATTCAGCAATCACTTGAACTTAAAGCTGCCGGAGTACCGTTTTTGCATTATTATTCAATGGGAAAATCTGAAAATATCCGCCAAATAGCGAGCCAGATTTTTTAAAAGGTTTATATTTTTGTCATTTCAACGAAAGGAGAAATCACACAAGCTGAGAACGCACTATTGGTGAGTATTGGATGTGATTTCTCCTTTCGTTGAAATGACAAAACTTTGCGAATAATGTGAGTTTTCGTTAATTTTAAGCAGCTATTTCCAGCTGTCCACTATATCTTTTATGGCGAACCCCGCCACAAAAGGATGCCGCTTCCATCCGGGCTAGGGCATTAGGAATTCTAATTTCAATTTGTGATAAATTTAAACATTATGGAAAAAGAAGAGTTACAGGCAATTGCCTCTCAGCTAAAACACCCATCCGGAGAAAAAGGAATAGAAATGGCAAATATGATGCATGAGACTAACATCAATATGACCCGAAATGCTATTCAAAATCTCAATATTACTGAAGGAAACAAGATACTGGAACTTGGTCATGGAAACGCAGGGCATTTAGAATACCTTCTCAAAAAAGGAACTAACTTAAATTATTACGGTCTCGAAATGTCTGAACTTATGTTTCAGGAAGCACAACAAACGAATCACCATTTTGTAGTTAAAAAAAAGGCTCATTTCTCGCTTTACGACGGAAATGAAATTCCGTTCCAAGACTGTTTTTTTGATAAAGTTTTTACAGTAAACACAATATATTTTTGGCAAAATCCGGAAAAAATGATTTTGGAAATCTACAGGGTGCTTAATAAAAAAGGAATCTTGTGCATAACATTTGCACAGGAAAGTTTTATGAAACAGCTTCCTTTTACAAAATATGAATTTGAACTCTATACTACCGAAAAAGCAGAGAGATTAATTGAAAAAACACTTTTTAAGATAAAATATTCAGAGACATTAAAGGAGAAAATAAAAAGCAAAACAGGAGAATTGATTGACAGAACTTTTACCACTTTAGTTTTAGAAAAGTAACAAAAAGTTAGAATTTTGGTTTTTGAACTCTTTTTTTGAGTAATTTAATTGATTTTTATCGATGTTTTGTTTACGAATCCTAAATGCTTTTTAAAATTATGGAGATTAAAAAAATCAATTTTCTCAAAAGTTACAGTAGTATTCTTTTGCTTTTGGGCGGAATCACGCTTGGCAGTATTTTAGGATTGTTTTTTGGTAAAGATGTTGAAATTATAAAACCACTTGGAGATATATTTCTGAACTTACTTTTTACTGCAATCATTCCGCTTATTTTCTTCACAATTGCTTCTTCCATTGCTAATTTAGAAAGAACAGAAAAATTAGGAAAGCTTTTCATTATTATGATTGTTGTTTTTTTGGCAACAGTTCTAATATCAGCTATTGTAATGATTTTGGCAGTTTATATTTTTCCAATTCATCAGGATATTATAATTTCTAAAATTCCAATCGAAAATATTCAATCCGGGAGTATCGGAGATCAAATCGCACAATTGCTTACGGTTAATGATTTCTTCGAATTATTATCCCGAAAAAGTATGCTGGCACTTATTATTTTTTCTTTTTTAATAGGTTTTGCCAGTTTACAATCCGGAGAAAAGGGAAGCAGTTTTAGAAGTTTTCTGGATTCGGGTAACGAAGTTATGAAACAGCTTTTGACCATAATTATGAAAATGGCACCAATTGGTTTAGGAGCATATTTTGCCTATCAGGTTGGCGTTTTCGGGCCACAATTATTTGGTGTTTATGCCAAACCTTTGGGAATTTATTATGGAGCCTGTATTTTTTATTTCTTTGTGTTTTTTAGTTTGTATGCTTTCATTGCCGGAGGGAAAAGAGCTTTTGGAGTGTTCTGGAGCCACAATATTACACCAGCTTTAACAGCGGTAGGAACCTGCAGCAGCATTGCGACAATTCCGGCAAATCTCGAAGCGGCAGAAAAAATGAATATTCCAAATCATGTCAAAAATCTGGTTATCCCGCTTGGAGCGCCATTACATAAAGATGGCTCAAGTATGTCATCAATTTTAAAAATAACGGTTCTTTTTGCCATGTTTGGAAAAGATTTTACAGAACCTTCAACAATACTTTTAGCATTAGGAATTACTGTAATTGTTTCTATTGTCGAAGGCGGAATTCCAAATGGAGGTTATATTGGAGAAGTGCTGGCCATTACCGTTTACGGTTTCCCAATGGAGCAGGCTTTACCAGTGGCCATGATTTTGGGAACTCTTGTTGACCCAATAGCTACTTTATTAAATGTCAATGGAGATTTAATTTGTTCAATGATGATTTCACGGTTTTCCGAGAAGACAAAATGGTAAAAAAACAATAATTATCAGTAAGTTATGTCAGTTCTTTCGGAGTCTTTATTAATAATTTAAACAAAGAATAAAGCAGTAATAGACAGGAGTTTAAGATTCATCGATGATTTATATGAATTGGTCTAAAAGTTTAACAATTGATTTTATTATCAAGTAGTTTTACTGAAATAAAATGACCTTATTTTGAATCGTATCATCTTTTATTTAGTAGTAAGTATACTTTTTTTTGTATCAAAATTACAGGCTCAGTTATGTACCGGCAGTTTGGGAGATCCTGTGGTAAAAATTGATTTTGGTTCGGGTACTGCTACACACGGAAGTGCTTTAGGAACAGGTATTACAAGTTATAACTGGACCACAGCAGATTTTCCTGGGGATGGTTCTTATACAGTTGAAAGCAGAACAAATTCAGCAAATGTCTGGTGGACAACCACTGATCATACAGGCGGAGGTTATATGATGGTAGTGAACGCCAGTCTTTCTACCACCGATTATTTTTATAAAAATACGGTCACAGGACTTTGCCCGGAAACGACTTATGAGTTTGCTGCCTGGATTATGAATTTGTTAAGGTCAAATGATACCAGCCCACCCAATATTACGTTTACCATCGAATCAACAACCGGAACCATTTTAGGAACCTACAATACGGGTGACATTGCCTTAAATTCAAGTGCAGTCTGGAAACAATATGGTTTGTTTTTTACAACTCCAACAGGTGTTTCGACTGTTGTGATCAGGATGCGGAATAACAAAGCTGGTGCAGCTCCCGGTAATGATATTGCTTTAGACGATATCACTTTCAGGGCTTGTGGTCCAACGGTTACTTCAACTATTCAAAATGATACCAATACTAATTTAGAAATTTGTCAGAACGATACTAAAAGTTATACACTGACAGGAACAGTTTCTTCCGGATATTCAAATCCGGCATATCAATGGCAGTTAAGTTCAGATAACGGAACAACCTGGTCTGATATTCCGGGAGCAAATGCAATTACGTATACTTTTCTTCCAAGTTCAACAGTTGGCACCTATTTATATCGCATGGCGGTGGCACAAAGCACTAATATTTCTTCGGCTTCTTGTAGGGTTGTATCAAATAATATAAGTTTTAAAGTAAATGAAAGTACCGTTGCTCCAACTTTCACGACAGTGCAGCCTACATGCGATGTGCCAACCGGAACTATAAATATTACTGTCTCCGCTAATACGACATATAGTATTGATGGAACCAATTATCAGGTATCAGGTATTTTTTCGGGTTTGGCAGGCGGAGATTACAACGTTACTGCAAAATTGAACACGGGTTGTGCTTCTAATCCGATAACAGCACATATTAATAGTGTGGCTACATCTAATGCTACACCAGCATTTTCGGTTATCCAGCCAGTAATATGTACAAACCCTTATGGAACTATTATGATTACAAGCTTAGATTATGAATATAGTTTTGATAATGGGGTTTCCTGGTCAACCAGTAATTCTAAATCGGGACTCATTGCAGGAGATTATCTGATTAAAACACGAAACAGTTCGAATTGTGAAACGACAGCGGTTTCTGTAACCATAGAGGTTCCACCCGGTTATCCGCCAACGCCAACGGTTTCGGTTACGCAGCCGGATTGCTTAATAGCGACAGGAACGATAACAGTCTCAGACAATGCAGCATCTTATAGTTTTGATAATGGGCTATCCTGGATAACCTCAAATTCGAAAAATAATTTAACTCCGGCTACCTATCAAATACTTATAAAAAACACATTAGGCTGTGTTTCTCTTGTTGCAAATGAGGTCGAAATAAAGGCATACATCAATACAGAACCGCTTCCTACAGCAATAACTCCCCAGACTTTTTGTGTTCAGCAAAATGCAACTCTCAATAACATTGCCATAACCGGAACAAACATTAAATGGTACGATGCTGCTGTAAACGGAAATCTTTTAACAGGTTCAGCTATTTTACAAAGTCAAACGTATTATGCTTCTCAGACAGTTACTATTTGCGAAAGTTTAAGAATCCCCGTAACGATAACCATTCAAAATACGGCTGCTCCGACCGGGACTTCTCAACAGGATTTTTGTACGACGCAAAAGGCAACTATTGCCAGTTTAACAATTACGGGAACCAATGTTATTTGGTATGATAATGCAACAAACGGAAACGTTTTGCCAACTACAACAGCTCTTGCAAACGGAGTGACTTATTATGCTTCGCAAACCCTAAACGGTTGTGAAAGTGTTTCCCGGTTCCCGGTTCTGGTTTCTGTAGTATCACCAAGTTTAGCCGTAAATGATGTTTCTGACATTATTTGTGATGCATCGAACGATGGTGCAGAAGTAATCGATTTAACAAGTTATAATTCTAAAATAACGACCTGTGGCAGTTGTGTTTTTACTTATTTTACAACATTGGCGGGAGCAGAAAATCAAACCACATCCGAACAAATTTCTACGGCGGCCAGTTATAATTTGTCTCAGGGAACAACGATAATTTATGTTAGAATTGAATCTAATGATAAATGTTACCAGGTAATTCAGTTGAGTCTGACGTTAGTTGGTGAACCCGTAATTTCTATTGCAGATACCGTTTCATTATGTCAAAATGAAGATGTTACTATAAATGCAGGTTCAGGTTTTGACAGTTATTTGTGGTCTACAGGAGCAAATTCAGAATCCATAATGGTGTCTGATGCAGGTTCCTACTCGGTTACAGTAACTCAAAATCATGGAAATACGATTTGTTCATCAACCAAAAATTTTCAGGTTAAATTATCTAATAGTGCCACTATTTTAAAAATAGATACTCAGGATTGGTCAGACACCGAGAATGTAATTGTTGTAGAACTAACCGACAGCAGTTTAGGGAATTATGAGTATTCAATAGACGGAATCGCGTATCAGGACAGCAATACTTTTTCGGGATTGGAAACGGGTGATTATGTTATTTATGTACGTGATAAAAACGGATGTGGAACCGTGCATCAGGAAGTTTTTCTATTAAATTATCCCAAGTTTTTTACACCAAACGGAGATGGGTATAATGATACGTGGAAAGTAACGTTTTCAGAAACCGAACCTACTATAAACACCAAAATTTTCGACAGATACGGAAAATTTATTAAAGAGTTAAATGCGACATCTGCCTGGGATGGAACTTTTAATAGTCATGAATTGCCCGCAACAGATTATTGGTTTGTTGTAACCAGAGCAAACGGTAAAGTTTATAAAGGGCATTTTGCAATGAAAAGATAAAATATTCTTTTGGGTTTTGTAAGCCAAACAATTGTAATTCCTTAAATTCGATGAAAAATCATTTTAATTTAAGAAATATGAATTCAGTTCTTCAGCATGATTTAAACGATATTGAAAATATACTTGAAAAAGCAAAACAACAAGGAATAGGTTTTTTGAATAATCTCGAAAATATTCCAACTTCAAATAAAGAATCAATCGACACAAACTGTCATTTAAACGAATTAGGTTTAGGATCTTTAGAAGTGTTAAACGAATTTAATGAAAGACTGGCACCCTTGATGGTTGCTTCACCGGGGCCTAGATATTGGGGATTTGTAACAGGAGGATCAACTCCGGCTTCTATTGTTGGAGACTGGCTGGCTTCTGTTTACGATCAGAATACACAGGCAGTAAAAGCACAAGGCGGAGTTTCGGCATTGATTGAATTTGAAACTATTAACTTGTTATTGCAGTTGTTGGAACTTCCAAAAACATTTTTAGGTGGCTTTGTAACGGGTGCTACCATGTCAAATTTTACCTGTTTGGGAGTTGCCAGACAATGGTTCGGAAGTCAGCTTGGAAAGGATTTTGCCAAAAATGGAATTTCAGAAACAATTCCTGTCTTAGCAGCAACACCACATTCTTCTTCAATAAAAACATTAGCAATGTTAGGGATTGGGAGTCAAAATTATACGGTTATTAAAACCATTGAAGGAAACCGTGAAGCAATTGATATAGATGATCTGGAAAAAAATATCAGAAGTTTAAGCGGAAAACCTTTTATTTTAATTTCAAGCGCAGGAACCGTCAATACAGCTGATTTTGATGATTTTGAAGCCATTTCAAAACTTAGAGAGAAATATAGTTTTTGGTGGCATATTGATGCAGCTTTTGGTGGTTTTGCAGCCGTTTCGGAGAAAAATAAGCATTTTGTAAAAGGCTGGGAAGGAGCTGATAGTATTACAATCGATTGTCATAAATGGTTGAATGTACCTTACGAAAGTGCTTTTTATTTGATAAAAGAACAGCACACAGCTTTACAAATTGAAACTTTTCAAAACTCAAACGCACCTTATTTAGGAAATCCATTGGAGAATTTCAATTATCTAAATGTTTTGCCTGAAAATTCAAGACGTTTAAGAGCTTTACCGGTTTGGTTTTCTTTATTGGCATACGGTAAAAATGGTTTCCGGGATATTGTAGAAAATAGTGTAGTACTGGCTTTGAGTTTTGGTGAACAACTTACAGAAACAGGCAATTTTGAACTTCTTGCCCCAATTCGTCTGAATAATGTCTGCTTTACTTTAAAAGGAGATCACAATCAGGAAAAAGTATCTCAGTTTCTGACTCACCTGAACGATACAGGAAAAGTTTTTATGACACCAACAGTGTATCAAAACCGTAAAGGAATCAGGGCATCATTTGTAAATTGGCGAACAACTGAAAACGATATCAGAATTGTGATAGAGGAAATGAAAACTGTCGTTTTAGAATTGGATATATAAAAAAAATAAAATTGACCCATTTGTTCTGCAATAACATAAACCGATATTTTTAGATGATGAATTTTCCAATGATAATGGGTATTACTTCAGGTGCTGCATTTTTGCTGGGGTTTTTACTTCTTGCCCATTCTCGAAAGGTAAATTTAATTGCCAACATATACTTAGGCTTATTTGTTATTACACTTGGATTGGCAATGCTTGAAATACCTTTGTTTTATCAATCCTATCATTTAAAACATCCAAATTTGTTTGAAATGATAGGATTGATAAGATTCCTGACAGCTCCATTTCTTTATATCAGCATTTTATATTTTACATCATTCCACAAAAAAATTGAAAAGAAAAATTTATGGCATTTTTTACCCTTTCTTATTTTTTTGATTTTCAGATTTCCTTTTTTTATTACAGGGAAAAATATTGAATTTAGTTATGAAACAGGCAGGGTTGTGTTTTTTATTCTGAAAACAGCATTGCCGCTTCAGGCTATCATTTATTGGTATTTATCATTTAGAAGATTGCAAAATCATTTGAAAAACATCCGTGAATTTTCATCTTCAACTGAAGAAATTAATCTTTTCTGGTTAAAATATTTTTTATTGGTTTTGTTATTTATTGTGATAGCGTGGTTTAATCTTATCTTTTTTAATTTAACTGATTTAATTGAATGTACACCTTTCATATATTTGCTGAGTATCTTTTTTCTGGCCTATTTTTCTTTGCAGCAAAAAGAAATTTTTGATTTCAGCAAAAGCGAATTAAATGATTTATCAGCTATTAAAGAATATAAAAAAGAAAGCCCGAAAAGAGTTTCTGATACCAGATTAATTGAGATAGATGAGAAATTAAAGTTACTCATGAATTCTGAAAAATTGTATTTGGATAACGATCTGAGTTTGCCAAAACTGGCAAAACACCTGAATTCAAGCTGTAATGAAACTTCATTTGTGATTAATGAATTGTATGGGGATAATTTCTATAATTTTATAAATAAATATCGAATTGAGGAAGCTAAGAATCTGTTGTTGTCGGAAAAATATAATCAATTAAATATTCTGGGAATTGCTTACGAATCCGGATTTAATTCCAAAACCACTTTTAATACTACTTTCAAAAAACACACCGGTTATTCTCCAACCGAGTTTGTGAAACGGCATAAAATTATTGAAGAAAAAGGATTTTAATTACGTTCGGATGCATACATCGGAACGTTCATTGTTTGATTAATATTCAAATTTGTCGAATATTAATTCAAATAAAAATATGATGTTAGAACAATTAAATTCAGAGATTTCAAATTCAATTGGAAAAAAAATCAGTGCATGTTTAATTTTTGGGCTTGAGCTTTCCGCTTTATTATTACTACTTGGCAATGGAGGAAATATTTCGTGGTTGCCTCCAGTGTTAGTTTTTTCTTTAGTTGGATTTTCCTTGTCAAGTGGTCTGTTGTTTCCTTTTTTATGGCATTATTCAGAACGTAAGCAAAAAAATAATTCAACAAAAACATATGGTTTTCTATATGGCGGGATTCGATATTGCATCGCTTTTAATATTATTGCTTTTGGCTGGAAGAAATTTTATGGACTTCAGTTTATAGTGCCAACAGAGATTTCAAGTATGCCAATGAATCAACAAACAGGAGAATGGTTAACCTGGTTCTATTTTGGATATTCTCATGCTTTCGGAATCATAATTGCAGTAATACAAATCGTGGGAGGATATTTGTTATTGTTTCGAAAGACATTGCTAATTGGTGCAATAATTTTGTTTTCCTTACTTCTTAATCTGACTTTGATTAATATTTTTTATCAAATGAATGCCGGTGCTTTAATGCAATCAGTGCTGTTAACTATTGGTGTTTTATTTTTGATATTGTTGGATTATGACAGGCTTATAGCTTTTTTTCTGAAAACAAAATCGAATTTGCCTTCACCAAACTTTAGAAGTTCTATTCTAAAAAATATACTTCGGCTTTCGGCAATTGTATTGTCATTATTATTTACAATATATTTAAAGACTTTAATGAAATAAAAAAAGAAGCGAGCTTAAATAATTAAGCTCGCTTCTTTATCTGTAAATTGAAAACTGCGACTGAAATTTACTTCGTAATCTCTCTAAAAACAGCTTCCAGATTTTTATTTTTCTGATTGAGTTGTAATGTTTTCAATCCATTATCGTGGGCAAAATCAAAAACAGCAGGCCGCATGTCTTTGTCTGATAAAAAAGTTAATTCCCATAAACAATCATGGATATTCTTAAATGATTTTAAATGAGGAATTGTAGCAATTACTTGTTCTTCAATTTTATAATCAAATTCAACTTCGATGACTTGTTCCTTATCTGCAGATATTAAATTATCCAGTTTTTTATCGGCAACAATTTTCCCTTTGTCAATAATAATTACTCTGTCGCAAATTGCTTCAACTTCCTGCATAATGTGAGTCGATAAAAAAACAGTTTTATCTTTCCCGACATTTTTAATCACATTTCGTATTTCCATTAATTGATTAGGATCCAGTCCGGTAGTTGGCTCATCCAGAATCAAAACATCCGGATTGTGCAATAAAGCATTGGCAAGTCCCACACGCTGACGATATCCTTTAGATAATTGTCCTATTTTTTTATGACTTTCAGATGACAGTCCTGTCAGTTGAATTACCTCTTCAATTCTTGATTTTGCAACATGATAAACATCGGCATTAAAAGCCAAATACTCACGAACATACAAATCCAGATACAACGGATTATGCTCTGGTAAATAACCAATAGAATGCTGTACTGCTTTTGTATCTGTCATGACATCATGACCATTTACAAGGGCTGAGCCGCTATCGGCAAGTAAATAAGTGGTCAAAATTTTCATTAAAGTAGATTTTCCTGCTCCGTTTGGACCAAGAAATCCAACGATTTCTCCTTTTTGAATAGAGAACGAAATAGCATCTAAAGCTTTTTGCTCTCCGTAACTTTTTGATATGCTGTTTACTTCTATCGACATAGACTTTTTATTTGCTACAAAAGTAAACAGAAATACTGTTGATTGCTAAATTTTATCTTTTAAAGAACTTAAATTAAATATAAAATTAGGAGTAATGACGGCATCGTTGTTGCTAAGGGAGTATTAAATTTAAAATATTATAAAATGAAAAAAATGCTTGTTATCGCTGCATTAGCGATGTTTAGTTTTGCAAATGCTCAAAAAAAAGGTTCAATTTTAGTTATGGGAAGTTTTAATTACCAATCTGAAAACGTATCAAATTCTGGTTCAGAAACCAAAAATAATAATTTTGGTTTTTCACCAAAAGTAGGTTACCAATTTCACCAAAACTGGACAGCTGGTATTGAAGCTGGAGTTTCAAACTCAAAACAAGAAAATGTTAATAATGAGTATAAAAGTAATAACTTCTCTTTAGGTGGTTTTTTGAGATACTCTAAGCCATTAAATCAAACTTTTTCTGCTTACGCTGATTTAGGAGTTGGTTTCCAAAATCAAAAAGATACTTTCACAAATAATGTGGGTAGAAATATTAATGAAGGTGACGGATTTTATGCTCGTGTAACTCCGGCAATTTTTATCAATGTTAATAAAGGTTTTGGTTTAAACTTCAACATTGGAGGTTTAGGGTACAACACTTTAAATTATGATGGGAATAACGGAAACGGAGACAATGTAAAAAGATTTGATATCTCTTTTGGACAAGCATTTTCTGTAGGAATTTCAAAGAATTTCTAATCTGAAATATATTTCAATTTCGGAAAAGCACTCATATTTGGGTGCTTTTTTGTATTTTGAGAAATAAAATTTTAGCTGAAATAGAGATGTTTTAAAAAAATAATGCCAACTTAAGTGAAGTCGAAATAAATCATAACTACAAGATTTTCGACTCCACTCGTTGACAATAAAAAAACAAAATTATCTAATTAAAACTTAAAAACTCACAGTGTTTTCAACGGCAGCTCTCATTTCCTGAGCAGCAGCTACCATCTCAATTAAAGCTTTTTTTGTTTCGTCCCAGTGACGTGTTTTTAAACCACAATCAGGATTTACCCATAATTGATCAACTGGAATAACTGCTGAAGCTTTTTCTAATAATTTCACCATTTCTTCGCTTGAAGGCACGCGAGGGGAGTGAATATCATAAACTCCCGGTCCAATTTCGTTTGGATATTTAAAATCTGCAAAAGCATCTAAAAGCTCCATTTGCGAACGGGAACATTCAATTGTAATAACATCAGCATCCATATCGGCAATATTCTGAATGATATCGTTAAACTCGCTGTAACACATGTGCGTGTGAATTTGTGTGTCATCATTTACACCACTTGCAGAAATACGGAACGCTTTTACAGCCCAATCCAAATAAGCAGCCCATTCTTCTTTTCTTAAAGGCAATCCTTCGCGAATTGCAGGTTCATCAATCTGAATGATTTTGATTCCCGCTTTTTCTAAATCTGTCACCTCATCACGAATTGCCAAAGCGATCTGAGTACATGTTTCAGAACGTGGCTGATCGTTACGAACAAACGACCATTGCAAAATAGTTACAGGACCTGTAAGCATTCCTTTTACCCATTTTGGAGTCAGGGATTGTGCATATTTAGACCATTTAACCGTCATTGGGATTGGTCTCGAAACATCACCATAAATAACCGGAGGCTTTACGCAACGACTGCCGTAACTTTGTACCCAGCCATTTTTTGTAAACGTAAATCCGGCCAATTGTTCTCCAAAATATTCCACCATATCGTTGCGTTCAAACTCACCATGAACTAAGACATCAATGCCGGTTTCTTCCTGAAAACGAATCGTAGCTTCGGTTTCTTTTTCGATTAAATCGTTATATTGTTCAGCCGTTAATTCTCCTTTTTTGAACTTTGCTCTCCAGCTTCTTACCTCAGCAGTCTGTGGGAAAGAACCAATTGTTGTAGTTGGAAATAAAGGAAGGTTTAAAGCGTCAATCTGGCTTTTTCTTCTTGTTGCAAAAGTACTTTTACGCTTGTCATCAGAAACTGTAATGCTAGCAACACGTGTTTTAACTTCGTTATTATGAATTAATTTTGAAGTTTTTCGGTTTTCATTGGCAACAGTATTTTGTTCAAATGCAATTGAATTATTCACATTCACTTCATTAGATGCAAATTGTTTCAATAATACAATTTCGTTGATTTTTTGTTTTGCGAAAGCCAGCCATTGTTTAATTTCCGGTGTAAGGGTTGTATCATTTGTTTCTAAATCCAAATCACAAGGGCTGTGAATTAAAGAACAGGATGGGCTAACCAAAACTCTGTTTTCACCCAAAGCAGCTGTTGCTTTTTGGATAAGATTTAATGAATTTTTAAAGTCATTTTTCCAGATATTCCTTCCGTCAACAACTCCCAAAGAAAGATTTACATTCGGCGATAATTTTCCGGAATCTAAAATGTCATCTAATTGCGAAGGACAACGTACTAAATCTAAGTGAAAAGTATCAACAGGTAAAGCCAATGCCGTCGCTAAATTTTCTCCAAAACAATCAAAATAATTAGCAAGAATGATTTTAATATTTGGGAATTTTTTGTTGATTTCGTTATATACTTTTGTATAAGTATTTCTTTCTTTATCAGTTAAATTTAAAGCTAAAAACGGCTCGTCTAACTGGATATATTCAACATTTTCTGATTGTAGTTTTTCGAAAATTTCAAAATAAACAGGAAGTAATGCATCGATAAGATCAATTCGGTGAAAACCTTCTTCTTTTTCTTTTCCTAAAAGCAAATAAGAAATTGGCCCAATTAAAACCGGCTTTGTTGCAATTCCCAAGTCATTTGCCTCTTTAAATTCAGTAATTATTTTTTCTGAAAACAAAGCGAATTTTTGGTTTTTTGTAAATTCAGGAACAATATAATGATAGTTTGTATCGAACCATTTTGTCATTTCCATAGCCACAACATCCTGTCCGTTTTTTTGTGCACCTCTTGCCATTGCAAAGTACAAATCGATAGAAGAATTTGATTTTGCAAAATCATTATAACGTTCCGGAATTGCACCTACAGCCAGAGTCAAATCAAGTACCTGATCATAAAAGGAAAAATCGTTGGACGGAATCAGATCAACTCCGGCTTCGAATTGTAATTTCCAGTTTTTAATACGGATTTCTTTTCCGGCATCAATAAGTTCATCGACCGAAATTTTTCCTGCCCAATACAATTCGCTGGCTTTTTTTAATTCTCTGTTACTGCCAATTCTTGGATAACCTAAATTATTTGTTTTCATTTGTATTTCAGTATTTTTTACTGTACAAATTTATTGTATTAGATTATAATACTTATATTTGGCTTTTATTTAAGTGAATAGTGTTTTAAAAAGACTTTTTTAAAGATTATATTACTGATAAAAACTTTTAAAACGCTCTTTAGCCGTAAAAAATACTATGGAAAATTTAGACAAAACCGATTTATTGATACTGAAACACCTTCAGGAAAACTCAAATATCAATACAAAAGACCTTGCGAGTAAATTATTTCTGACGGTTACGCCAGTTTATGAGCGTATAAAAAAGTTAGAACGTGAAGGATACATTACGAAATATGTGGCTTTACTGGACAAGAAAAAAATGAATCGCGGGATGACTGTTTTTTGTAATGTCCGGTTAAAAGAACATGCAAAGAATGTGGGGAGTAATTTTGTGAAAGATATTGTGGCGCTTCCGGAAATTATAGAATGTTATAATATTGCAGGGGATTATGATTTTATGCTGAAGATTTTGGTTCAGGATATGTCCAGTTATCAGGATTTTGTAATGAATAAATTGTCTACAATTGAAAATATTGGTAACACGAATAGTATTTTTGTAATGGGAGAGATAAAACACAGTACGGCATTAGAATTTTAATCATTATAAAGTCATAAATAAAAATGTATTTTTGGTTTTTAATCAGAAATAAAATGAAAAATGAAGGTTTTGAAATCTCAAATTATTTATTGGCATCAAAACAAAAGCGATTTTTAAACTTTATTATTGATGGTATAATAAAGCTAATTATCGTTAGGTTGACAATAACTTTTTTAGATATTTCGGAGATTGCCAAAGAAATAAATTCTTTAGATATGATTGAGCGTTACTTGTTTTGGAGTGTTATTAGTTTTGTGTATTATGGAACAACAGAATTATTTCTTGCTCAGTCCCCAGCCAAATATTTCACTAAAACAATTGTTGTGATGGAAGATGGTTCAAAACCTACCGTAATGACCATATTGGCTCGTACTTTATTACGTATTCTTCCCTTTGAACCATTTAGTTTTTTAAAAGGACGTGATTTGGGTTTGCATGATAAAAATTCTAAAACTTTTGTTGTTGTAAAATATAAACTCGAAAAGCTAAAGAAAGAACACTTGGAGTTAATAACTTTAAAAAAAGCCTAAAAATAAAATGTATTTTTGATTCTTCTAAATCATCAATCTAAAATCACTAATCTACAATCTAATATTAAAATGAACTGGGAACAACTTTTATCACTAAAACGTCAAGGCGACACAAGCAAAAGATTACGTGTAGAACAAGATGATACCCGATTAGGATTTGAGGTTGATTATGACCGAATTATTTTTTCGGCAGCATTTAGATCATTGCAGGACAAAACTCAGGTAATTCCGCTTTCAAAAACAGATTTCGTACATACAAGGCTTACACATAGTTTGGAAGTTTCGGTTGTTGGCCGCTCTCTGGGCCGTTTGGTTGGAAAAAAAATTATCGAAAAATATCCATACTTAAAAGAAGTTCATGGCTATCATATGAATGATTTTGGCGCAATTGTAGCTGCAGCATCATTGGCTCACGATATCGGAAATCCGCCTTTTGGGCATTCCGGGGAAAAAGCGATTGGTGAATATTTTTCGATAGGAAACGGAAAAAAATATAAAGAACAACTGACTGATAAGCAATGGCAGGATTTGATTGATTTTGAAGGGAATGCAAATGGTTTTTCAGTTCTTACAGCAAGCCGTCCCGGAATTGAGGGCGGACTCAGGATTTCATATGCTACTTTGGGTGCTTTTATGAAATATCCGAAAGAAAGTTTACCTAAAAAACCAACTCAGGATATTGCCGATAAAAAATATGGTTTCTTCCAGACCGATAAACCATTTTTTGAAGAAGTTGCCAAAGATATGGGGATGATTGCTAATAAATCAGGAGATAATATTGGTTTTGAAAGACATCCATTAGCCTATTTGGTTGAAGCGGCAGATGATATTTGCTACACAATTATCGATTTTGAAGATGGAATAAATTTAGGTTTAGTTTCTGAAGATTATGCATTGGAATATTTAATTAAATTGGTGAAAGATAATATTGGAGTTTCTAAATATAAATTGTTAGAAACCAAAGAAGACCGAATTAGTTATTTGCGCGCACTTGCAATTGGCGCCCTAATTAACGATGCTGTAGATGTTTTTATTGAAAATGAAGAAGCTATTCTGGCAGGTAAATTTCCTTTTGCTTTAACAGATAAAAGTAAATATAAAGCCCAAATGGATGATATTATCAAGCTAAGTGTTGAAAAAATCTACCAAAGCCGTGAAGTTATCGAAAAAGAAATTGTTGGGTATCAGATTATTCAAACCTTGCTGGATAAATTCATTACCGCTTTTAATAACAAATATGAAGGAAAAGCATCCAATTATGATAAATTACTTCTGAAGATGCTTCCTGAAAAACATCATTTGGAGAAAACTAATTTATATGAACGTTTGCTTCATATTTGTCATTATGTATCTCTTTTAACCGATGGGAATGCCCTGGAGTTATTCGAAACTATTAATGGAAGAAAAAATAATTAATTACTAAAAAGCGTATACAAGTCCAACGCCGAGAACTTGTCTTAACTGAGTTCTTGGTCCGTCATTGACCTGAGATGTTGTTCCTGTTGTTGGGTCAACAACATCTTTTTTAGTTTTAATATCATCGTCATAAACCAGGTGTACACCAATATTTGCTTTTACATAAGCATTAACAACAAGATCTAAACGGGTGTCATAATCAACATCGACGTTTCCGAATCTGTTTAAATAATCGGTATATAAACTTAACCTGTTTTCGTAAAAAACGTTTTTATAAATCTCACTTTTCATGTATCCGGTAAATAAAATACCGAATTCGGCTTTTACTTTTTGTCCTTCTTCAATTAAAATCTGATTATTCGGATCAAGAGGGTCAGGTGCGTAAACAGCTTTTTTAACACCAAAAGATCCCTGATTTGCTAAATATTGATCTAATACCAAAGTAGTTTTTAAAGTGATAGGAGAGAAATAGAAAGTTCTGTTTTTTTGCTTATTTGAGTTCTCAGCTCCTGCTCCTAAAAAGATATAAGCTGGTGCAAATGGCTTAGAAATGGCAATATCCCTGTTTGGATAATTATATCCGTTTGTGAATTGTGTATTGAAATTAAATTTAGCTGAATAATACCAATTTGAAAGTGTGTCTTTTCTAAATCCATATGTAGAGTTAAACTGGATTGCGTCATCAGTTTTTCTCACTTCAGTACCATCTTGTTTATTTAAACCATATTTTACAATAAGTTCATTTACCCATTTATGATTTTCTTTGGTATATGTTCTTAGAAATTCACCTCTAAATAATCCTGAAACTGAGCTGGTTCCCCCGGCACTCCAATTTACGAAAGCAACTTCTGAGATGTCAAAACCAAGTTTATTCTTTTTAGCCCAATTTGAAGGTGGTGGAGGCAGTTGATTTGGATCCAAAGTAGTTTGAATTATACTCTGGGCAAAAATGGTTGAGGTAAATAAAAAAAGAAATAATAAAAATGTCGATCGTAATAATTTCATTATGGTGATTTTTGATTTTTTTTGGTTGTGCAAAATAATTATTTTCAACGGTTTGAAAAAAGATTTACTAAACTTTTAACGTCAATTTTACACAATTGTTGTAATTCGTTTACAGTTCCATGCTCAATAAATATATCCGGGATACCTAATATTTCTATTCTGTTTGTGAAATTATTTGCTGCAGCAAATTCCAAAACAGCACTCCCAAAACCACCTTTTATGGTCCCGTCTTCAATAGTAATTATACTGTTGAAATTAGATAAAACATGATGTAAAGTGTTGTAGTCTAATGGTTTTATAAATGGAAAGTCATAATGTGCAATAGTTTCGGCATTAGTGCATTCGTTAAAAGCTTCAATCACATTATTTCCAATAGCTCCTGTTGAAATAACTGCAGTTTTAATTCCCTTTTTTAAACAATTTGCCTTTCCAATTTCAATAGTTTCATAATGTCCGAAATTTTTTACCTGCCAGTTGGATATAACACCCCGCCCTCTTGGATATCGAATCGCAATTGGATTTTTTAAGCCTAATTGGGCAGTATATAAAATGTTTTGCAATGCAATTTCATTAATTGGAGCATAAATTATCATGTTTGGAATAGCTCTCAAATATGCAATATCAAAAACTCCGTGATGTGTTGCACCATCTTCACCAACCAAACCGGCCCTGTCTAAACAAAAAATAACCGGTAAATTTTGCAGTGCCACATCATGAATTAGCTGATCGTAAGCACGCTGTAAAAATGTAGAGTAAATATTGCAATAGACAATCATACCCTGAGTTGCCATTCCTGCGGAAAGGGTTACTGCATGCTGCTCTGCAATTCCAACATCGAAAGCGCGTTCCGGAATTTCATCCATCATAAATTTTAAGGAACTTCCTGATGGCATAGCAGGAGTAATTCCGATGATTTTTTCGTTCTTTTTGGCCAAATCCAAAATAGTCAGACCAAAAACATCCTGATATTTAGGAGGTAAATTTTCTTCAGATTTTAAATGAATTTCCCCTGTCGAAGCATCAAATTTTCCGGGAGCATGATATTTTACCTGGTTCTCTTCGGCTTGTTGAAGGCCTTTTCCTTTTGTAGTTACAATGTGAAGGAATTTTGGGCCTTTTATATTTTTTAATCTGTTTAATTCTTTTATCAAACCAATTAAATCATGACCATCAACCGGGCCCGAATAATCGAAATTCAAAGATTTGATCATGTTATTTTTCTTCGGGTTTTTTCCTTCCTTAACGGCTGTAAGATATTTTTTGAGAGCGCCAACACTGGGGTCAATTCCGATAGCATTATCATTTAAGATTACCAATAAATTAGCATCTGTTACGCCGGCATGATTTAAACCTTCAAAAGCCATTCCTGAAGCAATTGAAGCATCGCCAATAACTGCTATATGTTGTTTGTTGATTTCACCTTTTAACTGAGAGGCAATCGCCATTCCAAGTGCAGCAGAAATTGATGTAGACGAATGGCCTACGCCAAAAGTATCATAAACGCTTTCACTTCTTCTGGGGAAACCGGAAATACCGCCAAGTTGTCTGTTGGTATCAAAATTTTCTCTTCTTTCGGTTAGGATTTTGTGTCCGTAAGCCTGATGTCCAACGTCCCAAACCAATAAATCTTCAGGGGTATTAAAAACATAATGTAGGGCAATTGTAAGTTCTACAACTCCTAAACTGGCGCCTAAATGTCCTTCTTTTACCGAAACAATATCGATAATAAAGTCACGCAATTCCTTTGCCAATTGCGGTAATTGAGTTTCGTCGAGTAAACGTAAATCGGCTGGATTTTTTATGTTTGAGAGTAAATTGCTTTTCATTGTAAAGTAAAAAGCAAATTTACGGTTTTAAATTTAATTTTATAAGTGAGATCTATTGCAATACAATTGGTAAAGAATATTGTTTCTTTATTTTTTTACCATTAATTTCTCCCGGCTGCCATTTAGGGCATGCACTTAAAACTCTAATAATTTCTTGTTCTATTGCATTATCAATTGCAGGGATGCATTGTAGATACGATACAGATCCGTTTTTTTCTACTGCAAATGAGAGATTGAGCTTGAGGTTTTTGGTATTTATATTTTCAGGTTTTTTAAATTCCTTTGCAAAATAATTATAGAACTGTTCGATTCCGCCCGGAAATTCTGCATTGGTTTCAGATACAACTTCGCCAGAAGCAGTAGCGTTAATTGCTGCTTTTGCAGAGCTATTGTTTGTTTTCTCAGATTTTAGATTATCATTTCCTTTTGGTTTTACAAATTTAACCTGATCAACTTTTGGCGGCGGTGGTGGTGGCAAATGGTTTTGAACAGAGTCATTTGGATTAATTGGAACGTCTCCAACCATAATTCGTTCTTTTGTAATAGTATCTGTTACAACTTCGACTTTGTCAATTTTCTGTTTCTTTCCTTCTTTGCTCTGACAGCTAAATAAAGTTGTTCCCATAGCCACAAATAATGCTAACAAAAACATTTTGTAATAATTAGTTTGCGTATATAAAACCCGACTAGGAATTTGAATTGTAACAGAATCTAATTGTGATTTTCTAAATCTTCCGCAAATTTTATTATTTTGGTTTGAAATAAAATAGTTCTGAATTTCATCCGTTGACATTTTTGTAAAATCAACCACAGTTTTAGTACAGCTTAAACAAAATCTCCCATTGTCTTTTGGAGTCATTTTGTTCCAATTTTCATGGCAGGGTTCCGGAATAGAGACTTTGTGTTTTTTGTCCATAATTTAGAATATCAAAAAATAAATGTAATAAAAATAATAAGTAAAAATGTACTTTTGTTTTATGATAAATCCTTTCACCGACGAATATTTTATGAAGAAAGCTTTGCAGGAAGCTGAAATGGCTTTTGAAAAAGGCGAAATACCTGTTGGAGCTATAATCGTCGTTGCCGATAAAGTTATAGCAAGAAGTCATAATTTAACCGAATTATTAAATGATGTTACGGCTCATGCCGAGATGCAGACCATAACAGCCGCTGCCAATTTCTTGGGTGGAAAATATTTAACAGGATGCACATTGTATGTTACGCTCGAACCTTGTCAGATGTGTGCAGGTGCTTTGTATTGGAGCCAGATTTCTAAAATTGTTTTTGGAGCCCGTGATGAGCAGCGGGGTTTTATAACTATGGGAACAAAATTACATCCCAAAACTAACGTTGTTTCCGGAGTCATGGCCAGTGAAGCTGCCGATTTAATGAAGCGTTTTTTTGCTTCGAAAAGAAAATAAGTACATAGAAAAATGCTCCAAAAAATAATTTTACAGCACACGAATTTTCCTCTTAAAATATTTTAAAAAATAGTATACTTTTACTACAATATAATTGATGCTTCATTAGTTATGCTCTTAACTGTGAAATGTTAAATGTTCTGTCTATTATTTGAATTCGTAACCCATAAACTCTAAATAAAAGTGAAAGCAAAAGGATTGGTTCTCGTGTTTTGTATGTTTTTTATTTTTCAGGCGTGTAATAAGAAGTCATCCGCAGATTTCAATTCTGATTTTTCATTATTTAAAGAGTATATAGTCAGTTTCACGGGAGGGATAATCTCTTCGGAATCCGATATTCGGGTGGTTTTGGCTTTCGATAAAAAAGAGTGGAAAGTAAACCAGATTTTAGACAGTGATTTATTTGATATTTCGCCAAGTGTTGATGGTAAAGTGGTTGCGCTTTCAAGTAATACAATTGCTTTTATTCCTGAAGAAAAGTTAAAAGCAGGTACAGAATATCAGGTGACTTTAAATCTGGACAAGCTCATCACATTACCTAAAGAAAAGGAAAAAGAATTATCAAAATTCAATTTTACTGCAAAAACCATTAAGCAGGATTTTATTATAAATACTGCAGACATTCAATCCTACAATAAAGAATACCAATATTTGAACTGTGTTCTAAAAACTGCTGATAATATTGATGTTGAGACGGCTAAAAAATTGATTTTAGCGAACCAAAAAGGAAATAATCTAAAGATTAAATTTGAAAAAACTTCAGGTTCCGCCAAAGAATTTAATTTTAAGATTGATAGCATCCAGCGATTTTCAGAGCCATCAAGTGTTGAGATAGCATATGATGGAGACGATTTTGACATTGATCAGAAAGGAAAAATTATTTATCCTGTTACCAGTATCAATGAATTTAAAATTATACAAGTTGAAGTTTCAAAAGAGGACAATCAATCAATTTCGGTAAATTTTTCGGAACCATTAGAAAAAGGACAGGATTTTAAAGGCCTTGTTTCTCTTCAAAATGCAAATAATTTAAAATTTTCGACTCAGGGAAATGTACTGAAGGTTTATTTCAGTAATGAAAAACAAACCTCCAAACCTGTTATTACCGAGGTAGAAAGTGTTGTCTCGACAGTTGATACTGTTGGGGTTGCCATTGATACTTCGGCGGTTGAAGTTGATAGTGCAGCAGTTGTTGATGTCGCAGCTCCTGTTCAGGAAGCAGAACCTGTTGCAGAGCAAATTTTGAGTGGTGAATTGCTATTGGAAATTTTTCAGGGAATTGAAAGCCAGTATGGGCAAAAATTAGGACACAATTTTGCTCAGAAAATTTCTTTTGATGAAATAAAACCAAGTATTCGTTTTATTAAAAATGGAACTATTTTGCCAAGTTCAAATAATTTAAAACTAAATTTTGAAGCGGTAAACCTAAGTTCTGTTGATGTAAAAGTGTATAAAATATACAAGAATAACATCCTTCAGTTTCTTCAGTATAATGAACTGAATGGTACTCAAAATCTTAAGAAGGTAGGACAGCCAGTTGCTAAAACGACCCTTAATTTAAAAGAGAACACACTTTTGAATCTTGGTAAGTGGAACACATTTGCTTTAGATTTATCTAAAATAATAAATCCGGAACCGGGCGCGATTTATAGAGTTGAGATGTCTTATAAAAAAGCATATTCATTATATAAATGTGAAAAATCAGAAGAAGAAGAATCGGAAGAGGAGGAAGAAATAAATGAAAATGATGTGAATTACAGTGAGAATTCATATGACGATTACTATTATGATAACTATGAATGGAGAGAAAGTCAGGACCCATGTTCAGGTTCTTATTTTTATAATGCCAGAATAGCAACAAATATCCTGGCTACGGATCTAGGCGTAATTGCTAAAAGAGGAGGAAATAAATCGTACATATTTGCTGTAAATAATATTGTGACCACAGAACCGGTTTCAAATGCAAGAGTAGATTTGTATACTTTTCAACAGCAAAAAATAACAACAGGTACAACAAGCAGTGAAGGGATAGCTTCTTTTCAATTAGATAAATTTGCCTATTTTGCAATTGTTACTTTAGGCACGCAATCTACATATGTAAAATTAGATGACGGAACTTCTCTTTCTGTCAGTAATTTTGATGTTGCCGGAGAAACACTGCAAAAAGGATTAAAAGGATTTTTGTATGGAGAACGCGGTGTTTGGCGTCCGGGAGATAATCTGTATTTGTCTTTTATTTTAAATGATGCTGCGAATAAATTACCCAATGCACATCCGATAAAATTTAGATTGACAGATCCGAATGGTAAAATTACATATCAAACCATTCAAAAAATAAATGAACTAAATCATTACGCTTTTACAGTTCCTACCAGTGCAGATGCGCCCACGGGAAATTGGGAAGCAATGGTAAGTGTTGGTGGTGCTAAATTTTATAAAAGCATTAAGATTGAAACAATTAAACCAAATCGTTTAAAAATAAAAAACAGTTTCAATAAAGCCATTCTTTCCTCATCTTATCCAAATATCTGTAATCTGGAAGTTACCTGGCTGCATGGTGCTATTGCGAAAAATCTGAATGTAGAAATGCAGGCTAAGTTTTCGCAGCAGACAACTACGTTTAAAGGGTATGAAAAATTTACTTTTGATGATGCAGTGCGTCAGTTCAGCACAGAAGAAATTAATGTTTATTCAGGGAAATTAGATGCAAACGGAAAAGCCTCTGTCAATATTAAACCTGAATTGCAAGGACAGGCTCCGGGAATGCTTCGCGCTTCTTTTATGACCAAAGTATTTGAAGAAGGTGGTGATTTTAGTGCCGATGTTATTTCGGCTACCTATTCACCTTATAAAACCTATGTGGGTATAAAATCGCCTGAACCTAACAAATATGGTATGCTTGAGACCAGAACCATGAACCGGTTTGATATTGTTACAGTCGATGAAAATGGAAGACCAAAAGCAGTAAAAGACCTTGAAGTAAAAGTGTATAAAATCGAATGGCGATGGTGGTGGGATGCTGCCAGTGATAATTTGTCGAATTATAATTCATCGAATGCTACAACTTCATATAAAACATACAGAATTAATACAGATGCAAGCGGAAGAGGAAATCTTCAGTTTTCTTTAACCGATGAAGAATGGGGACGTTACCTGATTCGGGTTTCAGATAATACCGGTGGCCATGCAACTGCATTAACGGTTAATATTGATTGGCCAATCTGGTCAGGGAAAACACGAAACAGAGATGCTTCGACTGCTAATATGCTTGTTTTTTCAACAGATAAGAAAAATTATTCCGTTGGTGAAAAAGCTCAGGTTTCTTTCCCGTCAAGTGAAGGGGGACGCGCTTTTATTTCGATAGAAAACGGTTCAAAAGTAGTGCAGACACTTTGGGCAAAAACCCAAAAGGGGGAAACAAAAGTTGAAATTCCAATTACAGCTGCAATGGCGCCCAATGTGTATTTTAACATCACACTTTTACAGCCGCATGCATCAACCAAAAATGATTCGCCAATTCGTATGTATGGAATCGTTCCGATAGAAGTTGTAGATAAAAATACTATTTTGGCTCCAACACTTTTAATGCCGGATATTTTAAAACCAGAGCAAACATTTACAGTGAAAGTTGGAGAAAAAACCGGAAAGGAAATGACGTATACGATTGCCGTCGTAGATGAAGGTTTGTTGGATTTAACCCGTTTTAAAACGCCAAATGCCTGGGATAGTTTTTATGTCCGTGAAGCTTTAGGAGTAAAAACATGGGATATTTATGATGATGTAATTGGAGCATATGGAGGAAAAATAAATCAGATTTTCAGTATTGGCGGGGATCAGGATTTAGGCGGAGGAAAAGCTAAAAAAGCCAATCGTTTTAAACCGGTTGTACTGTATTTTGGTCCTTTTAAACTGGAAAAAGGACAAACGAAATCCCATCAGTTAAAATTGCCAAAATATATTGGTTCTGTACGGACTATGGTCGTTGCAGGTGATGCTGCAACAAGTGCTTACGGAAGTGTAGAAAAAGCAACACCTGTCCGCAGTCCTTTGATGGTGCTGGCTTCGTTGCCGAGAAAAATTTCTCCTTCAGAAAAAGTTACGATTCCTGTAACTGTTTTTGCAACAGAAAAGAACATCAAAAATGTTAGTATTCAAATTAAAACCAATAACGGATTAAAAGTAATAGGCAGCACAACTCAAAGATTGACTTTTGCTCAGCCTGATGAAAAAATGGCGTATTTTAATCTGGTAGTTGGTTCAGCTACCGGAATTGGTAAAGTACAGATTATCGCAACATCGGGTAATCAAAAATCGGTTTATGATGTTGAGATTGATATGACTAATCCAAATCCGGTTACGAATACTTTTACAGATATTATTTTAACGCCAAATAGCACCAAAACCATTTCATGGAAAACGTTTGGGGTTTCAGGAAGTAATAAGGCAGGATTAGAGGTTTCGTCAATACCAACAATTAATTTAAATGGAAGATTACAATACCTTATTCAATACCCTCATGGGTGTGTAGAACAAACGACTTCTTCTGTTTTTCCTCAGTTGTTTTTGAATGATGTGGCAGATTTAGATGCAGCCCGTAAACAGCTTATTCAAAAAAATATCACAGCAGGAATTACCAGACTGGGAAGTTTTCAATTATCAAATGGCGGATTTTCGTATTGGCAGGGAAATACGATCGCTGATGACTGGGGCAGTTCATATGCAGGGCACTTTTTGATTGAAGCTGAGAAAAAGGGGTATGTTTTACCAATCAATTTCAAATCAAAATGGATTTCATATCAACAAAAAGAATCAAAACAGTGGCGTTTTGAACCAAGATATGGAAATGATTTAGCGCAATCCTATCGATTATACACGTTAGCTTTAGCAGGAAACGCCGATTTGTCTTCAATGAATAGATTGAGGGAAACAAAAGGTATTTCGAACGAAAGCATGTTACGTTTAGCTGCCGCTTATGTTTTGGCCGGACAAAAATCTGCGGGTTTAAATTTGTTATTGCATAGTAAAATTGAAAACGAATCGAGTGATTATAATTATTACTATTATGGTTCAAGTGAAAGAAACAGAGCAATGGCTTTAGAAACCATGTTGTTATTAGGACAGAAACAAAAAGCATTTGTGATGGCTTCAAAATTAGCCAAAGAAATGTCAAATAATCAATGGATGAGTACGCAGACAACTGCTTACTGTTTGTATGCAATGTCCAAATTTGCAACAAATAATGGCCCGAAAGGAATAGATATTAGTTTTTCTAAAGACGGAAAAAGTCAGGCTATCAATACTCAGAAGACCATTGCTGACAGAAGTTTATCGGTTAAAACCGGAGCCAATAGCATCACTTTGAAGAATAATAAAAAGAATACGATTTATGTCCGTATACTTAATACCGGAATACTTCCGATAGGTCAGGAAAAAACCATTCAGAGTAATGTATCGGCAGCAATTGTTTTCAAAAACAGAAAAGGTGGTATTCTTAACGTCACAAAAATTAATCAGGGAACAGAATTTATCGCTGAGGTTACGATTAAAAATCAGAAAAATGAGCATGTAGAAAATGTAGCCTTGTCTCAGATTTTACCTTCCGGATTCGAAATTGTGAATACCCGTTTTACTGATTATGGTGATGCAACGAACAATATTGCCGATTACATTGACATTCGTGATGACAGAACTAATTTTTATTTCGGAATGAAAGCCGGAGAAACAAAAGTCTTCAGAATTCTGCTGAATGCTTCTTATTTAGGGAATTATTATTTGCCGGGATTGCAATGTGAAGCAATGTACGATAATACATTCCTGGCCAGAACAAAAGGATTTTGGGTTGAGGTTGTGAAGTAAACTCTGAAGAAGAAGTATCCTAACAGGTTTCCAAAACCTGTTAGGTATGTTTTTGAGACAAAATAAATATTCGTTTTAGTTAGAATTAAAGGGAATACCTAACAGGTTTCTAAAACCTGTTAGGATAAAAAAATATAAAAATTACTTTGAAAAATAAGCTGAAAGCGTTTATACAGCGCATTTTTAATTGGATTAAAAAGAATAAAATAAAATCAGCAGTTGCATTTTTGCTTTTGCTGATTTATTATTTTTCATTGCCCGGAACTTTGTTTCAGGAACCTTATTCAACAGTTATTGAAAGTAAAGAAGGAGAATTGTTGGGTGCAAAAATTGCGAGTGACGGACAATGGCGTTTTCCTGCTCAGGATAGTGTACCGGATAAATTTAAAAAATGCATTGTTTATTTTGAAGATGAATACTTTTACAAACATCCCGGTTTTAATCCGGTTGCAATGGTAAATGCAATCAAACAAAACAGGAAAGCGGGAAAAGTTGTTAGGGGTGGAAGTACATTGACTCAACAGGTCATCAGATTGTCCCGAAAAGGAAAAGGAAGAACTTATTTTGAGAAAATAATTGAAGTTATTTTAGCAACACGATTGGAACTGGGTTATTCTAAAGATGAAATTCTGGAATTGTATGCTGCTCATGCTCCATTTGGAGGAAATGTTGTTGGCTTGGAAATGGCTTCGTGGCGCTATTTTGGAGTACAATCGAATCAATTGTCGTGGGCAGAAAACGCAACACTAGCTGTTTTACCAAACGCACCAAGTTTGATTTATCCAGGTAAAAATCAGATTAAATTACTGAATAAGCGGAATCGTCTTTTGTTAAAATTGTATGAAGAAAGAATTATTGATCAGCAGACTTATGAGCTTTCAATCGACGAACCTCTGCCTCAAAAACCATATGATTTACCGCAGATCGCACCTCATTTACTAGAACGGGCTGCGAAAGAGAAAGAAGGTACGCGTGTAAAAACGACAATTGATTACGCTTTGCAAAACAGGGTAAATCAAATTGCGAAATATTACTATAACCAGTACAAACAAAATGAAGTACATAATTTGGCGATTTTAGTAATCGATGTTTCAAATCGGAATGTAATGAGTTACGTGGGAAATTCTCCAACAGACAATGATCATCAAAAAGATGTGGATATTATTGATGCACCCAGAAGTACAGGAAGTATTTTGAAGCCGTTATTGTACGGAGCGATGTTAGACGATGGAGAGTTATTACCCAATACTTTAGTAGCCGATGTACCGACTCAAATAGCAGGTTATACCCCGCAAAATTTCAATTTAACTTTTGACGGAGCTGTTCCTGCACACAGAGCTTTGTCAAGATCATTGAATATTCCTGCGGTTTTGATGTTGCAGGAGTTTGGTGTAAACAAGTTTTATGAAGAATTACAGAAATTCAAATTGAGAGATATCAATAAAACTCCGGATCATTACGGACTATCCTTGATTTTAGGAGGTGCCGAAAGTAATTTGTGGGATTTGTGCAGAACATATGCGGGTATGTCATCTACGGTGAATTATTTTAATCGAAATCAGGGAAAATATCGAACCAAAGAATTTACAGAATTAAATTATAAAAATGATTTTGAAGTTGATTTTGGAGATGAAAGTGACCAGAAAAACATATTAGGGGCCGGATCAATTTGGCTAACCTACAATGCGATGGAACAAGTGAACAGGCCGGAAGGAGATGAAGCCTGGAAATTTTACGACAGTTCGCTTAAAATAGCCTGGAAAACGGGAACTAGTTTTGGTAACAGAGATGCATGGGCAATAGGAACGAATTCAAAATATGTAGTGGGAATTTGGGTTGGAAATGCCACAGGCGAGGGAAGGCCGTCATTGACAGGTGTAACAAGTGCTGCACCTATTTTGTTTGATGTTTTTAATTTATTGCCAAGACAAAGATGGTTTGATACACCATATAAAGATTTAGAAGAAGCAGGTGTTTGTAAATTAAGCGGTTATCTGGCTAAAGAAGGATGCCCGAAAATAAAACAATGGATTCCCTTGAAAGGAAAATCAACGGCGGTTTGTCCGTACCATAAAATGATTCATTTAGATATAACCGAAAAATATCAGGTAAACAGCAGTTGTGAAAGCGTTGATAATATGGTACTTAAAAACTGGTTTGTTTTGCCTCCGGTTATGGCCTGGTATTACAAAAGCCAGCATATTGAGTATTTACCTTTGCCAGCATTTAAAGAAGATTGTCAAGGAACACAGACAACAACAATGGATTTTATTTATCCTAAAACAAACAGTAAAATTTATTTGACTAAAAATTTCAATAGTGAAGTACAGCCCGTGATTCTGAAGGTCGCTTATTCTGAAAGAGATAAAGAACTATTTTGGTATGTTGATAATGTTTATAAGGCGACTACAAAAACGTTTCATGAATTGCCAATCATGCCTGCTTCAGGATTTCATTATATCACGGTTGTGGATGCATTTGGCAATGAAATTAGAAGAAAAATAGAGATTGTGAAGGAGTAAACTACTGTGTCAGGCTGAGCGGAGTCGAAGCCCTTTTGTATTACTCAAGCCTTCGACTCCGCTCAGGGTGACATCAGAGTTATAAAATAAGAATCATTTAAAATTTCTTGTGAAAATGAGTGCCTAGCCCAGATAGGAGCGGTATCCTTTTTCTGGCTCCTTTAGCAAGGAAAAGATACAAGTGGATAGCTGGAAATTGCTCCTAATAGAACAAATTCCAATTCTAAATTCCAAATTCCAAACTTTGAAGACGAGATTTACCTCACAATAACGTATAAAAAAACCGCCAATCTTTCGAGAGGCGGTTTTTGTTTTATTCTGAAATAACATTTCCTTTTTTATCGTAGAAATGATATTCTAAGTACGTGTAAGCGTCACGAGGTATGATTTTCACCCATTTTTTGTGTTCAAAAAACCATTTTGAACGCAATGATGGAAAACCTTTACTGAGGTATGCAGCCACAAACGGATGTGTATTAAGCACAACTTTATTGTGGGTTTTTAAAAGTCTTTCTAAATCCAGAGCGATTTTATCAATGATTTGAATAGGCGCTTCAATTTCGCCATTTTCATTGTTTGGATCTTCTTCTCTGGTCTTAATGTTAACTTCTGGTCTTACCCTTTGTCTTGTAATTTGGACTAGCCCAAATTTACTTGGAGGCAAGATTTTGTGTTTGGCTTTATCGTCACTCATTTCTTCTCTCAAGAAGTCGAATAGGACTTTGCGATTTTCAGGATTAGACATATCGATAAAATCGACTACTATGATTCCGCCCATATCACGCAAACGAAGTTGTCTGGCAATTTCAGCGGCGGCAATCATATTAACTTCCATGGCCGTATCTTCCTGATTGGTTGCTTTATTCGAACGATTTCCGCTGTTTACGTCTATAACGTGCAAAGCTTCAGTGTGTTCTATAATAAGATAAGCGCCTTTACTCATGGAAACCGTTCTTCCAAAAGAAGTTTTGATTTGTCTCTCTATATTGTATTTCTCAAAAATCGGTGTGTCATTTGATTGATAAAACTTCACAATTGATTGTTTTGAAGGTGCAATCTCTTGCAAATAATCCTTCGTTTGATGGAACAACTCTTCATCATCTATCTGAATACCGCTGAAGGTATCATTAAATACATCTCTTAATATTGAAGAAGCTCTGTTGAGCTCTCCCAATACTTTTGATGGATGATGAGCAGTTGGTAATTTTTTACACATTGCAGTCCATCTGCCAAGCAGGTTCTGCAAATCTTTTTCTAATTCGGCTGTATTTTTGCCTTCGGCTACTGTGCGAACAATAACACCAAATCCTTTTGGTTTGATAGATAATACAAGTCTTTTTAGACGATCCTTTTCCTTTTTGTCTTCTATTTTCTGTGAAATAGAAACGCGGTCAGAAAACGGAACGAGAACAATAAATCTTCCTGCCAATGATAGCTCAGCGCTAATTCTTGGACCTTTGGTAGATATAGGTTCTTTAACGACCTGTACTAAAACAGATTGATTGGCACTTAAAATATCAGTAATGATGCCATCTTTGTCAATCTCTTTTTCAAACTGAAAGGTTTTTAGGGAGAAATCTTTTAGTTTACCTGCGCTTACAAGTTTTATGAATTTCAGTTGGGAAGCTAAGTTTGGCCCTAAATCATGATAATGTAAAAAAGCATCTTTTTCGAAGCCTACATTTACAAAAGCAGCATTAAGTCCGGCAACTGGTTTTCGTATTTTGGCAATAAAAATATCACCAACCTGAAAGTTGCTTTTCTCTTCTTCTTTGTGTAATTCAATTAGTTTTCCATCTTTTAATAAGGCAAAATCTACGAAATCTGAACTTGATCGAATGATTAATTCTTTATTCATTTGTAAATTTTTATCCGAACAATGGAGTTGTTGGTTGTTGGCTGTTGGAAATCTCCCTCAACTATCAACCATCAACTTTAGTAGGGATGGATTAAACAATATTTTTAACAGGTATTGAACCCGGGGAAAATTAGCTGGCAGTTTGCAGTTTTAAGTAATCAGTTGACTGAACACTAAAAACTGATGACTGAATACTAATTCTCAATTTCAATGAACGTTTAAAAAGAAAAAAGTAGTTTAAAACTACTTTTTCTTTTTGTGACGGTTAGCTCTCGCTCTTTTTTTTCTTTTGTGAGTAGCTACCTTATGTCTCTTTCTTTTTTTACCACTTGGCATATCGTATCGATTTTATGATTAATTAATAGTATTATTTTGCTTCGTTATTTGTTTTTACCCCCTCTACAAAAACTTTTGCAGGTTTAAAAGCAGGAATGTTGTGTGCAGGAATTTTGATTGTGGTATTTTTAGAAATGTTTCTTCCTGTTTTTTCAGCTCTTGTTTTTACTATGAAACTTCCAAAACCTCTTAGATAAACATTATCTCCGGTTTCTAAAGAAGTTTTCACTTCTTCCATAAAAGTTTCTACTGTTGCTTGAACATCTCCTTTTTCAAGACCTAGTTTCTCTGAAATTTTCGCTACGATATCTGCTTTCGTCATTTTCTTTCCTATTTTTATTTTATAAATGATGTACTATTTTTTTGAGGTTGCAAATATAGGAATTAAAAAAATAATTAATCAAGCTAATTCGTTAAATTTTAATTACATAAACATTTACTTTTGTATTCTAAGTATTTTACAATGAATTTTCATAACATATTGATAAAATGGTATTTACAAAACAAACGCGATTTGCCATGGAGGAATACGACTAATCCGTACCTGATTTGGCTTTCAGAAATTATGTTACAGCAGACTCGGGTAGCGCAGGGAATGCCTTATTTTTTTGCTTTTACAAAGGAATTTCCTACGGTATTTGATTTGGCAAATGCCGAAGAAGAGAAAGTTTTGAAACTTTGGCAGGGATTAGGATATTATTCCCGTGCACGAAATTTACATAAAACAGCACAATATGTCGCAAATGAACTAAATGGAGTTTTTCCGCCTGCTTATAAGGAACTGTTAAAATTAAAAGGAGTGGGTGAATATACGGCTGCGGCAATTGCTTCTTTCTCTTATAATGAAACTGTTCCGGTAGTTGATGGGAATGTATTCAGGGTGCTTTCACGTTATTTTGATATTGAATCAGATATAGCTTTGCCGGCTACTAAAAAAGAATTTACGGAACTTGCTTACGAATTGATGCCAAAAGATAATCCGGCAATTTTTAATCAGGCAATTATGGAATTTGGTGCTTTGCAATGTGTGCCTAAAAACCCTGACTGTTCTGTTTGTGTATTTAATGAGAGCTGTATGGCTTTGCAAAAAAAGAAAGTGACGGTTTTGCCTGTGAAATCTAAGAAGTTAAAAGTCACAAATCGGTTTTTTAATTATCTGATTTTAGAAGATGTCCTGGGGAATACTTTAATTCAAAAGCGTACTTCGAAAGGCATCTGGCATAATTTATATGAATTTCCTTTACTTGAAACGGGTGAAATTGTCGATTTTGATTTTATTTCAAAAACAGTTCAGGATGGCTTTTTTTCGTCTTATAATGTTATAGGTATAGAGGAATGTTCTTATGCAACTGTAATTCATAAACTTTCACATCAGCATTTGCATATTCAATTTTGGAAAATTAAAACAAACCAAGTGATAGATAATGGATTGGATTTTAAGACATTAAAAACATTTCCATTTCCTATTGTAATCTACAATTTCATCGAAAAATTATAAAAAAGACTTCTTTATTTTAGAAGTCTTTTTTAGTTTTATGAGCCAAGAGCAGCATATTGAATGATTCTGACAACTACACCTACAGCAAAACCAATTAAAGCCATATTACAGGCTGATTTTGCAGCAACAGGTTCTTCATTCTTTTTTACAAAATAAATGATAGCTCCAGCCAATGGAATGCAAAATGATAATACTTTTAGCCCAGTGCTTAAATCTTCATTAGATTTGTTATTTTTGTTTTCAAATTCATCAAATTTTGAGTTTTCCTCTGACATAATATTTAATTTTAGTTATTAATTGAAAAAGATATACTTGAAAGAAAATACAATCCAATAAGCAATGAAATCAGATAAACCTGCTAGACCGTAACCTGCAAGAATCCCTGAAAAAAAGCGAAGGAAATTATTGCTTTCTCTATTGTAATAAGCTTGTGTAAGACCATCGATTAATGTTGGTAAAATAGATAATAGTGCCCAGTAAATATCTATTTTAATGAATGATAAAAGCGGTATAAAAATAAAATAGCCAACATAAATCCCTGTACATCGGGCACATACAGGAAATTGTTTTCCTTTATAAAAAAATGATCTTTCAGGTAGCTTATGGCAGCTAACAAATTCTATTCTTTTCATAAATCAAAAATACATTATTATTTAAATTAACAAAAATTTTATAAGACTTTACTTTAAGTGTTTTTTTGTTTTATTTTTTAAAAGGAAGGTTTTATACTTTTTAAAATATATTTCTTTTCAGATTATGGGTAGTAATTTTATCAAAAAGGACGAAAATAAGTGTTAAGAAAAATGTATCTTTGATATAACTACAAATGTTTATATCATGAACGGGACATTAAATAAAGTGATGTTGATAGGCCATTTGGGCGATGATGTTAAAATGCATTATTTTGATGGAGGAAACTGCATCGGTCGTTTTCAATTGGCAACAAACGAAGTTTACATCAATAAAACTACAAACGAAAAAATTACTTCTACAGAGTGGCATAATTTAGTAGTACGTAATAAAGCTGCTGAGATTTGCGAAAAATACTTATCAAAAGGGGATAAAATATATATTGAAGGCCGTATAAAATCAAGACAATGGCAGGCTGAAGACGGAACTACAAAATATACTACCGAAATTCAGGTAACAGAGTTTACCTTTTTGACAACCAAAAAAGAAACGGATAGCCATAAACAGCATACTTCAGAATCACCAAAAAACACTAACTTTGAAGCTCCTAATGAAGGCTTGCCCATAAATGATTTGCCTTTTTGATTGTTTAACTAATTCTTTTTGATTTGGACCCGGAGCCCAGTTTATTTTTCTTAACAATATTAGACACCAATTTAATTATTGGTTTTGTCGCAATATTTATTTTACTCTTTCTATCGGCAATTGTCTCAGGAGCAGAAGTAGCATTTTTTTCCTTATCCGTAAAAGATATTGAAGATGCATTACAGGAAAATAGTTCCAAAGGGAAAATAATCTCGGAACTTTTAGATAAACCTAAAAAGCTTTTGGCTACATTATTGGTAGCTAATAATTTTATCAATATAGGTGTAGTTATTTTATTCTCTTTTCTAAGCAGAAACATTTTTACTAACATTGACTCCCCGTTGCTTAAGTTTATTTTAGAAGTTATTACAGTTACTTTCCTGATTTTGTTTTTTGGAGAAGTTTTGCCTAAAGTATATGCCAGCCGTAATAATATAAAATTTGCAAAAAGGGTTGTGTATCCAATTGCTTTTTTAGACAAATTACTTTCTCCTGTAAGCTTGCCAATGCGTGCTGTTACTTTATATTTGCATAATAAATTAGGTAAACAAAAAACCAGTTTTTCGGTAGATCAGTTATCACAAGCATTAGAACTTACGGATTCTGAAGGAACATCAAGTGAGGAACAAAAAATATTGGAAGGAATTGTTTCTTTCGGAAATACAGATACTAAACAGGTAATGAGCCCAAGAATTGATATTTTTGCATTGGAAATATCTGAATCTTTTGAGGCTATTTATCCAAAAATAATCGAAAAAGGTTTTTCAAGAATTCCGGTTTACAGGGACAATATCGATCAGATAGAAGGCGTTTTGTTTGTTAAGGATTTACTGCCTCATATTGACAAAGTCGAATTTGACTGGACAACTTTAATCAGGGAAGCTTTTTTTGTTCCTGAGAATAAAAAATTAGACAATTTGCTCAAAGATTTTCAGAATTTAAAAAGTCATTTAGCGATTGTGGTTGATGAATACGGAGGAACATCAGGTTTGGTTTCCTTAGAAGATGTAATAGAAGAAATCGTTGGCGATATTAGTGATGAGTTTGATGATGAATATTTAAATTTCTCTCAAATTGATGATAAAAATTATCTTTTTGAAGGGAAAATAAACATGAAAGACTTTTACAGGATTATTGATGTCAATGAAGATATTTTTGAATCGCACAAAGGGGAAGCCGAAACATTAGCAGGTTTTATTTTAGAAATTCTTGGAAATTTCCCTAAAAAAGACCAGAAAATAGTTTTTGAAAATTGTGTTTTTACCATTGAAACAGTTGATAAAAAACGTGTGAAACAAATAAAAGTAACAATAGAATAACAATGTTAAAAAGAATAATTCCGATAGTAACCATATTACTGACATTAACTGTTTTGAGCTGTAAAGATGATGTCGTGCCTAAGCCGGAAAGTTTTTTGCGATTGGATTATCCTGAAGCAAAATATGTAAACTTTCAAAATACCTGCCCTTTTTCTTTTGAAATGAATGAGGCAGCGGTAATTAAAGGCGAGAAAGATTGTGGATTTGCAATTACGTATCCAAAAATGAAAGCCACCATTTATCTGACTTATAAACCAGTAAATAATAATATCGAAAAGTTATTAAAAGATGCCCAGAAATTAACTTATGAGCACGTTATAAAAGCTGATGATATATTAGAGCAGCCCTATTTGAACCCGCAAAAAAAGGTTTATGGAATGTTTTATCAGGTTGATGGGAATGCGGCCACCAACTCACAGTTTTATGTGACCGATAGTACAAAACATTTTATAACAGGATCTGTTTATTTTTATGCAAAACCAAACTTCGATTCAATTATGCCGGCGGCCAGTTATATCAAAAATGATATGCAGCGGCTTATGGAAACATTGAAGTGGAAATAAAAGACATAAAAAAAGCGTTCAATTGAACGCTTTTTTTATGTAAAATAGTTTCGATTATGATTTCATATTCGAAACTTTATATGTTTTTCCGTCTCCGGTTTCCTGAACAGTTTTAGTTAAATTTTCAGGATTTTGAATCGTTTTGTCAAATGTGACAGTAGCTGTTTTTTTATCAAAATCAACTGTAGCTTTTTCTACTCCGTCAAGATCTGATAATTCCTGTTCGATGGTTTTTGCACATCCAACTGCACATGTCATTCCTTCGATAGTGAAACTTGCTGTTTGTACATTTTCAGGAGCTATTGCAACATGTTCTTTAGGTACTTTTATTTCAGATGTTGCTGCAGTTAAAGTTTCAGTTTCAGTTTTTTTGCACCCCGTTAATACTAAACCTGCTATCGCTAAAGATGTAATGATTTTTGTAAATTTCATTATAAATATATTTTAAGTTTGTTATTGAATTTCCTTGCAAAATTAATAAAAAACAGAAGGTCAATTCATAAAAATAGTACAATTTTGTAACAAAATACGATTTATGGATGCTAAACAATTAAAGTGGTTTTATTTATTCTTGCTTTCGCTAATTTGGGGAAGTTCTTTTATTTTAATTAAAAGAGGCTTAGTTGGTTTAACAGCTATTCAGGTAGGCTCATTCCGAATTATTTTTGCAGCTTTATTTTTGCTTATTGTTGGGTTTTCAAGTCTGAAGAAAATCTCAGGACGTCAATGGAAATTTATTGCTTTAACTTCTGTTTTCGGAACCTTTATTCCTGCTTTCTTTTTTGCAATTGCCGAAACTCAGGTTGATAGTTCTATTGTGGCTATTTTAAATTCGCTTACACCTTTAAATACATTAGTTTTAGGAATAATTGCTTTTGGGATCCAGTTTCAAAAACGTCAGGTTTTAGGTGTTTTTATTGGATTAATTGGTTGCTTATTGCTGGTTTTAAATGGCGCTTCAAATCATTCCGGGCAAAATTATTATTACTTGATTTTAGTAGTGATTGCAACTCTTTGTTATGCCATTAATGTAAATCTGATCAAAAAATATTTATCCGATTTAAATTCATTAAGTATTACGACAGGAAATTTTGCTGTTTTACTTTTGCCGGCTTTGATTATTTTAAGTACAACTGATTTTACACAAAAAATAAATCTGGAAGAAACACAGCATTCTATTATGTTTGTAATGATTTTAGGTGTTCTGGGAACCGGAATTGCAAATGTTCTGTTTTTTAAACTAATACAGATGTCTTCGCCAGTGTTTGCAACATCGGTAACATATTTAATTCCAATAGTAGCATTTTTCTGGGGATTATTAGATAATGAAATGCTGACACCAATTCAGTTTTTTGGAGCATTTGTTATCTTGATTGGAGTTTATTTATCTGCTAAGAAATAGTTTTTTGTGAGATGTCACCCTGAGCGAAGTCGAAGGGCTTTCTGTGCTGGGTTTCGACTTCGCTCAACCGAACAAAAATAATACGTAAAAAGCTTTGATAAAGGTAAAAGCTTCATTAAAACAAGAAAGGCTGTCAATTATGACAGCCTTCTTAAAAATAATCTTAGAATATCAGAACCTTTTTAAAGAAAATCCGCTTCAGAAACTCCTTCGTTAATTTTGATGTCTGACATTTTGATGTCTAATTCAAAACCTACATTCTGAACAATATTAAAAGGAACTTTTACGCCTTTTACTTCTTTATAATCATTAAAGTAAGTTGTCAGTGTTGTTGATTGTCCGCTTTGTTCTTTTACTTTTAATTTGGCAACTTTTAAACCTGATTTTACATCATAATAGTAAACGGTTTTACCGTCTTTTATCAAATAGGCATCATTGCCATTTATAGATTCTATTCCTTCTACTTTCAGATCTGATCTCTTGCTCAGTCTTAATTCCTCAAAAGGAGTTGCGCTTGCCTTCATTTCGGCTAAATCATCACCTTTCAGATCTTTACGTTGTCCCTGTTGTTCAATATAGGCACCTTTATCATTGACTACTTGTTTCATTAAAGCCATACTTCCCATGGAAAGTGAAACCATCATTTTTCCTTTTGAATCTAATTTTGAAGTAAAACTTAGAGAAGTTGGAGCTTGCGGAATTGTTGTAGTACCATTCATGACAAGCGTTTTTACGGCAGAAACTGCTTTTTCTCCGCCAATTGCTTTAATATAATTGTCAAAAACAGTTTTGGCTGTAATTCCCGCAGGTGCTTCTTTTTTCGAACTCGGTTTTTCAGTAGGATTTCCGTATTTATCAAAATAGAAAATAGGAATTTTAAGTTTTTCTAAACCGGCAATTACTTCAGAGCCTTTTCCGGCAATTACAATTCGTAAATTATCAATTAGGAAATATTTGTTTGCTACGCGATAAATATCGTCAGCAGAAACATTATTTATGGTTTGAATGTATTTTTCATAGAAATCAGCCGGAAGTTTTTCTGTTTCAATATTCAATGCGTAGCGGGCAACAGTTTGAGGTTTTTCAACCTGCATTACAAATCTTCCGATATAACCGGCTTTTACATTTTTTAATACATCTTCAGAAACTTTTTCAGTTCGGATTCTTTTGATTTCTTTTACAAATTCAACAACAGCGCTATCAGTAACACTATTTCGAACTGCAGACGAAGCCTTGAATTTGGTTACGTATTTTCCGCTTCCAATATTAGAACTTGCTCCGTAAGTCCAGGCGTGCTGCTCTCTTAAATTCATATTCAGGTAACTATTGAAATCTCCTCCTAAAATTTGATTTGCGATTACTGCAGGGAAAAAATCAGGATCGCTCATTTTTAAATTAACAGTATTTACCAATGAAATTTCAGATTGAACCGCATTTGGGACATCAACAAAATCAATTTGAAGTTTAGAGACATTTTCCGGATTTGGATACGTATTTTTTGGGGCAGCTTGTTTTTTCCATGCGCCAAAAAGTTTTTCTACAGCCTTCTTTGTGTCTTTAAATTTTATATCTCCGATTATAACTAAATAAGCATTTTCAGGTACAAAGTAAGTACTGTAATTGGTTTGAACATCTTCTAATGTAACATTTTTTAATGTTTCTTCAGAGATGTATTCTCCCGAAGGATGGTTTCTTCCAAAAGCTAAAACATCCACTACACGGCCGGCAATTGCAGGGACACTCTTTTCATCAGCTTTAAGACCTTCAAGTAATTTTGCTTTTTCTTTGTCAAATTCTGATTGTGTGAAATTTGGCTGTAAAGCACCTTCGGCCAAAAGTTCTAAAACACGTCCTGAATATTTTGACAGAGAACTTGCTGATGCACCTTGTGATGAAAAGTTAATATTTGCTCCGTAAAAATCAATTTCTTCGTTAAAAGCTTCTTTGGTTGTTTTTTTAGAACCGTTTCCGATTAAACTACTGGTTAATTCGTCAACACCTTTTTTATTGCCTTCCGTAAAAGGAGCGTTGTCTAAAGTAAGATTGAAACTTACTCTTGGTAATTTATGATTTTCAACTACCAAAACCTTCATGCCATTTTCCATGACAAAAGTTTGTGGTTTTTTTATGTTGACTACTGGTGAATTACCGGGTTTTGGTTGTGGACGATTTTGTGCTTGCATAATTCCGGTTAGGAATAAAAAGATTAAAAATGTATGTATATTTTTCATGATTCAGGGCTTAGTTTTGAGCTTTTTTTGAAGGAACGTACTCTAAAATCAGACGTTGATTAGGGTTTAGATACTTTTTGGCAACTTCTCTGATTTCTTCTCTCGTAATAGAATGATAAAGGTCAATTTCAGTATTGATCAGGTTTATATCTCCGTAAAGTAAATAATAGGAAGCTAAATTTTCAGCAATTCCTTCAACTGTAGAATTTGCGTTTACGAAGTTGTTGTCAAATTTATTCTGCAATTTTTCATAATCTTTTTCAGAAATCAAATCTGTTTGAATTTTTACAATTTCCTCATCCATTTCTTTTAAAATGTCAGTCATAGTGAAATTACCCATCGGCAGACCATATAAAATGTACATTCCGTAGTCTTCCTGACTAAATCCTACAGCCCCAATTTGAAGCGCCATTTTTTTATCGTCAACTATTTTTTTGTACAATTTTGAACTTTTTCCATCACTTAAATAAGAAGAGATTAAATCTAAAACTCTCGCATCTCTTGATTTCATTGATGGAGTTCTATACGAAGCTACCACCATCGGAATTTGGATATTAGGATCTTCGTAAGTTGCTTTTATAGTTTGAGTAATAGGCTCTTCGGTAAAAGTTTGTTTTTTTATTTCTTCTCCTTTTGGAATTGGGCCAAAGTATTTCTGAATCCATTCTTTGGTTTTGGCTTTATCAAAATCACCGGCAACAACTAAAACGGAGTTATTCGGAGTATAGAATTTTTTATTAAAAGCTTGGAATTCTTCAAGAGTTGCAGCATCCAGATCTTTCATGGAACCAATTGTAGTCCAGCGATACGGATGGTTTTTGAACATGTTTTCTTTTACAACCGGCAAAATGTTTCCGTAAGGCTGATTGTCGTAACGCATTCTTTTTTCTTCTTTTACGACTTCATTTTGTGTATCAACTCCAATTTTATTGATAATTGGATGCATTAGTCTTTCAGATTCCATCCACAAGCCAAGTTCTAAGCTGTTAGAAGGGAAAACTTCGTAATAATAGGTTCTGTCGTCTGAGGTATTGGCGTTGTTGACACCGCCATTTGCAGTAACAATTTTCATCCATTCACCTCTTTTTATGTTCTCAGTTCCTTCAAATAATAAATGTTCAAAGAAATGTGCGAAACCTGTCCTGTCCGGGCGTTCGTCTTTAGACCCTACGTGATACATTACAGATGTAATGACAACAGGGGCAGAAGGGTCGTTGTGCAAAATAACGTGCATGCCGTTATCTAAATTGTATTCTTCAAAAGCTACTTTTTGAGCATGAGCCACTCCGCCGAGCATTAATGCAGCACTTAACATCATTATTGAATTTTTCATAAAGATTAATAATTTTTATTTACCTAATTACAGTAGGTAGCCAAGAGTTGATTATAGTTACATCAAAAATAACTTTTTTTAATTATCAATTAAAGTTTCCTTATTTATTTTCATGATACTTTAACAATCTTTTACATCTAAATCTCTTTTTAAAAGAGTTTAAATACCTTGAAAAACAGACTTTAAACAGAAAAAAATATTTTTGAAATAAGAGATTGCACAGTAAATTATTAATTGTATATTTGCAACCTTAAAAATCAATAAATCAATTTGGTATGTATGCAATCGTAGAGATAGCAGGGCAACAATTTAAAGTAAGCAAAGACTTAAAGGTTTATGTTAACCGTTTGACTAACGAAGAAGGTTCAAAAGTTTCTTTTGACAAAGTTCTTTTATTAGATGATAACGGAAATGTAACTTTAGGCGCCCCAGCTATAGAAGGTGCTTCAGTAGAAGCTAAAGTGTTACAACACTTAAAAGGAGATAAAGTTATCGTTTTCAAAAAGAAAAGAAGAAAAGGATACAAAAAAAGAAATGGTCACAGACAATATCTTACTCAAATTGTAATTGAAGGTATTACTGCAGCAGGAGGAACTAAAAAAGCAGCAGCTAAAAAAGCGGTTGTAGCAGAAGAAGCAGCTACTGAAGAAGTAGAAGCTCCAAAAGCGAAAAAAGCAGCTCCAAAAGCAAAAAAAGAAGCTACTAAAGAATAATAACAATATTTAAACTCATACGTCATGGCTCACAAGAAAGGTGTCGGTAGTTCGAAGAATGGTAGAGAATCAGAATCAAAACGTTTAGGCGTTAAGATTTTTGGAGGACAAGCTGCTATTGCTGGGAACATCATCGTTAGACAAAGAGGTTCAAAACATAATCCAGGTGAAAACGTTTACATCAGTAAAGATCACACTCTACACGCAAGAGTAGATGGAGTTGTTAAGTTCCAAAAGAAAAGAGATAACAAATCTTATGTATCTATCCTTCCATTCGAAGCATAATCATTAGATTACTTATTACAAAACCCGTTCTGAAAAGAACGGGTTTTTTGTTTTTGATAGTATTGTGATTGTTTTAAGGCATTATTTATCATTTCAACTAAGGAGAAATCACATAGTTACTCATTCCTAAACTCACAACCTTTGTTGAATTTCTTGTGTGATTTCTCCTTAGTTGAAATGACAATATTGTCGAGAATTGGGATTTCTTATAAAGAAAAACCTGCTCGTAATGAACAGGTTTCTATAATTTAATTTTCAGTATCTTTTGTCTCCTCGAGATCCTCAGTTTTTCTTCCCACTTTTATTTTAGGATTGTTTTGTGTTCCGGTAACAGTTAACGGAATTCCAAAAATACCTAAAGGAGGTAATCCTAAACGCATTTTTAAATTCAGTTTTCCGTCTAAACTTGTAGTTCCTTCAATTCTGGGTCTGAAACCTGCAAATTTAAATTTAAAACGTTCCACCGTCATAATATTATTCTTGATGGTACTTTTGATTTCTACTTTTGAAAGGTCAGGATTTTTGATTGCCTCAGAACTTGTTTTTTTACTGACAGCATTAAACATTTTTAATCCTCTTACTTTTACATCTTTTATTGAAAGTGTTCCACCCCCGACAAGTGATGGATATACAGGATCCATATTGCCGTTTAAACGCCCTTTTAATTGATAATCTAAAGATACAATTCCTTGTGCCTTCTCTGCGGCACTGGCCATTTTTCTAAAAGCTTCAATTTCGTTATAGGCTCTTTTTATATCAAAATCAGTTGCTTTAATGCTGTAATCAAAGTTTGCTTTTTGGGTAGTTACCGATTGATAATTTGCATTCATAGCAACGTTACAGCCAATTAAATTAAAACCTGTATTTTGCATACTCAGTTTTCCTTTGCGCATTTTTAAATTTCCGGTTGCATTTTGAATATTCAGTTTGTCAAAATTTACTTTTTGAGCATTGGCCAGTAATTGTAAATCTAAATTGTTCGGAATTATAATGACTCCGGTTTGTTTTGCTTCTGTTTGAGAAGTTTTATTTTGAGTTTCGGTTTGTGTTACTGATGTGTTTGCAGTTGTACCCGTCATAAATTCATCAACATTTATGTATCGTGCAGAAACTTTAAAAGAACCTTTTAAAATCCCGGTTTTACTGGTAGCGTAGTTGAAAACGTTTTGTAAATAACCATTCATCTTAAAATCTGATTGACCGTAAGCAGCCAAAAAGTTATTGAAAGACATTTTATCCTGATTGATTTTGAAAATACCTTCTCTAATTATAAACTTTTTAGGCAAATATTCAGAAGCTATTCCTATGTTTCTAAGTTCAAGGGTTCCTTTGTTGTTTAATTTGCTGTAATTTCCTTTTTCAGCATCACTTTGTTTACCTTTTAAAGCCAAATCAGCTTTTACAAAACCGTCTAAATCAAGTCCTTTTTGAGAGAAAACTTTATATATTTTCTTAACATCAAGTTCACCTTTTGCTTTAATGTCATAATTTAAATCATCAAAATTGCTCAATTCTGCCTGTACAAAAACAGGTTTTCCTTCAAAAGTAAATTGAGCAGGTTGGAGGTTAATTTTTAAGTCCTGAAAAGTCCCTTTTTGATTCTCAATTTTAGTTTTTACAACAATATTGGTAATCGGATTTGGATAATATTTGGTTTTTAAATAGCCGTTTTTTAAATCAATTACTCCGTTTGTAACTGGAAAAAGTTTGTTCTTCTGATCAAATTTCCCTTTTGTTTTAATGTCACCAACTAAAATTCCTTTTAAAGTTAAATCAGGTATTCCAAGTCCTTTATTTAATTTTTCAAGATCAATCTTAGCTTTAAAATCACCATTAATGTCAGGAGTATTCATGCCTTTCATGTAAAATTTAGATTTTAAATAATCCTTGCCTACATTTAAAGATAAATTTTTAGCATCAACAATTAAAAGATCCGGGTTTAAAGACGGGACAGTAGTTTTTATTTCAATATTTAAATTTGAAACAGGAAAAGCACTTTTGTTATAGTTCACAAATCCGTTATCTATTTTTAAATCAAGATTTAAATCCGGGGCAATTTTTTGCGAAGCTATGTAGGTTCCTTTTAAAGTAAAAAGTAAATTAGTGTTTCCTTTTATTTCAGTCTTAGAAAGCCAGGTAATATATTTTGGAGGAAAAGCGGTAAAAACATCGTAAAGATTACTATTGTCGGATTTTATAACGAAATCCATATTGTAACCATCTTTTAAGAAATCAAACTTTCCTTTAAAATCGACTAAAAGCTGATTGATTTTTAAGTTATTTTGTTCAAAGAAGAAGGATAACGAGTTTACATTTACTTTAGTAATCAAATCTGCATCGATCTGTTTGTTCATTAAGTAAGGTTCATTTTCATAAATAACATTTAATTTCTCAATTTTTGCTTTCGAATATAAGTCAAAAACAGCTTTGTCTAAATTTCCTTTTCCTAAGTAATTAAATCCAAAAGCATCAAAATGTACTTTTGTAGACTGATCATCATAAATAATTTTGCTGTTTATGATTTCGATTCTTTCAAGTTTTAATGCTGTTTCTGTACTGTCTTTAGGTTTTTTCTGATTTGATGAAGATTTATAAATATTATAATTCGCTTCTCCTTTCTGGTTTACTTTTACATTAATATAAGAGTCTGATAAATAGATCTGATCAATTTTTACAGATTTACTAAAAATCAAGCTACCTACATTTATACCAAAAGAAACTTCTTTTGCGGTAATAAATTTTTCGTTTTTATAAGGTGCAGATCCATTTAAATTTAAATCGTTTAATGTTAAAGTTAAAGATGGAAAATGGCGAAAAAATGACACGGAAACATCAGAGTAATTAAGTTCCGCACTAAGTTTTTCGTTGGCGGTTTTCTTAATTTGCTCTTTAATTTTATCAGCAAAAATAATTGGTGTTAGAAATAACAATCCTAAAATTACAGCGAAAGTTATTCCGCTATATTTTGCAATTTTAAATAAGATGGATTTGGTTTTATTTTTTGACATAACAAAAATGTTATTTTTTAATGTGTAAGATGTTGCTGTTTAAATGAAAAATGGTGCCGGACTATCCGTGTACAGTTTCATTTTTTCCATAATTACTAATGATAGAACCTTCAAATTCAATCCATTCTTTCCAACGCTTATCAATATCTATATTGTCTGTATATTTTCGGGCAAATCCTAAAAATGTAGTATAATGTCCCGCTTCAGAAATCATTAAATCACGATAGAATTTTGCCAATTCTTCGTCTTTTATGTTTTCAGAAAGTACTTTAAAACGCTCACAGCTTCTGGCTTCGATCATCGCAGAAAATAATAAACGATCACAAAGCGCATCTTTTCGGCTGCCATCTTTTTTCATGAATTTAAAAAGTTCATTTACATAATGGTCTTTTCTTTCGCGTCCCAATGTCAGGCCTCTTTTTTTGATTAAGTCATGAACCATTTGCAAATGCTCTAATTCTTCTCTCGCAATAACTAACATTTCAGTTACTAATTCCTCTAATTCAGAATTGTAAGTAACCAGACTTATTGCATTCGAAGCTGCTTTTTGCTCACACCAGGCATGATCCGTTAGAATTTCTTCGATATTTGATTCGACAATATTTACCCAGCGAGGGTCTGTGGCTAATTTTAATCCCAGCATGATTTACAGCAATTTATTTGATGCAAAATTAGTCTTTTTATAGCCAAAAATTTCGAAATATCGTGTAATTACGCATAAAAAGCATTATTTTGTACCTTCAAAGAATTAAAATGAATCAAATAAAAAAACTCTTAATTATTGGTTTTGTCTGGCCTGAACCAAATTCGTCTGCGGCTGGTGGCAGGATGATGCAATTGATTTCTATTTTTGCAGCAAATGGATTTAAAATTACATTTGCAAGCCCGGCTTTAGACAGTGATTTTATGGTTGATTTGGCTTTGTTTGGAGTTGAAAAACGGGCTATCGAATTAAATAATTCGAGTTTTGATGATTTTGTAATTGAATTAAATCCCGATGTTGTTTTATTTGATCGTTTTATGATTGAAGAGCAATTTGGCTGGAGGGTTTCTGAAAATTGCCCAAAAGCCATAAGATTATTAGATACCGAAGATTTACATTGTTTAAGAACCGCAAGACAGAAAGCATTTAAGGAAAACAGAACTTTTGAGCTATATGATTTATTATCGGAAGAAGTGGCAAAGCGTGAAATCGCCAGTATTTTAAGATGTGATTTATCTTTGATTATTTCGGATTTTGAGATGAAAGTTTTAAAGAATATTTTTAAAATTGATTCTAAATTGTTGTTTTATCTGCCATTTTTGGTTGATGAAATGAATGAAAAGAATCTTTTGGATTTGCCTTTGTTTGAAGACCGCGAGAATTTTGTTTTTATTGGAAATTTTCTTCATGAACCTAATTGGAATACTGTTCAATATTTAAAAGAAACAATCTGGCCATTAATTAGAAAAGATTTTCCGGAAGCTGTTTTGCAGGTTTACGGTGCCTATCCATCGCAAAAAGTTTTGCAATTGCATCAGCCTAAAAATGGCTTTTTTATTATGGGAAGAGCTGCTGATGCCAATGAGATTGTGAAAAATGCCAGAGTTGTTTTGGCACCAATTCGTTTTGGCGCAGGTTTAAAAGGCAAATTATTAGAGGCTATACAATGCGGAACGCCAAGTGTAACAACAGAAATAGGAGCAGAGGCAATGCATGCAGATTTGCCCTGGAATGGATTTATTACCAATGATATTGAGGTTTTTGCCAAACAAGCTGTGGAATTGTATCAAAATGAAAGCCTTTGGAAACAATCTCAAAAAAACGGAATAGCAATTGTAAATAAATGTTATCAGAAAAATGAATTTGCTGCTGTATTAATTGATGAAATAAACGCATTAATAACTGATTCTGAAAACCATCGCCTTCATAATTTCATGGGAAGCCTGTTGCAGCATCACACTTTAAAAAGCACAAAATATATGGCAAAATGGATTGAGGCTAAGAATAAAAACTAAAAATATTTTTATGATTATTCAAATAAAAAAAGTCCCGATTGCATACTGTAACCGGGACTTTTTATAGATTATTTTAATAAACCTTCAACACTTTGAATGGTTGTTGCATGATAACCTGATTTTGCTTTATCGAAAATCGTTTTTGCCCAGTCTTTTCCTTCAGACGTTTTTACTAATTCTTTATACAGTGTCATTAAAGATCCGGTTCTGCTCGTACCAATCATAAATTGTTCGATTGCCGGGTAAGCCGTTTTATATTGATGTCGTATTGCCTGAACAAACCATTGACGTTTAATAACGAAGTTTCCGTTTTTGGTAAAACTGAATTCGGCGTCGATTGCAGTCATTTCTTCAATAGTAATATCAGCCGGAAGGTAATCTATAAAATGCTGTTTTTCTGTAGTAGATTTTATTTTCTGACTCAATCCTTTAACTCCGGTTTTTTGCCATTCTTTTTGAATAACATCTATTGCATTAAAATCTTCAGAAACTGATGGAGTAATATTTGACGGAATTCCTGGTTTATAAATCCAATCTTCTGCTTTTATTTTATCAGCAAGAGTTTTATCACCTTTAATAAGGTTTTCGTTTAAATACTTCACAAAATCTTCTGTTGTAATAGATTGAAAAGCATGTGCATCAAAATAGTTTTTAATAAACGGATCGAATTTTTCACGTCCAACAGCCTGTTCAATAACTTTCAAAAAGTTATATCCTTTTACATACGGAATCTGACTGATCCCATCGTCAGGATTTCTTCCGGTAAGACTCACTTTTAATCTAGTATCAGGATTTGTTTTGCCATATTCTGCTATATTATCATCTAAATCTTTACGAGTCAGAACATCTTGCATTTCAGCTTCTCGTTTGCCAAAAATTTCTTCGCCAATTCTGTGTTCTACATAAGTGGTAAAACCTTCGTTTAACCAAATGTCGTCCCAGGTTGCATTTGTTACTAAGTTTCCGCTCCAGCTATGGCCTAATTCGTGTGCTAATAAACTTGTCAATGAACGATCTCCTGCAATAACCCCAGGAGTCAGAAACGTTAAATTTGGATTTTCCATTCCGCCATAAGGGAAACTTGGAGGTAAAACCAATACATCGTAACGTCCCCAGCGATATGGACCATAAAGTTTTTCAGCCGCGACAACCATTTTTCCAAGTTCTGCAAACTCCCATGCTGCTTTTTTAAGAATTGATGGTTCTGCGTAAACTCCGGTTCTGTTATCGATCGATTGAAATTCAATATTTCCTACTGCAATCGCCATTAAATAAGACGGAATTGCTTTGTCTTGTTTGAAGGTGTAAACTCCGGTATCATTTTTCTTTTGAGGGTTTACGGCGCTCATTACGGCCAATAAATCTTTAGGAACCGTAACTTTTGCGTTATAAGTAAAACGAATTCCCGGCGAATCCTGGCATGGAATCCAGGTACGTGACCAGATACTTTCTCCCTGAGAAAAAAGAAATGGTTTCTTTTTATCGGCTGTTTGTTGTGGATTTAGCCATTGTAATGCAATAGCATCTTTGGTTGTGCTGTAATAAATATTAACTTTTGTAGTGTTTGGTTCAATTGTAATATGGAGTGGTTTTCCGTGGAATTCAACTTCAGGCCCAAGTTCGAATTTTGTTTCTTTTTCGTCATCGCCTAAAGTTACTTTGGTAATGTTAAGCGTGTTTTCATCGAAAATAATTTCGTTTCCTTTGCTGATGTTATCAATTTGCCAGGAAGCTTTTCCTGAAATTGTCTGCGTTTCAAAATCAACTTTAATATCAAGATCTAAATGTTTTACTACAGCTAAATCTGGTTTAGAGAAAGTGTGTTCGTCCTTGATGATTGCTGTTCCTTTATCAGCTTCTTTAGTAGTGTTTTCTTTTTTCTGACAGGCTAGTGCTGTCAAAAATAAAGTCAGGAGAAATATTTTTTTCATAGTTCTAAAAGTTGAATTATGAATCTAAATTAAATAAAAAATCCCGTTTTGAACTTTCAAAACGGGATTTTAATATAAATAAACCAATGAATCCGGTCAGGCTGACAAAATTATGCCAACATTGTTACCGGACTTTCGATATATTGTTTTAATGTTTGTAAAAATTGAGCTCCAGTTGCACCATCAATTGTTCTGTGGTCACAAGCCAATGATAACATCATGGTGTTTCCTACTACTATCTGACCGTTTTTAACAACTGGTTTCTCTACAATTGCACCTACAGAAAGGATAGCAGAGTTTGGTTGGTTGATAATTGAATTGAATTCAGTAATACCAAACATTCCAAGGTTAGAAACTGTAAAAGTACTTCCTTCCATCTCTTGTGGTCCTAATTTTTTGTTTTTAGCTCTTCCTGCAAGATCTCTTACACTTGATCCAATTTGAGATAAACTCATAGCATCTGTAAATTTCAATACAGGAACTACTAATCCGTCTTCAACAGCAACAGCAACTCCAATATTTACGTGGTGGTTGATGATAATTGCATCTTCTTTCCACTGAGAGTTGATTTTTGGATGTTTTTTCAATGCTAAAGCACAGGCTTTAATTACCATATCGTTAAAAGATACTTTTGTATCAGGAACAGTATTGATTGTTGCTCTTGCCTGCATAGCTTCGTCCATACTTACTTCGATCACTAAGTTGTAGTGAGGTGCTGTAAATAAAGATTCTGCCAAACGTTTTGCGATAATTTTACGCATTTGAGAGTTTTTGATCTCTTCTGTGAAAACTTCTCCGGCAGGAACGAATACTTTTGGTGCGGCTGCAGCAGTTTCTTGTGGTTTTGCATCAGAAGCAACTTTAGCAGCAGGTTGTGAAGATGGGGTAAAGTTTTCGATGTCGCTTTTTACGATACGTCCGTTTTCTCCTGATCCTTTAACCTGAGTTAATTGGATTCCTTTATCAGAAGCAATTTTCTTTGCTAATGGTGAAGCTAAAATTCTTCCTCCTGATGTATCAGCAACAGCTTCAGTAGCTTTTTCAGCAGCAGGAGCGGCTTTTGCTTCTTCAGTTGCTGGAGTACTTGCAGTAGCAACGCCTCCGGTAGTATAATTTTCAGCAATTCCTGAAATGTCAGTTCCCGCAGGTCCAATGATAGCTAATAAACTATCAACAGGAGCTGTGTTTCCTTCCTGAATTCCAATGTATAATAAAGTTCCTTCATTGAAAGACTCAAACTCCATTGTTGCTTTGTCTGTTTCAATTTCAGCTAAAATATCGCCTTCCGCAACAGCATCACCTACTTTTTTCAACCAGGTTGCTACTGTTCCTTCTGTCATTGTATCGCTCAAACGTGGCATAGTTACCACTACAACACCTTTTGGTAATTCAGTTGCTGCTTTTGCAGGAGTGGCAGTTTCAGTTTTTGTTTCAGCAGCAGGAGCAGCTTCAGCTTTTGGAGCTTCAGCAGCAGGAGCATCCCCACCAGCTAAAAGAGCAGAAATATCTTCTCCTTCATTTCCAATAATTGCTAATAAAGAATCTACAGGGGCAGTTTCTCCGGCCTGAATTCCGATATGTAAAAGAGTCCCTTCGTTAAAAGATTCGAACTCCATTGTTGCTTTATCTGTTTCAATTTCAGCTAAGATATCACCTTCACTGATTTTGTCGCCTACTTTTTTAAGCCATGTCGCTACCGTTCCTTCCGTCATAGTATCGCTCAAACGAGGCATTGTTACTTTTATCGCCATAATATTTTTATAGTTTATGAGGTGTAAATGGATAGTCTTCTTGTGCGTATACTACATCGTATAATTGTTGTAATTCAGGATATGGAGATTCTTCAGCGAATTTCACACATTCTTCAACCAAGTCTTTAACTCTTTGGTCAATTACTTCAATTTCTTCTTCAGTAGCATATTTTTGATCCATAATTACATCTAAGACTTGTGTAATAGGGTCAATTTTTTTGTACTCTTCAACCTCTTCTTTAGAACGGTATAATTGTGCATCAGACATAGAGTGACCTCTGTAACGGTACGTTTTCATTTCAAGGAAAGTTGGTCCGTCACCACGACGCGCTCTTTCAATAGCTTCTGTCATTGCTTCAGCAACTTTTACAGGATTCATTCCGTCAACAGGCCCGCAAGGCATTTCATATCCTAAACCTAATTTCCAGATATCAGTATGATTTGCAGTTCTTTCAACAGAAGTTCCCATTGCATAACCATTGTTTTCAACGATAAATACAACCGGAAGTTTCCATAACATAGCCATGTTGAAGGCTTCGTGTAAAGAACCCTGACGAGCAGCACCATCACCAAAATAAGTCATTGTAACTCCTCCTGTATTGAAGTATTTATCTCCAAAAGCTAATCCTGCACCAACTGGAATCTGACCTCCAACAATACCGTGACCTCCGTAAAAACGGTGCTCTTTTGAGAAAATGTGCATAGAACCTCCCATACCTTTAGAAGTTCCTGTTGCTTTTCCTAAAAGCTCAGCCATTACACGTCTGGGATCAACTCCCATACCAATTGGCTGCACGTGATTTCTGTATGCAGTAATCATCTTATCTTTTGTCAGGTCCATAGCATGTAAAGCTCCCGCCAATACTGCTTCCTGACCATTGTAGAGGTGAAGAAACCCTCTTACTTTTTGTTGAATGTATAATGCTGCAAGTTTGTCTTCAAACTTTCTCCAAAGTAGCATGTCTTCATACCACTTTAAGTAAACCTCTTTTGTAACTTCTTTCATCTGAATTCTTTCTTTTGCTAAAGTTGTTTTTTTGTGTTATCAATTATTACCTATAACGCAAAATAGTTTCCTCCCACAAATTTGCGCCCGAAGGGTCGGGATGCAAAAATAAGACATTAGATTTAAGAACTAAAATTTAAAAGCTACTTTTTGGCTTTTTTTACAAGAACTTTTTATCAAACATGAAAGGAAGCAGATTTTTAAGGGATGCTGACCGATAAATTGAGCCAATTTCGCCCATAAAATATATTTCTATAGGGGTCTCTTGTTTAATTTCGTATTCTGCGATTGATTGTCGGCAAGAACCGCATGGAGGAATTGGTGCTTTTGTTTGGTTTGTATCCGAAGCTGCCGTGATAGCAATTTTTAAAATTTTAGCTTCAGGGTAAATACTTCCTGCATAAAAAATCGCAACACGTTCTGCACATAGCCCTGATGGATATGCGGCATTTTCCTGATTTGATCCTAAAACTATTTTTCCGTTATCCAAAAGTAAAGCAGCGCCAACTCTAAACTGCGAGTATGGTGCGTAAGCTTTTTTGCGAATCTCAACAGCCTGATCCATTAAGTTTTGAACATCTTCTGGAAGCTCATCTAATGAATCGTATTCTGAAAATGATGATGTAATGCTTATTTCTTTCATTCTTTTTATGGGAAAAAAAATCCAAATTCCTAAAAAGTAGAAATTTGGATTGTCATTATTGTTTATTTTTTTGTTTAGTATTCTTCGTATTTGTCACCAAAATTAAAGGTTAATGAGAAACGAAGTGTGTTTTCTAACGGATTTTTAACTTTTGAAGCAGAGAATAAATACGATACATCTACTTTTACTATATTATATTTAAATCCGGCTCCCAGAGAAAAGAATTTCATAGCTCCCTTTTCAGGACTTTGATGAAAATATCCTAAGCGCATTGAAAATGAATCCTGATAAAGGTATTCAGCGCCAACACTATACGTGATTTCTTTTAGTTCTTCGCTAAAACCATCCGGTGCATCACCAAAGGATTTGAAAATTCCGGGAACCCATCCTATACTATTATAATCATTATTTGCTTCCTGAACACCATCGCTTGTTTCTCCCGGGTCAGTTGTGTCGCCATCACCATTTAAATCTGTGGCAGTAGGTACTGGTTTTTGTTGTGTAGGAACTAATAATTTCGCAAATTCTAAGCTCACAGCTACCTTATTATAATCGTCTAATATAAAATCAAAACCGGCGCCTAATCTTAAATTAGCAGGCAGGAAGTTTGATCCATTATCTAAATCACTCAAATCGTAGTTGATTTTTGGACCAAGATTTTGAAAATTGAAACCAGCTCTCCATCTTCCGTTAAAATCACTATATGCGATTTCTTCAGATTGGTAAAATCCGGCAACATCAAAAGCAAATGATCTTGCTGCAGATAAACTTTGTCCTTCTGTAGTAAGACCTAAATTTGAGCTAATGAATCTGGCACCAACAGCCATCGAAAACATTTCGCTTAATTTTAAAGAATATGATCCGTCAATTGCATATTCTGATGGTTTAACAACATTTGGAGCATCATTTGGATTATCCCTTAATTCAATGTCCCCTATACTAAAATATCTAACGCTTCCGGCAAAAGCACTTCGTTCGTTAATTTTGTTGTAATAGGTTAACTGGCTTAAAGATATGTCATTTACCAGATCTGTTAAATAAGGAGTGTAACTCACAGAGAAACCTTGCTTGTCTACTGAAAAAGCATATTTAGCAGGATTCCATTGTTGTGAAAATACATCAGCAGATGTTGCAACTCCCTGATCGGCAAGACCGGCAGCTCTTGCATCAGCAGCAACTAGCAAAAAAGGCACCCCGGTTGTAATTGGCCGATCTTGTGCTTTTGCATACGAAATAATAAGGAAACAGGATAATAAGAGCGATATTTTTTTCATTTATGTGGTTAATGGTTGGTTAATTATGTTAATTGTACAAATATATATTATAGAATGACAAGTTTTTCATACTTCTCTGCTTTTTTGTTTGTTAAACTGGATTTTACTGTAAGTTTATATATATAAACACCTTTTCCAATTTTGTCCCCAAAATCATCTTTACCATCCCAGGTAATTTCTCTTGATAAAAAGCCTTCAGTGGTAATAGTCTGGTTTTTTGTCCAAACTACTTTTCCTGTTATAGTCATTACCTGAACCTGTACTTCTAAAGGCTCGTAAGGTCTGTTATGAGAAAACCAAAATTGGGTGTAGCTGGAAAACGGATTGGGATAATTAAGAACGTGAGTTAAGGTTAACGATTCATCGCCAACCACAATAAATTGTATTTCACTTGTTACGGGATTGTTGTAAACATCCCATGCCGTAAAGCTTACTGTATGCATTCCGGCACTTAAATTACGTAACGGAAAACGTAAGTTACCGTTAGTGTAATCATCTAATTTTGTTTGATAGTAATCATTTAAAACATAAGGATTACTAACATCACCATCTAAAATTGCAACAATATCATGACCAATTCCGCTTGCGGTATTAATTCCATTTTCATCTTCAAGAAACGCTAACAGAAATGGGGAATCATTTGTAATTCCTCCTGAAACAAAAGTTTCATCATTCATATATAACTGCACTTTTGGACTAATATTGTCCTGAGGTGCATTTTGGTTAATTCCGCCAATTTTTATGATATCATTATACCCGGATTGGTTTTCTAAAACTTCATTTTTTTTAGAATAAAAGCTGATTCTGCCGTTGTTAACAGGAATTCTAATATCTCTGGGGACTATAAAACTAAACTCAAACAGACCATTGGATACAGAAGCGTTTCCTCTAAAAATGGTTTCGCCCAGAGTTTTAAATTGCATTGCCGGACTATAACCATCGTTATTTAGTGTAGTGCTTGTAATAAATTTATCAAAGATAGAAGTTGAAAGCTCACCATTATAATTGCTCAATATGTTATTGTTCTCGTCGGTAATTTCACCTGATATTTTAATTTTTGCTAAGGATTTGAAGTCGTCAATTGTTCCTGAAATTGGTACGTCATTTACTTTTGTCAGGTTAATTCGGGGTTTGGGGATGGCTAGCATTAGTGCGGGATCTCCGATATAAAAAACAACATTGCTGGAAGAACTGGGAGTATCATTTTTTGAAATTCTTAGTGCCTCAGAAATCGTTGTGTATTGGTTTGTTCCAAAGGAAAGTAAATTCCTTGTCAGATTGTCATTGAAATTTTCAGCATTATATTGTCCAATAGAACGTATGGTGGTTAACATTGCAATAGCGCCACCTTTAGGATTCCAATAGGTGTATTCACCTGCTGTTGGCCTTGTCGGGTCATCAAAACGAGAAAACTCGCAGGTTATGGTTATAAATAAAGGGTATTTATATTGATTGTTTAGATTTTGACCATCTGATTTTTCCCAAATTCGTTCACCAGATAATCCGTCTTCTCCACCATGTCCCAAATAATTAAAAACTAAAGCCCCTTTTTCAAAAGCATCAAAAAAATCAGTTTTTGCTTTCGGATATCTAAAGCCACCGGCTGAAGCTTCTTCTGTATAAGAATCTAAAATAATTTTGTCAATATTAAAAAAAGGTTTTTCTGTGGCGATTACATCTGCTAAAGCATTTTGGCGTGCTTGTAATGAAGCATCAGAAGCTTTATCGGAATCGTCGCTAATCAAGACAAAATTGTTTCTCCAATTTCCATAAGATTTCGTATTGTGATATTCTAAAACTTTATTGACCATTTCTTCCGCCTGGGCATTATCAGAAACTAACATTCTTCCAACGGCAATGTCTATCCCGCCAAAAAAGGAAGTTATATTTCCTTCGTCATTATCCATTAATCCATAGAAATCATCAGAAGCAAATGAAGATTCCCCTGAACTGTTACTGGATAAGGAATGATAAATAGGTACAATGTTAGAATTATCCGATATACGATTTTTATAATCGAATGAAGCATCACCAAAGAGATTCAGGTATTTTATTCTTTTATCTGATGAAGAAGCATTTTTGTAAACATATTTAACACAATTTCGGATAGCGGAAATATCTTGTTTTCCTGATGAGAATTCCTGGTAAATATTTTCAAGTGAAACAACTTTGACATTTAAATTAGAATTGCTTCTGTGAAAGTTTGCTAATTTTTCAGCCTGAGCAAGTAAGAACTTTGGGGCGACAATTAAATAATCAATGTCTTGAAAATTATTTTGAGCATTTTTAAAAAGTGCCCCTTTTAAATTTTGATTAGCAATTTTTGATTGTCCTTCTTTTAAAGGAGTGTAATAATCTGCCGGATCAATTGCAATATATTTTCTAATTTCTCCTAAAGAAGATTTGAAGCTAAAATTAGATTGATTATTGTTTTCTATTTTAGTTACATTATATAGGTCAGTAATATCCCAAATTTGAGAAATCCCTGAAGCATTTGAAATATTATAATTTACGATTCCGGAAATTGAACCGGCTAAGTCATATTGAAACTGAAATTGCTTACCTATACCGATTAGTTTTCTTTTTGCAATTAAATTAATATAATCTAAATATCCTTTTGAGCCAGGAACACTATTATTATTGTAAATTAATTTGATTTTTACATTTTCAGATCCTGTGAAACTTGAATTGGCAGGTAGTTTTCCAGTATAAAATTTTATTTCAGAACCAGCTGCAAGCTGACTAAACACAATATTTCCAATATTTTGTCCGTTAGCTGAAACGGTAAATGAAGTGTTTGTGAACGCAGCTGAAGCTCCGACTGTTTCAATTTTTATTGGAGTTGTGGTTTCAAGATTTGGAAAATTAAATTCAAATTCCTGTTCCTGATCGATATCAAAAGATTCTCCAAACCATTGACGTCCTAAATGCGCAATATTGGTCTTGTCAATCTCATGAAATTGATGATCATCAAAAGTATTCAGTTCTAAAGTACTATTTCCTGTAGGTTGATTTATGTTTGAAATTCTTTTTCCGTCTCCCCCTTGTGCTGTAACATAATAATAAGATTTAGTGTCATATATATTAATGTTAGTTTCACTTTCAGTATTCCAATTGTTAATTCCTTCGGCATAAAAAAGAATGTAATCTTCGTTGTTAAAGGTGCCGTCACTTTCTCCAACAACCTGAATCGCATTTTCAATTAAATCTTCAGGATAATAAATGTCATTACTTAAGGGAAGCATTCTTCCTCCGTTTCCGTAAATTTTAATTCTTTTCGGATCGCTTTTGCTTGCATCGAAGCCTAAATTTTGTAAAAAAGATTTTGAAATTTTATAAACACCTGATTTTTCAACATAAAAACGATACCAATCTCCGGATGTTAAAACCGAATTTGAAATAATAGCAGACTTTGAAGTTGAAGCTGAACTGTTACTTTTTGAGGAGGTGTTGTTTATTGAATAGGAAAAAGATTTAATTCGTTTAAAACTATTTCCTTCTGATATGATTGGCGACAAAGAGATAAAACCTTGTTTTTGATCTCTTGAAGTGGCTATTTTAAGTGTTTCGTTTGGTTGTTTTGGAATGTTCGTTAATGATAAATCTCCTAGATCACTAACTTGAACTTGTTCATATATAATGTTAGTAATTTGAACGCTGCTGCTGTTGGAATAGTCAGAATAATTTGGTTTAAATAAGAGTGATATGCTTTTTTTAGTATTGTCATATCGAAAATTATCACCTGTAAAGTAAGGTATGTTCGTTTTGGATTCACCAAAATTCATCTCTTTTTTACTATGCCAATCTATTGTCAGGGTTCCGTTTTTCTGGGAAAACAAGAAAAATGGAACTAAAAAAAAGTATAAAAGTATGGCTTGTTTCATATGTTAAAGAAAACGAAATTAAATTTAATATATTTTAGTGAGTAAAAATATATTATTTAATGTAATAGTAATAATAAAAAGTATATTTTTGCGTTCGGAACTATAGGTTATTTTCTGGTAAAAAACAGCTAAATAAAATTATTAGAACAGATGTTGCTAATTAAATGTTAATTATTATATTGCAGCACCTAAATTTATCACCTAAGAATGAGTATGAAAGTAAACAAAATTGTAGCCCTGCAAGTAATGATGTCAATAGTATTGATGTTAGGCACGGCTAGTTGTAGCAAAAAATCAAGTTCTAGCCGTGCTTCAAGAGCAACAGGTTGGGACGTCGATAGTCAAAACGGAACGGCTGCTAGAAATGCAGGAAAAAAACAACAGGCTGGACCTGGTTTGGTTTTTGTTGAAGGAGGTACATTTACTATGGGTAAAGTACAGGATGATGTTATGCACGATTGGAATAACACCGCAACTCAACAACACGTTCAGTCGTTTTACATGGATGAAACTGAAGTTACCAATGGTATGTATTTAGAGTACCTGGAATGGTTGAAAAAAGTTTTTCCTCCTACAGAAGAGAATTATAAAAATATTTATGCCGGGGCATCGCCAGATACTTTAGTATGGAGAAATCGTTTAGGATATAACGAAACGATGACAAACAATTATTTGAGACATCCTTCATATGCTAATTATCCCGTAGTTGGTGTTAATTGGATTCAGGCAGTTGAATTCAGTAAATGGAGAACTGACCGTGTTAATGAAGCGGTTTTAGAGAAAAACGGATACATTAAAAGAGGTGCAAAAACTCAGGATATAACTGCAGAAAGTTTATTTAATACTGAGGGGTATCTAGCTTCTCCTTCTACTTCTTATGGAGGTAATGAAGAGGTAGTTTTAAAGAAAAGCCCTAATGGAAGAAGACCTAAAAAAGGGAAAGACGGTGCTGTAGAAGAACAAAAGAATGTTTACGCACAACGTTCTTCAGGTATTATTTTGCCTGAATACAGACTTCCTACTGAAGCGGAATGGGAGTATGCAGCAGCAGCAGATGTTGGACAGAGAGAATATAATATCTATAAAGGACAAAAGAAATATCCTTGGTCTGGAGATTATACTCGTTCAGCAAAACGTAAAAACAGAGGAGATCAATTGGCGAACTTTAAGCAAGGAAATGGTGATTATGGTGGAATTGCAGGTTGGTCAGATGATGGAGCAGATATTACCAATGCAATAAAAAGCTATCCTCCAAATGATTTTGGATTATACGATATGGCTGGAAACGTTGCAGAATGGGTTGCGGATGTTTACAGACCTATAATTGATAATGAAGCGAATGACTTTAATTATTTTAGAGGGAATCTTTATGCTAAAAATAAAATAGGTAAAGATGGAAAAATTGAAATAGTTGCAAAAGAGAATATTAAATATGACACTTTGAGTAATGGTAAAGTTGTTGCCAGAAATCTTCCAGGTGAAATTGCTCAGGTTCCTGTTGATGAAAATGAGACCTATTTGAGACAAAACTTTAGCAAAAGTGATAATATCAATTACAGAGATGGTGATAAACAATCTTCAAGATATTATGATTTTGGAGAAGCTGCTGATGATACTAAAAAGGAGGCAATGTATAATTCTCCGCTACATAATGTTACTACAGATAGTTTAGGTAACATGGTTAGAAAATATGACAATACAAGTAAAAGAACAACTTTAATAAACGATAAAACAAGAGTTTATAAAGGAGGTTCCTGGAGAGACAGAGCTTATTGGTTAGATCCTGCACAAAGAAGATATTTTCCTCAGGATATGGCAACAGACTACATCGGATTTAGATGTGCGATGTCTAGAGTAGGTGCTAAAACTGAAAGAAGAAAATCACCAAGGAATTAAATTTTAGAAATTCCAATAAAAAATCCAAATTCCAAAAGCTGTTTTCAGTATGGAATTTGGATTTTTTTTTATAATTATAAAAAAAATTTATAAAATGAATATTCGAGAAATTCATGACCTGTTTTTAAAATGTAAATATCTTTCAATTGATACACGTAAGATTGAGAAGGATTCTATGTTTTTTGCTATTAAAGGAGAAAATTTTGATGCTAATACTTTTGCGCAGGAAGCATTAGAGCATGGTGCCTTATTTGTAATAATTGATAATCCGTCTTATTTAATTGATCATAGAACTATTCTGGTTCAAAATAGTTTAGAAACATTACAGGAATTGGCAAAATTTCATAGGCAGTATTTGAAAATTCCTATCATTGCCTTAACAGGAAGTAATGGAAAAACAACTACTAAAGAACTTATAAATGTTGTCTTATCTCAAAAATACAATACTAAAGCTACAGTTGGAAACTTAAATAATCATATTGGAGTTCCGTTAACATTATTGTCTTTTACAAATGAAACTGAAATTGGAATTGTAGAAATGGGAGCCAATCACAAAAAAGAAATTGAATTTTTATGTGACATTGCGCAGCCTGATTACGGTTATATTACCAATTTTGGAAAGGCACATTTAGAAGGCTTTGGTGGAGTTGAAGGTGTAATTGAAGGGAAAAGTGAAATGTATAAATATCTTATAGATAATAATAAACTTGCTTTTATTAATCTGGAAGACCCTATTCAGGTTGAAAAATCTAAAGCAATAAAAACATTTACTTTTGGAATTAATAATAGTAAAGCTGATGTTAAAATTAGTTCAATTGAAGCAAATCCATTTGTGATTATTGGTTATGACAGCTTTATTGTAAATTCAAATTTAATAGGTCTTTATAATGCCAATAATATCAATGCGGCTGTTGCTATTGGTAATTATTTTAAGGTTGATGCAAAAGATATTAAAGCTGCAATTGAAAATTATATACCAACTAATAACAGATCGCAGTTATTAAAAAAAGGAACTTTTCAGATTATTTTAGATGCGTATAATGCTAATCCAAGTAGTATGGCTGTAGCAATTACTAATTTTTTACAATTAGACAGTTTAAATAAAATAATGATTTTGGGAGATATGTTTGAACTTGGTAATGAAAGTCAACAAGAGCATAAGATTGTAGTAGATTCTTTATGCAATCAAAATGAATCAAGTGTTTATCTGATTGGGAAATCTTTTTTCGAGAATTTTATCCCTAATGAAAAACTTCATTTTTTTGAAACTTTTGAAGATTTTGCCGAATATTTAAAAATGAATAAATTCAAACAAGAAAGTACTATCTTGATTAAAGGATCTCGTGGTATGGCTCTGGAAAGGACTTTAGATTACATATAATACTCTAAAAGTTTAACTTAAATAACGATTATGGTCTCAATTGATACTTTTAGAAAATTGGCTATGTCTTTTCCAAATGTAACCGAAGAACCTCATTTCGAGAAAACATCTTTCCGTATCAACAAGAAAATCTTCGCCACTTTTGACGAGAAAAACAATACCGCTATTTTGAAATTGAATGAAATCGACCAATCTGTTTTTTGTGCTTCAAGCGAAATGATTTTTTACCCAATTCCAAATAAATGGGGCAAACAAGGCTGGACCATTATTGAACTTTCAAAAGTAAGGACAGAAATGTTTGAAGATGCTTTGATGCTTTCTTATCAAAATGTTGTTGCTAGAAAGAAGTAAATTTATATTTCACCGTTAAGATATTAAGAAAATTAAGAGCGAAAAACTTAATGACACTTAATATCTTAATGGTTGAAAAAAACACCCCTATTGTAAATTAATCGTTCTAAAAGTCAGATTGACTCTTGGTTTTGATGTTGTTTTAGTTGGCGGTAAACGATGTAGCCAATGTGTTTGCGTAGTATCTTTCATAACTAACAGGCTTCCATGTTCCAGGATTAAAGAAACTGTTTCTTTGGTTTCTTTATGTTTGAAAGCAAATTTACGTTCAGCACCAAAACTTACCGATGCGATTGCTCCGTTCTTTTTTAAGTCTTTTTCGGCATCACTGTGCCATGCCATTCCCTCTTCGCCGGAGTGATATAAATTCAGCAGACACGAATTGAATGTTTCTCCTGTTTTTTCTTCAATAGCAATTTTTAATTTAAGTAATTCCTTTGTCCAGGGAAGTGCCTTTTTGGTAGTTTTGGAATAAGTATATTCAAATTCCTGATCGCCGTACCAGGCTACTTTTCGTTTGGTTAGAATTAATTTTCCGAAAATTATGGCTTCGTCATTTTTCCATTCTATAGTATTCAATAAAATGTCACGATAGAAATCAGCTTCTTCTCTCGGAAACAATTTTCCGTAATAATTAACGGTTCCATCTTTTGGGAGTAAATTGGCGGTTTCGTTTATTTCGGGATTAAATAAGTCCATTTTTCCATTTTTGATATTCGGTTTTCATGCAATGTCCACAAGGTCTGAAACCATTTTGTCTTGCTTCGTTTTCAGATAAAAAGAAAACGCGATTTTCACGTTTCATTCTTTTGCCGGAAGAACATTTTAACATTCCATAAATTTTTAGCTTTTGGTTTCCACCAAAGCAAATTTCCACATTTTTAATTTTATTTCGTAAATCTGAATCCAGAATTTTAGAATGTTGAATCATAGTGTTTTCATATTTTATTATCGTATTTTTTTACCGCTTCACATTTGTAGAGGCGCACAACAGTGCGTCTACACAACGATTGTTTTTTTGCCACAGATTAACAGATTAAAACGATTTTAAATCTGTTTATATTTGCAAAATCTGCGTAAAAATGATCATTTTGTATCGTATCATCATTGTGGAGATGTACTGTTGTACACCTCTACGGATATTCTGTGTATTTAAATATTTTTAGGATAATGCATCATGAAAAATAATTCCCAAAGTATGTCGTTCACCGGAATGAATTTCACTAACGCCATGTTTCATATTTACGCGATAATATCCTTTTGTCCCTTTGACAGGCCTGAAATTCGTAGTAAAAACTAAAACATCGCCTTTTTTAGGTTTTAAAACAATAACTTTAGATTGTGCTCTGGGAGTTTGCTGAGTCAATACAAATTCCCCACCGGTAAAATCCTGATCAGGCTCGTTAAGAAAAAGGACTATTTGAATAGGAAAATAAATATCTCCGTATAGATCCTGATGCAAAGTATTAAAACCACTTTTTCCATATTTTAAGATTAAGACTGTTGCTTTAAGCTGATTGTTGGCATGACATTGTTCTAATAATTTTTCATGTGTTTCAGGAAAAATAGTATTGATATCAAGTGCTTTCATCCAGGTATTTGCAATTGGCGCCAATTTTGGATAAATAAACGAACGAATGTTTTGAATCAGATCTGGAAGCGGATAATCGAAATATTTATATTCGCCTAAACCAAAGCGATAACGTTCCATAACAACCGTTTTTCGATATAAAGTTGGGTTAGGATAATCTGCTTTTAAAATTTCACATTGTTCATTATCAAGAAAATTTGGAATAATTGCAAAACCTTTTTCATGCATAGATTCGGTGATGCTGTCCCAATTAAGAGAGGCTATTTTTTCTTTCATGATTTCGTTTTTGATAATCCGCCGTCAACAGTTAATTCAATACCATGAATATAAGAGGAATCATCTGAGGCCAGAAAAACTACAGCTTTTGCTATTTCAGAAGGTTTTCCAAAACGTTTGAATGGAAGTGTTGGGGTAACGGTTTCAATCGTGTTGTGAATTTCTTCTGGTGTAAATCCAGTATTGTTAAAAATATTGGTTGTAATATAACCTGGGCTTATACCATTTACCCTTATTTTTTTAGAAGTACATTCTGCTGCAAATGTTTTTATAAAAGATTGAACAGCGGCTTTTGCAGCAGTATAAACAGACATATTTGCATGTCCAACCCCAGTAAGTGTTGTAGTATTTAAAATTATTGAGCCTCCTTCTGATATTATTGGCAGCATTTGCTGTACTGTAAAAAATGTACCTTTAACGAGCATATCAAATAGTTCATCAAATTCGGCTGGACTTACCATTTCAATTGGACCAAATTTCCCGTATCCGGCATTAACAAATAAAATATCCAGTTTATTAGTATGTAAGTTTATTTGGTTTTGTAATTCGAAAACATCAGCTAATTTACCGGCATTGGATACAATTCCTATTGTATTTGCTCCTAAATCGCTAACAGCTTTATCTACTGTTTTCTGGCTCCGTCCCGTTATAATTACTTTAGCGCCGTTATTAATAAATTCCTGAGCCGTCGCAAAGCCCATCCCGTTTGTTCCGCCTGTAATTAATACTACTTTGTCTTTAAATTTTTTCATCACTATTTGTTTTAGAATACAAAGGTTCTAAAAATAGAGAAGCTGAAAAATCCGAAACTTGCGGTATTTAAATATCCAAATTAGATTGAACACCTTCCCAACCAATTATGGCCGTTTTTCGGGTGTTTCCCCACATATAACCGCCAAATGTTCCTGTAGATTGAATAACACGATGGCATGGAATTAAGAAAGCCACAGGATTACTGCCTATTGCAGTTCCGACAGCTCTCGAAGCATTTGGTTTTTCTATTTGCTGTGCAATTGAACCGTAGGTTGAAAGTTGTCCCATCGGGATTTTAAGTAAGGTTTCCCAAACTTTCAATTGAAAATCTGTACCTTTTAAATGGAGTTTTATTTCGGATAATTTGCTCCAGTCATTCTGAAAAATAAATAAGGCATTTTGCTGTGATAAATCTAGTTTTCGTGAGAATGTTGCATTTGGAAATTTACGTTTTAGATCATTAAATCCAATTATTTCATCTTCGGCGAAAGCCATAAAACAAACTCCTTTTTTGGTCGAAGCCACAATGATATTCCCAAACGGACTTTCGGCAAAACTATAATTGATGAAAAGGTTTTTACCACCATTTTTGTATTCTGCGGGTGTCATTCCTTCGATATTTACGAATAAATCGTGCAAACGGCTTGTACCCGAAAGTCCTGTTTCATAAGCAGTATCAAATAAAGTTGCCTGATTGTCCTCTTTCAGGATTTTCTTGGCATGTTCGATGCTAATATATTGCAAAAATTTCTTCGGGCTTGTTCCTGCCCATTCCGTAAACAGACGCTGAAAGTGAAACGGACTTAGATGTACTTTTTCGGCAACCTCATCAAGATTCGGTTGCTCCCGAAAGTTAGTTTTGATATAATCTATCGCTTCTGCAATGCGATTATAATTGATATTTTCCTGTGTGTTCATTTCGTTTAATTTTATAATACAAATATCGGTTAGGTTTTGCGGTTATAAAATCCGAAACTTGCGGAGTTTTTTAACCGCAGAGTACACTAAGGTTTTCGCAAAGAACCCGATGTTTTTGCTCGTAAAGTTACAAAGACACAAGGTTTTGCTTTTTATAAGCATTTCTGTGGCCTTGTGACTTTTCGAGAGATTCTCTTTGTATTTAAGATTCACTTACAAAGCTATTTAAGTTCTTCCTTTCTTAATGAAATACTTATTAGTTTATAGCCGTTTTTAGTTCTTAAAAATTGGAAATGATCTTGTCCGGAATCATTTTTATTCTGAGGAGAAATAACAATATTTTTCACTGGACTAATCCAGTCTTTTGCCTCATGACAATTATTAAAATATTGATCATATTCAGCGGCTTCATAAATAAAAGGATTTAAACTTTCAGAGAAAACAGTATAATTACAACTAGTTGATTGTAGTTCAATTAATTTAACTTTTATGCGTTTGTAATTCAGTTTTATAAAATCGGCTTTTGGTTTATTGATCCAGCCATTGGTTTCTTGTTCTTTCCAAAAAGTAATTTTATCGCAAGAGTGTTTTAATAGGTTATCTTTTGATAAATCAGTAAGTAAATTGTTTTTTAGCCAGGATTTAAATTCCTTGTCAAAATTTATAAACGAATAATATTGTCCGTCAACACCTAGAAAATTATCTCGTATCGGATCCGGATTTTTTTCTTTAGATTTTTCTACCGAATAAAAATTCAGTTCATCATTATAACCGAAATTTTCAATTAGGATCTTATTGTTGGTGTCGATAAGAAATTCTTTTCCACCAGCCCAACTGAAGTGGCCGTCATCCCCGGGATGTATAACTTTTTCTGCACCTTTTAAGGCTATAATCATTCCGTTTCTAACTTTGGTTAAGTCGCTGTATTCGGCTGGAATTACAATTTTACCATCATGATTAAAGATTCCCATCTTGTCTGTTTTCGGATCTCTAAAACGGATAAAACCTTCATTTTCACAATCTGGACCATTGTCAAAAGTATACAAGCTGTCAATGCCAACTATTTTTCCTGTTTTGGTAAGATAATAGCTTTTCCATTTCTCATTGACTTCTTCTGTAACGGCAATAATATCATCAAATTTATTGGCAGAAGTAAGTCCCATAAATTTAGGTTCAATTTTGATTTTGCCTTCTTTATCTTTAAATCCGATGTGCGTAGTGTCCTTATCCCAAAAAGAAATCCAGGGATCTTTCTTTTGTGCGAATAGAGTGCAATTTGTAAAGAAAAATATATATAATAGAATAAGCTGTTTCATGAGAAAAGTATTTCTAGTAAATATAAGGCAAAGCTTTTAAAAAAGAAAAACCCTTACATTCAAACCGAATTTCTCAGTTTTCCTGCAAGGGCTTATTTGTATTATTGTGATAGCGTATATTTCGTTTTTTCCTTCTTTTTTTTCTCTTTTTCTTCTGTTTTAGTTTTTTTCTCTTCTTCGTGTTTTTTGGTTAATTCTTCTTTTTCTAGCTTAGCAGCTTCTACTTCTTTTTTAAAATCTTCAATTTTTTTAGAACGATCTTCTATTTCAGTCTTTGTTTTACTTAATTTTTCTTCTGATTTGGCTATCTGCTTTTTAGATTTTTCGATGTTTTTTTGTTGATTGCTATCATTATTATTTTCCGGGTTGTTTTGAAGATTGATTAATTTATCTTGTTCTGTTTTTAAATCAGCTTCTTTTTCTTTTGATTTTTCTTCCAGTTTTTTCAGTCTTCGTTCTTCTGTAGCTAATTTGCTTTCTGCAGTTTCAATTCTATTTTTTGAATGCGACATCATGTACCGCATTTGTTGTTGTTGCATATTTATTTGTCGTTCACGAGCCCATTGTGCATTCTGATTGTTCATCTGTTGATGCATACTTCTTGATTGCTGCTGCTGAATTCGCATAGAATTATTTAGCGTGTTCATATTATACTGGGCTGTTGCAAGAAGAGGAAAGATGATTAGTATTATTAAAATAAAGCGTGTTTTCATGATTTGGTTTTCGATTGTTTATTAATCAAATGTATATTTATATTTTAAAAAGTTAGATAAAAAATCTGATTAATTTTAAAGTTCCTGATCACTGTTTGCGTGAGGGATAGCAGTAAGCTGCCGAAGCAGCACGAATAGCCCGACAGCATTTAAGAAAATGCCTAATGAGCGCAAAGTATATTAGGCATTTTCTTAAATGGTGGCACGCCCAAATAAATTTCAGATTGTAGATTAAAAAACAAAACCCGACAGGTTTTTAAAAACTGTCGGGTTTGAAATATATATTAATTAAGAAATCCAGATTTAGAATCTAAAATCTAAAATTAATCTAGTATCTGTAGTACTCTGGTTTGAAAGGGCCTTCAACCGGAACACCGATGTAAGCAGCCTGATCGTCACGTAAAGTTTCCAATTCAACTCCTAATTTAGCTAAGTGCAAAGCAGCCACTTTTTCATCTAAATGTTTTGGCAACATATAAACGTCATTGTTGTAAGCAGCACTGTTTTTCCACAATTCGATTTGAGCTAAAGTTTGGTTGGTGAATGAGTTACTCATTACAAAACTTGGGTGACCTGTAGCACAACCAAGGTTTACTAAACGTCCTTCAGCAAGAATGATGATATCTTTTCCGGCGATTGTATATTTGTCAACCTGAGGTTTGATTTCGATTTTAGATGCACCGTGGTTTTTGTTTAACCAGGCCATATCAATTTCGTTATCAAAGTGTCCGATGTTACAAACGACAGTTTTGTCTTTCATTTGCTCGAAATGAGAACCTAAAACGATGTCTTTATTTCCTGTAGTTGTAATAATGATATCAGCATTAGCAATTACAGTGTTTAATTTCTTAACTTCATAACCGTCCATTGCAGCTTGTAAAGCACAAATTGGATCGATTTCAGTAACTGTTACAATAGATCCTGCACCTCTAAAAGAAGCAGCAGTTCCTTTTCCAACATCACCATATCCGCAAACAATAACTCTTTTTCCGGCTAACATTAAGTCAGTTGCACGACGTACAGCATCTACAGCAGATTCTTTACAACCGTATTTGTTATCAAATTTAGATTTAGTAACAGAGTCATTAATATTGATTGCAGGCATTGGTAAAGTTCCGGCTTTTACTCTTTCGTAAAGTCTGTGAACTCCGGTTGTAGTTTCTTCAGATAAACCTTTGATTCCAGGAACCAATTCCGGGAAACGGTCAATAACCATATTTGTTAAATCTCCACCATCATCCAAAATCATGTTCAATGGTTTTCTGTCTTCACCAAAGAATAAAGTTTGCTCAATACACCAGTCAAAAGACTCTTCGTCAAGACCTTTCCAGGCATAAACCTGAATTCCGGCGGCGGCAATAGCAGCAGCAGCCTGATCCTGAGTAGAGAAAATGTTACAAGAACTCCAAGTAACCTCAGCACCAAGAGCGATTAAAGTTTCGATCAAAACGGCAGTCTGGATCGTCATATGCAGACATCCTGCAATACGGGCACCTTTAAGAGGCTGCTCATCTTTATATTCAGCACGAAGCGCCATCAAACCTGGCATTTCAGCTTCAGCCAATTCAATTTCTTTTCTTCCCCAAGCCGCTAGAGAAATGTCTTTTACTTTGAAAGCCACAAAAGGCGTAGTTGTAGTACTCATTTATAGTATATTTGTAATTGTAAATTTTTTGCAAATTTACGGAATAACTTTATAATTTAAGTAATTTCTAAAAGATTTGTGAAATGTTTAATTGCTTAATCTTTTGTACATTAGATAAATAATTTTTTAAGGAGCTATTTCCTGCTGTCCACTCTATCTTTTGCGGCGAACCCCGCCACAAAAGGATGCCGTTCCCATCAGGGCTAGAGAGATAAGAGAGCGTTAATAATTCACAATTTATAATTCACAATTAAAAAAAATGCCTCTATTTCAGACCATACAGCACGACGAAACGACCAAAATTTTAATTTGGGAAATAACAGAATCCCTTGAGGAGTTAGTAGAGAAAGTTGTGCTGAAAGAGAAAACCCAATTACGATTAAACGGAATGAAATCTCAAATGCATCAGCGTGCGTTTTTGAGCGTTCGTATGCTGATTCAGGAAATGGGTTTTACAGACAAAGATTTACATTATGATGAATTCGGGAAACCGTATTTTGACTGCCATAATTACATTTCTATTACACATTCGCATCATTTTGCAGCGATTATTATCAGCCATGAAACCGTTGGAATCGATATGGAATTACAACGCGAAAAAATTCTCCGCATTGCTGATAAATTTGTCGATACGGAATTTGATTACTTAAATCCGAATGTTTTAGAAGAATACATAAAAAAACTCACCGTAGTTTGGGGTGCCAAAGAAGCAATTTTTAAAATCAGAAACGAAAAAGGAATCAGTTTTAAAGATCATATTAGGGTCGGAGATTTTTCTTTAGATGAAAAACAAACGCAGGCCAGTCTTCATTTTGATGATTTGATTAAGGATTTTAATGTGTATTACGAAGAAATCAAATCGGATAATTCAGATCAGAATTTTACTTTGGTTTATGCTTTCGAAAAGTAAAATTTCAATATAAAAAAATCCAAAACTCACGACAATCTTGTTATTTCGACCGAAGGGAGAAATAACAAAAATGAGTTTAATCTAAATGTTCTAAAGAAGCTTCATCCATTTTTTTTCGATGTTCAAACATACTCATAAACAAAAAAGTTCCCATTTTTCTGGCACGTCTTTTTAGCGTTTCTACATTTTCACCTTCAAAAAGTTCGTCTAAAGTCTGAAACCAATAGTTAAGCCATATTCCAAATTCATTTGAGGTAATTTCACCTTCAAAATGTTCATCAACTTCATTGTGTACCGCATGCGGGTTACCTCTGTATTTTTTTACTGCAAATAAATTGGTTTCCCAAAAATCAGTCAGTTTTTCCAGATGTGCGTTCCAGTCCTTTATCATCGTATTAAAATAAAAGCCAATTTCTTTATTGGCCCTTATTTTAGCGTAAAAAGCGTGAACCAAAATTTCTATGTCAGCTCGGTCTTCTATTTGCTTTCTCATAAGATAAAAGTGTTTAAAATAATAAATAGAACACTAAAAAAAGCACTTGTAATAATCAGGTTAAAAACCAGTTTGTGTTTCATTTGTGCTAAAATTGAAGTGTTTACAAAGATACAAGCCAGAACAATAATTGCCAATTGTATCATTTGCCCAATAGAGGTTCCATGAGAAAGAATATACATGGCTGCTGCTGCCCCTAAACAGCTTTGGCCAATTACAGCCATTGTTGCAGAACCAATATAATTTTTATTGAAATTTTCGAATGTTGTGTTATAAAGTGTCATGATATGTAGTTTTATAGTAGCAAATTTACTACCACCATGCATCATGATTTTATGACTTAAATCATAAGAACAAAACTTTTTTATCGGTATACTTTTCTGTTGATTATCTTCAAAACACCTTTCTTTTCCAAAGCTTTAATTGTTCTAATAACGGTTTCTACGCGAAGGCCGGTCAAATCACCAATTTGCTGTCTTGTAAAATTGATCAGATAACCATTTTCATCTTTCTTAAAATTAAAATATACAATTCCGTGATCGATCAATTTTAAAATGCGATGTTCCGGTTCCTGGGTTGATATTTCTGCCGCCATAACCGATTTGTAATACAAACGCTGCGCTAAATTTTCGATTATTTTAATGCTGATTACCGGATTTTCTTCCAGTAGTTTCATGAAATTTGATTTTGGAAGACAGAGAATTTGTGTATCTTCTACGGCAACAGCACTTGCGGGATAATTTTGATTTAAAAATAGTGGTGGCTCGCCAAAAGATTGATCTTTATAAAAAATTCCCTGAATAAATTCGCGTCCGTCATCATTGTAATTGTTCATTTTTATTTCACCCGAAACAATCTGATAATAATGAGCGGGCAATTTTCCTTCTTCAAAAACAGTCGAAGTTTTTTCGTAAAATTTCTTTAAGGCACCATATTTTTCTAAAAGACCGGTTGCAATCATAATTTGTTTCTTTGGTTATCAAAAGCCATTATACAAATATAATTTATTCAAAATAGTTCTTCTGCATTAAAAAACTTTTACTTTTACGCCCAATTATGAGACGAAAAATATCCAATATCTACCAGCAAATTATTCAGGCCAAGATTGATGGACAAAAACTGCTTGCCATACTTTTAGATCCGGATAAAATTGTTTGGGAAAATTTAGATCATCTTTTGCTTAAAATAAACCAATCGCCTGCAACTCATATTTTTGTTGGAGGGAGTATAGTCCGGACTACTATTTTAGAAGATTTAATGACGGCATTAAAACAAAAAACAAACTTGCCCGTTATTATATTTCCGGGAGATCCGTCGCAAATTTCATCCCAGGCTGATGCTATTTTGTTCTTATCTTTATTGTCTGGCCGAAACGCTGATTATTTAATTGAATATCAGGTTCAGGCGGCGCCAATTCTCAAAAAAACAAACCTGGAAGTTATTTCAACAGGTTATATTTTAATAGAAAGCGGTAATGAAACTGCTGTGGCAAGAGTGAGTAAAACACAACCTCTCAATCGTCAGGATCTTAATTTGGTTTTGGCAACTGCACAGGCCGGCGAAATGTTAGGGAATAAATTAGTGTATCTCGAAGCCGGTAGTGGGGCAAAACAATCTGTTCCGTTGGAAATGATACAGTTAATCGCTCAAAATATTGAAATTCCGATAATCGTTGGAGGAGGAATTGCAAATCTGAAAGGGATTCAACAAGCGTATAATGCTGGTGCGGATTTAGTAGTCATTGGAACAGCTTTTGAGAATAACAGCCACTTTTTTGAATCATAAGATTAAAATAACACTCAAAAACAATCGCTAAAATGATAGATTTTTTTCTCGACAGTTATAAAAATGCACCCTTATGGCATATCGCTTTAGAGTTTTTGGTTTTTGTCTGCGGAATTTTAAGCGTTTGGTTTGCGAAAAAAGAAAATATCTGGGTATATCCTACAGGTTTAATTGCTACTGTGATTTCAGTATATCTTTTATATGTTGCAGGTTATATAGGAGATATGATTATAAACGGATATTTTTCTGTTATGAGTATTTATGGATGGTATGTTTGGGCAAAAGGTGGAACAGTTGAGGACAGTCTGCCAATTACAAGAACTAATTTTACCGAAAAAATAATAGGAATTTTATTGTTTTTTGTTACGTTTTTTGTAGTTTTAGGAATCTATAAATATTTCGATTATGAGATTAAAGCAGACAATTATGTCGACATGGTTTCATCAGGAATATTTTTTGCAGGAATGTGGTATATGGCAAGAAAAAAAATAGAAAATTGGACACTTTGGATAATAGGTGATATTATTGTAGTGCCTCTTTATGCATATCGTGGCTTAGGAATGCTGTCATTTCAGTATTTAATTTTTACAATTTTGGCTATTTCAGCTTATTTAGAATGGAGAAAAATCTTAGACAGCAAAAAACAAATATTATAAAAATTGCTTTATTTGGTCCTGAAAGTACAGGTAAAACCACATTAGCAAAGCAACTTGCCGCATTTTATGAAACGGAATGGGTTCCTGAGTTTGCACGGGATTATTTGCAGGAGAAATGGGAGGTAAACAAACATATTTGTGTTGAAGAAGATATGATGCCAATTGCTTACGGGCAAGTAGCATTAGAAAATGAAAAGTTATATACCGCACAAAAATATCTGTTTTGCGATACTAATTTAATGGTAACTAAGGTTTTTTCTGAGGTGTATTATGGTTTTTGTAATCCATTATTAGAGGAAGCTGCTTTAGAACATGACTATGACTTATTTTTCCTTACAGATATTGACGTTCCCTGGGAAAAAGATGATATTCGTGACAGTCCAAATAAAAGAGAAACTGTTTTTTCAGTTTTCAAACAAACTTTAATCGATAGTAAAAAGCCATTTATTACGCTTTCGGGAGATAAAGAAACCCGTTTAGCAAAAGCTACGGCTATTATCGATAATTTGACTATCGCAAAAAAAAGAGGATTTTCATCAACGGACTTTGTTGAAATTTATGATCATGGAATTCCTTTTGAAAACATTCTGAAACAGCTTAAAATTTTTAAAAAAGGAGTTTCGAAAAGTAATTTAATAAGCCCGGCAACAATTAATAACGGGATTTTAAGTTTGTCAGATGTTGATTTTGAAGAAAAAGCTGGTTTTTTTGATGATAATAAAGCTAATTTTAAAATATGTAAATTCATTCCTGCTTCGGGTGCAGCAACCAGGATGTTTAAGTTTTTAATTGCTTTTCTGAATGATTATGATATTCAAAAAGAAACAATTAATTCTTACATCAATAGAAAAAATGACAATGATTTGTCCATTTTTATTGTTGCAATGGATAAATTTCCTTTTTTTAAAGCTGTGGATAAAAAACTAAGGATAATTTATCCCCATTTTAATACTTTAGACAGAGATCATAAAAATTATTATTTCATAAAACTATTATTGTCTTCAAATTATTTTGATTTTTCGAATAAGCCAAAAGCAGTTTTACCTTTTCATAAATATGAAACTCACATAGCAAATCCAATAGAAGAGCATTTGAATGAATGTGTGCATTACGCAGCTACTAATAAAGCTTCGAATTTACATTTTACGGTTTCCGAAACTCATCTTGAGTTGTTTGAAAAAGCTATTGAGGAAGTTAAACAAAAAGTGGAATCAGAATCCGGAACCCAAATACATATTAGTTTTTCATATCAAAATAAACGGACAGACTCTATTGTTGTTGATATAAAAGATAATGTTTTCAGGAATCAGAAAGGATCATTTGTTTTTAGGCCCGGCGGACATGGAGCTTTGATTGAAAATCTTAATAAAATTGATGCTGATATTATTTTTATAAAAAATATTGATAATGTAATTCAAAATCATATTGATAAAATTACATTGTATAAAAAAGGATTAGCCGGAATTTTAATAGAATTGCAGCAAAAGGTTTTTGGTTATTTGGATGCTATAGAAAAGGAAAAGATTAAAGAGAAGGACATTCAGGAAATTGTCGATTTTTTAATGCAAAAGCTTTGTATAAAAATGACAAGTGATTTTAATAAATTTACTTTTGAAAATAAAATAAGTAAAATAAAAGAACTTCTGGACAGACCAATTAGGGTTTGTGGAATGGTTAAAAACGAAGGTGAAGCAGGAGGTGGCCCATTTTGGACCAGAAATGATAAAGGTGATATCTCCCTGCAAATTGTAGAAACTTCACAAGTTGATTTAACGAATAAAAAGCAAAAATCAATTTTAGAAGAATCTACTCATTTTAACCCTGTTGATTTGGTTTGCAGTACTAAAAACTATAAAGGAGAGAAATATGACCTGACACAGTTTGTAGATCATAATACAGGATTTATTGTAGAAAAAAGTGCTGAAGGGAAAATAGTTAAAAATTATGAGCTGCCAGGATTATGGAATGGAGGAATGTCAAACTGGCTGACCATTTTTGTCGCAGTTCCATTAATAACTTTTAATCCGGTGAAAACAGTAAATGATTTATTAAAGCAGGCTCATCAACCACAAAAATGGATATCGGAAGAATAATAACAGAATTAAGTTTTAAAGCCGTTAGAAGTAGTGGAGCCGGTGGACAAAATGTAAACAAAGTATCTTCAAAAGTAGTTCTGACTTTTGATCTGAATGCATCTGAATCTTTATCAGATGAGGAAAAACTGCTTTTAAAAACTAATCTGGCTTCACGTTTGACTTCAGAAGATATTCTGATCTTAAATTGTGACGAAGACAGAAGTCAGCTTAAAAACAAAGAGATTGTTGTAAAACGTTTTTTAGAAATTATTAAAAAAGGGTTGTTTGTTCCTAAAATTCGAAAAGCGACTAAGATTCCTAAATCAGTTATTAAAAAACGGATTAAGGATAAGAAGAATATCTCTGAGATTAAACAATCCCGTAAGAAACCAAATTTAGATTAATTTTTTTTCGAATTTGAGATTTCACATCGAGTTTGATTTTTGTGATTGCTATTGATTTTTGAAATTTTTAGTATTACTTTTGCACCGTCTCAAAGGGGTGCTCCAAATAACGAGCTGAGATCATACCCAAAGAACCTGAGCGAGTAATGTTGCTAAGGGAAAAAACGACAGTTTTTAGTTTATACTATGTATTGTCGTGAAACAAATTTATTAATTAACAAAAGAATAATTCCCCCTTTTATTCGTAATTCTTTTACGGATGAAAACCATTTTTAAAGGTACTGAGGTACTAAGTTACAAAGGTTCTAAGTTTCAAAAAACAACAAGAACTAAATCTGTTTTCTTTACTCTATTCTCTATTTTTTTTACTCTGTTTTCTTTTTCACAAGAGCAGGACTCAACCAAAGTTAATTCACTTGATGAGGTTTTAGTTTCGGCAGTTCGTGTTACTGCAAAAACTCCGGTAAGTTTTAGTAATTTAGATAAAAAAGATATCAAATTCAGAAATCTGGGTCAGGATATTCCAATCCTTATGAATTATCTTCCATCGGTAGTGACTACTTCTGATGCAGGAAACGGAATGGGATACACAGGAATCCGTGTACGCGGAAGCGATGCAACAAGGGTAAATGTTACCATAAACGGAATTCCGTATAACGATGCCGAAAGTCAGGGAACATTTTGGGTAAACATGCCTGATTTTGCTTCTTCGGTAGAAAGCTTGCAATTGCAGCGTGGTGTTGGAACATCAACTAATGGTTCAGGTGCTTTTGGTGCCAGTTTAAACATGTTGACAGATAATTATGCGTCAAAAGCGAATGGTGAAATTTCGAATTCTTTTGGTAGTTTCAACTCTCATAAACATACCGTGAAATTCAGTACAGGTTTATTGAATGATCATTTTGAATTGGCAGGACGTTTGTCTGCAATTAAATCAGACGGATATGTTGACAGAGCGAGTTCTGATTTGAAATCTTATTTTTTACAGGGAACTTATATTGGCAAAACCACTTTAATTAAAGCATTGGTTTTTGGCGGAACTGAAAAAACCTACCAATCCTGGAACGGAATTGATGCTGAAACTCTAAATACAGATCGTACTTTCAATTCTGCCGGAATGTATACGGATGAAGCAGGGAATCCTCGTTTCTACGACAATGAAACCGATAATTACAAACAAGATCATTATCAATTGCATTGGAATGAATCGTTTTCTGATAAATGGAGTACAAACTTAGCTTTTCATTACACTAAAGGAAAAGGGTATTATGAAAATTATAAGGAAGATGCAGATATGGCCGATTACGGATTGCTTCCGGTTGGAACTGTTACTACAACCGATTTAGTACGCCAGAAATGGTTGGATAATGATTTTTACGGAACTACATTTTCTGCAAAGTACAAAGACGAAAAGGTAGATGTTATTTTTGGCGGAGGCTGGAATAAATACGAAGGAGACCATTACGGAAAAGTGATTTGGGCAAGATATGCATCGCAATCGGAATTGGGGGATCATTATTACGATGATTTTTCGACAAAAACTGATGGGAATATTTTTGCAAAAGCAAATTATCAACTAACTGAAAAATTAAGTTTTTATGGAGATTTGCAATTGCGTAATGTTACTTATAAAGCGAATTCACCAGAAACCGGATTAGTCGATGATACTTTTAATTTCTTTAATCCAAAAGCGGGTTTGAACTTTGAAATAAATCAAAAAAGCACGCTTTATTTTTCATATGCCAGAGCAAATCGCGAACCAAACAGAACTGATTATGAAGGTGGAAATGTAAAACCTGAAAAATTAAATGATTTTGAGTTGGGTTGGAGATTCAATTCAGAGAAATTTCAATTGACTTCTAATTTGTATTATATGGGATACAAAGACCAGTTGATTTTAACGGGAACATTAGACGATGTTGGATCCCCAATTCGTTCAAATAGTGAAAAAAGCTACCGTTTAGGATTTGAAGTTGATGCCACTATTAAGCTTTCAGAGAAATTTATTCTTAGACCAAATTTTACTTTAAGCAGCAATAAAAATGTTGATTTAGATGTAGAAGGTCAGAATTACGGAACAACAGATATTGCCTATTCTCCTTCGGTTATTGCTGGAAATATCATAGTGTATAGCCCGATTAAGAATTTACATCTTTCGTTATTGCAGAAATTTGTTGGTGAGCAATATATGAATAATATAGAACTGCCTTCAGCTAAACTAGCTGATTATTTTGTGAACGATTTTAATATTTCTTATGAAATTCAGCCTAAATCTGTTTTCAAATCAATTATGGTTACTGGTTTAGTAAATAATATTTTAGATAAAAAATATGTTTCAAACGGATATATGTGGGATGTTTATCCATATTATTATCCACAGTCAGGAACCAATTTCTTAATTGGACTGACTTTGAAATTCTAAAAGATTCCTAAAAAATAAAGAGCCTGAAAATTTAAAACTTTCAGGCTTTTCTATTTTAGTTATAAACATGAATTACTGTTCCGCTAACTTCAACTCGATATTGTTTTAGAGGATATTCCTTTCCTCCTAATCCGGTAAATAAACTGTATTCGGCTTTATCGCAAGAACAAACAGCATTAATGCCATTAATAGTCATAGCAACACAAGAAGTTAATTCCTGATTAGGACATGCGGCATCAAAAGCATTATAACCACTTCCGGCATTAAAAATAATAACTCCTTTAGCTCCATAACCGGACATTATAATTCCATTACTCACATATTTAAGATTAGAATAAGCAGGTAAGCTCATATCTATAGTAAAATTGACAGTGTAATTAGGGATATAAGGATTTTTATTGTTTATACTATTATCACTACACGAAAAAAGTACAGAAACAAATACGATTAAGAGCCAGATTTTTTTCATTATTTTAATAAGAATTAGTGAAACAAAAATAAATTATTTAGTTTTTGAATTTTATATGATTAACATATAATTATGTACTATTAAAAATAATAGTATATTTGTAATAAGAAATCCCGTTCCGATGGGATTTTTTGTATTTATATAAACGATGAAGTTATGAGTAAAGTATCTTATTACACAGCAGAAGGATTAAAAAAATTAAAAGATGAGTTGGAGCATTTAAAAAGTGTAATGCGCCCAAAGGCATCTCAGGATATAGCAGAAGCGAGAGACAAAGGTGATTTGTCTGAAAATGCAGAATATGATGCAGCTAAAGAAGCGCAAGGTTTGTTAGAAATGAGAATTTCTAAACTGGAAGAAGTGTATTCTAATGCCAGATTAATAGATGAATCACAATTGGATGTTTCTAAAGCATTAGTATTGTCTAATGTGAAAATAAAGAATCAAACCAATGGTATGGAAATGAAATACACATTGGTTGCCGAAAGTGAAGCAGATTTGAAAACAGGGAAAATTTCAGTGACATCTCCTATCGGGAAAGGTTTATTGGGAAAATCAGTTGGAGAAGTAGCAGAAATTACAGTTCCAAACGGTGTTTTAAAATTTGAAATTCTTGAAATTACAAGAGACTAAGTCATTGCGAGGAATGAAGTAATCTCACTATAGAGATTTTTAAAAAGTAACAAATGAGTTCTATATTTACCAAAATAGTAAAAGGAGAAATTCCTTCTTATAAAATTGCCGAAGACGATAACTATTTGGCCTTTTTAGATGTAAACCCAAATGCAAAAGGGCATACGCTTTGTATTCCAAAACAGGAAATCGATAAGATTTTTGACATGGATGATGAGTTGTATTTAGGCTTAATGAAGTTTTCTAAGAAAATTGCAATTGCCCTGGAAAAAACAGTCCCTTGTAAAAGAGTGGGAATGGCAGTTGTTGGTTTAGAAGTGCCTCACGCACACGTTCATTTAATTCCGTTAAACGAAATGGATGAAATGCGTTTTCATAATAAAGTGTCACTTTCCAAAGAAGAATTTGAAGCTTTGGTCAAAAGTATTCAGGCGAATTTGTAAAATTCCAGAAGAAATAAATAGTATTGAGAGTTGTCAGGTTGAGCGGAGTCGAAACCCTTTTGTATTCAAAACATCTTGACTCCGCTCGATTTGCAATAAAAATGTAAAATGTAGCAAAAGCAATTTTCGCTACATTTTTTTATTTAACAAAATCTGAAAAGTAGTTCCTTTTCCAATTTCAGAATGTAAAACCTTAATTTTGCCGCCATGGTATTCTTCGACGATTCTTTTTGTCAACGAAAGTCCAAGTCCCCAACCCCTTTTTTTGGTTGTAAAACCGGGTTCAAATATAGTTTTGAACTGTTTTTTTGAAATTCCGCTTCCGGAATCTTTTATATTAATTTTTACATAATGATTATCCTGCTCAATCTGGAGATCTAAAGTTCCTTTTCCTTTCATGGCATCTATAGCATTTTTTACCAAATTTTCTATAGTCCAGCTATGAAGTATTGAATTTATCATAGCAAAAACAGGTTCTTTTGGAGCGTGATAAGAAAAAGCAACTTGTTTTGAAAAACGCGATTGTAAATATTCGTATGTATTCCGGGTTTCGGCAACAATATCCTGTGGCTCTAAAACCGGAACAGAACCAATTTTTGAAAAACGGTCAGTTATAGTTTGTAGCCGTTCTACATCTTTTTCTATTTCGGCGGTTATCGACGGATCAATATCTTCCGTTTTTAATATTTCTATCCAGCCAATTAACGAAGAAAGCGGAGTTCCAATTTGATGTGCCGTTTCTTTTGCCATACCTGCCCAAAGTTTGTTTTGGGTAGCCATTTTTGTGCTTTTATAAAAATTATAAATCAAAGCACCAAACAAAAAGATAATCAGTAATAAAGCAATCGGATAATATTTAAGTTTATTGAGTAATTCAGAGTTTCCGTAATATAATTCCTGATATTTCCCGGGTGAATATTCAAAGATTATTGGGTCATTTTCATTTTTTAATTTTTTCAAAAAAGCTGTCGATTTTTTCTTGTCATTCAGAATTTCATCAGGCACATTCTTAGAACTTACAATCTTATCATACATCGTTAGTATCACAGGAATTGAAGTATTATCGCTGAAAATCTGAAGTGGAAGTTCTACATCAGTATTTTCGTTGGCATTAACTATTGAAATTTGAGCATTAGCAAAAAGCTTCATTTTCAACCTTTCTTCATTTTTAAATATTTGAAAAAAAGTATAGGTATTCCATAGTATCAGTGAGATAATTAAAAAGGAAATAAAAATGATAATCCATCGGGTAGTATTTCTTCTTTCAGAAAAGAGCATAAATATGATTTTGAGGTATAAATATAACGAAATAAACACATTTAATATTTTGTGAACCTCTAAAGATTTTTTGCTTTTATGTTGGAAACTATTTCTTTGGCTTAAACGATTTCTATACTTTTGTAGTTGCTGAAAAGAGATTCGGTTAAAAAGAAAAAAATATGATTAGTATTAATCCAAAAGAAATACCGACGGCAAAATTGCAAGGTTACTTACAAAGTGCTGTTGGACCCAGGCCAATTGCTTTTGCGAGTACAATCAGCGCAAAAGGAATTCCGAATTTGTCACCGTTTAGTTTCTTTAATGTGTTTAGTGCCAATCCGCCAATTTTAGTTTTTTCACCATCAAGACGCGTACGTGACAATACGATCAAACATACTTTGATCAATGCTGAAGCAACTCGTGAAGTCGTAATAAATGTGGTGAATTATGATTTGGTACAGCAAACATCATTAGCCAGCACAGAATATGCAGATGGAGTAAATGAATTTATAAAAGCCGGGTTAACTCAAATACCTTCAGATATAGTGAAACCATATCGTGTAAAAGAATCTCCGGTTCAGTTTGAGTGCAAAGTCACACAGATTATTCCGTTAGGGACAGAGGGCGGAGCAGGAAATCTGATTCTTTGCGAAGTGGTGAAAATTCATATTCACGAAGCAATTTTAGATGAAAACGGAGCTATTGATCAATATAAAATAGATTTGGTTTCAAGATTAGGGCATAACTGGTATTCAAGATCAAATCAGGGACTTTTTGAAGTGCAAAAACCACTTACAACATTAGGAGTCGGAGTAGATGTAATTCCGAATTTTATTAAAGAAAGCCCCGTTTTTAACGGAAATGATCTCGGAAAATTAGGTAACATAGAAGCCTTGCCTACAACAGAAGAAGTTAGTATATTTGTGAAAGAAAACTTTTCGGTAAAAGGAGTTTTAAGCTCTGACGATCAGGAAAAAATACATTTAGAAGCAAAAAAATATCTCAATAAAGATGATGTTTTATCAGCTTGGAAAGTGCTTTTAGCTAAAAAATAAGAAACGAAACAATAATTAATATAGACGAAGATGGAAGTTACAGGAAAAGTAAAAGTGGTTAACCCGGAGCAACAAGTTAGTGCCTCATTCAAAAAAAGAGAATTAGTTGTTACTACAGACGAGCAATATCCGCAACATATTTTAATCGAGTTTACACAAGATAAATGCGATTTATTAAGTAGCTATAAACAAGGGGAAGCGGTAAAAGTTTCTATTAATTTAAGAGGAAGAGAATGGGTTAATCCACAAGGAGAAACCAGATATTTTAATAGTATTCAAGGTTGGAGAATCGAAAGAGTCGCTCCTGAAGGTCCTGCGCAAACGCCACCAATGCCTGCTGCAGAAGCTTTTGCTCCGGCTACAAATTTAAACGAAGACGAACCGGACGATTTACCTTTCTAAAAGTTTGAATTCCAATAATGAAATTCCAAATTCCAAATCATTTAAGTGTATTTGGGATTTGGGATTTTGTTTTTTGTGTTGAAAATCAACGCATTTTTTGTCATTTCTGTAAAGG
>NZ_AKJZ01000011.1 GCF_000282055.1 Flavobacterium sp. CF136
AGCCGAATGGACTCAGGGTGACATTGATTAACCAATGGGTTTATTTTAATCCTTTCAATTCAATTAGCGAAAATTCGTGAAATTCGTGGCAAAAAATTTTTATAAACAAAAAAGGTCTGACTTTCGTCAAACCTGTTTTATATAAATCATAATCTTACGATTACAACAAAGCGTCTAAACTATCTGCGTAGGTTTGTTTCGGAGCAACTCCTACTTGTTTTCCTACTACTTCACCGTTATGAAAAACCAAAACGGTTGGTATGTTACGCACACCATATTTGGCAGCAAATTCCTGGTTTGCATCTACATCAACTTTTCCAACAACTACTTTACCTTCGTATTCGCTGCTTAGTTCGTCAATGATTGGACCAACCATTCTACAAGGACCACACCATGCTGCCCAAAAATCTACCATTACCGGTTTATCTGATTTCAAAACTACTTCGTCAAAAGTAGCATCTGTTATTGCTAATGCCATAATAAATTATTTTAAGATTATCCCTAAACTTTAATGAGGGAGAACAATTTTTTAATAAGTTTTAAACTTGAGTACAAATTTAGAAATTTAAAATCAATCAAACATCATTACCAAATTAGTTTTGGTTATAAATGTATTGTCAATAATTATATTAACACTAAACCTATTATTAATATGTCTGTGTTCAGCAATAATGAAACCCAAATTTCTAAAATAACGTCCGTTTTTATCTTACCTTTAAATAATTAAGAAAATTCGTTCTGATGAAGGCAACTTTACATAAAATAAAAAACTTTTTACAATCTGCCCGATTTAAAAAATATGCCAGGCGCTTTGGCTTTTTTATTTTAGGATGCATTACATTCCTGCTTATTACCAGCGGAGCTTTGTCTTTTTACTTCAATCGGAACAAAACCGAAATCATAGCCAAAATCAACACGAAAATCAATGAAAACATCAACGGTAAATTTCATGTTGGCGATTTCCAGTATAAATTTTTAACGGGTTTTCCCAACTTTACCCTGGCCTTAAAAGATGTCGAACTCAAAGACAACCAATGGCAAACGCATCATCATACATTATTGAAAGCCAAGGAAATCGAAGCCCGTCTGAATATCTGGAGTTTACTAAAACACGAAATCAATATTCATAAAATCCTGATTAACGAAGCCGATATTTATGTTTACAAAGCCGAAAATGGTTATTCGAACGCCAATATTTTTAAACCAAAAAAGAAAAAATCTTCTGAAAAGGAATCCGGAACCACAATTGACCAAATCGACCTCAACAACGTTCATTTTACTTTAGACAACCGCATCGGACATAAATTGTTTGATTTTGATATCGGGAGTTTAAAATCGGAAATAGATTATGATGGAGACGACTGGCAGACCAATGTGTTTTTGAATACCCAAATCAGCAGTTTGGCTTTTAATACCTTTCATGGCAGTTTTGCCAAACAAAAAGTACTCAAAGGAACTTTTTCGGTTTCTTATTCGGCCGAAAATGAAAAAATTGATGTAGTGACCAAAAACCTGAAAATCGGAACAGACACTTTTGATATTACAGCTTTTTTTAACCTTGCCAAAGGCAATGCGCTTTTCGGAATCAATATCAGCACCAGTATTTTATGGCAAAATGCTTCGGATTTAATGTCCCGAAACATCAGTTCTAAAATTGACCGATTTGATTTGAAAAAAGAAATTGATGTCAATTGCGATATCAAAGGTGATTTTAATGTCGAAGGCGATCCAAAAATTGTGGTAAAGACAGAAATTAAAAACAACGAACTCAGTATTCCCGACGGATTGATTACCGATTGTAATTTCAAAGGTATTTTTACCAATAATTTCAAGCCCAAAAACGGTTTCAACGACGCCAATTCGGCAATTATCCTGACTCATTTTACGGGGAATTACCGGGATATTCCGCTTACAATTCCGCAGGCCGTTATCAGTAATTTGGAAAAACCAATTGCAACCGGCTCTGTAAATTTGGATTTCGATGTTACAAGACTCAACGAAATAAGCAGCGACAAATGGATTCAGTTTACAGAAGGCCACGCCAAAGCCAACTTAAAATTTCGGTTTGACATCGTCGATTTGTACATCACCAAACCCCGTTTTACAGGAAATGTCAACGTCAGCGACGTCTCATTTCATTATATTCCGAATGATGTTCATGCCGTAAAAACCAATGTACAGCTTGACTTTACCGAAAAAGCACTGATCGTCAGACAAATTACCTATAAACACAAGAAAAACACAATTTTTATCGAAGGCAAAATCGATAATTTCCTGAATCTCTATTATGACGCTCCGGAAAAAATGATTGTCAACTGGAACGTATATTGTCCCAATATTGATGTCAAACAATTATTGGCGGTTTTAGCGGTTTCGCAGAAAAGAAAAACAACGGCAAAAAAGAAGAATACTATTTCGAACCAACTGCGAACCGCAATCGATAAATGTTCTGTCGTTATCGACATCAAAGCCGATAAAATCAGCTACAATAAACTGACTGCAACCAATACCAAAGCTACTATCCAAATGATTGATTCCAGATTATTGGTCAAAAATGGTTCCATGCAGACTTCCGGCGGCAGCGTTACTTTCAGTGGAGCTTTGACACCTCAGGGCAAAAACTATACTTTCAGCTCCAACGCACAGGTAAACCGGGTTGATATTGCGCATTTTCTAAGGTCATTTAACAATTTCGGAATCAGCTCATTTAACCCAAGTAACATTCGGGGAAAGCTTAGCAGTAAAGCTAGTGTTACTGCTTTAATTAACAGCAAAGGCGAAATGATTACCAATTCGATGCGCGGAAACCTGACCTTTAATGTCACTCAGGGCGTTTTACTGAATTTTGAACCCATCGTAAAAGTGGGCAAATTTGCTTTTCCGTTCCGTGATGTCGAAAATATTACTTTCAGCGATTTATCAGGCAATCTCAAAATGCGTGGTGAACAAATCGATGTCAATAATTTAATCATCAGTTCCAGCGTTTTAAACATGGATGCAGAAGGCATTTATTCCTTTGGCCGGGGCACCAATCTAGCCCTCACCATCCCACTCCGAAACTCCAAAAACGACATCAACCTGGCCAGCAAAGCCGAGCGTGACGCCGTTCGGGATCGCGGAATTATTCTGCATTTAATCGCACTGGATGATCAGGGGAAGATGAAAATTAAATGGGGGAAGAAGGATAAATAAACTGTCACTCTGAGCGAAGTTGAAGAATCAGGAGCCACTTCCTGCTCTCCGCTTTATCTTTTGTGGCGAACCCCGCCATAAAAGGATATCGCTGCTATCAGGGCTAGGGGTTTGGGTTTCATGAAAAAATTTTAGAAATATTATTAAACGCCAGTCAGAAATGATGGGCGTTTTTTTATTGAGAAAACTAAAAATTAACAAGGTCAATTGTAGGCGGGTTAATTATTGTCTAAAAACTACATTTGAATAAATCTTGTTTTAAAATATTTTTTAGAATAATAACCAAAAATCCATTATCAAGAAATGAAATATTTAGCAGAAATAATTTTCGGAAAAGATCAAGTAAGGAAATTTCATAATAATGAACCTTTAAATGATTTTGAAAAAATCATCAACTTAAAAAAATACAATTTTGAGTGTCGAGCAGAAAGAAATGCATTTTATAAGGGAATTGATGAAGCAATGGGTTGGTTAGAATTTAGAGTAATTAAAGAATTTGAAGAGAAAGATCACAAAGATAAGGAAGATGAAGATAAATTTGATTACTGGGCATTTATTGAAAAATATTATCCAAAGTATTACCATTGTGACACTGTTTTATTAAGCGACATTTTAACAAGAAAACTTAATGGTGGAGAAATTTGTGAAGAAGATGAGGAGTATATTAAAGATTGGGATATTAGGAAAGAGTTATTTGAAGTAGATAAAGAATTACTTTTGGAGGCTTTTGAAAACTACTTCAATATTATTTACCCTGAAAATCTCAATCTCTAAAAATTTAGTTTAAACAAAAGTCATTAAATCTGTAGAGTCCACTTTCTTATTTTATATCTATATTTGATATTATATATCCAAAATTAGAAATAATGCCATCACCAAGACTCTGGACAAAAGAAGAATTAATCCTTGCTTTTAATTTATATCTAAAAATAGCTTTTGGAAAAACTCATTCAAACAATCCAAAGATTATTGAATTAGCAAATCTTATTAATAGAACACCTGCTTCAATAGTAATGAGATTGGGAAATTTTGCAAGTATAGATCCTTTTCATATTAACAGAGGGATAAGCGGATTGAAAAACGGGATGAATCAAGTTCAACCTATTTGGAATGAATTTTTTCATAATCAAGAAGAACTGATATACATAAGTGAACAAATTCTTGCCCAAAAAGAAAACACTTCAATCGAAAAGAAATACGAAAATATACTTTTTGATCTCAAAGAATTAAAAGGTGAGAATGTTATTAGGGCAGTAAAAACGAGAGTAAATCAAACTGTTTTTAGACAAATGGTTTTATCTAATTATAACAATAAATGTGCAATTACTGGCATTGATATTCCTGAACTTTTGTTAGCAAGTCATATAATGCCTTGGTCCAAAAATGAAGAACATCGTCTCAATCCTGAAAATGGAATTTGTTTTTCTGCACTTTATGACAAAGCATTCGATAAAGGATTAATTGGAATCAACACAAATCATGAAATTATATTCTCGGATAAAATTAAAAAGAAAAAGGATACCGAATTTTATAGCAAATATTTCACTTCAATTGAAAATCAAAAAATCATTGTTGCTCAAAAATATTCCCCTCGAAAAGAATTTCTCGAATATCATCTAGATACAATTTTTAACAAACAAATACTATTTTAAAACGTTGTTTGTTATTTTAAAAATTCCCAACAATTTTTCATAATCTTTCCTTAACTCACTTGGCTTTTCATCTTAAATAAAATAGCTTTGAGAATAATCATTAAATATACACCGATATGAAAATTCAAATCAATACCGACAAAAACATAGAAGGACACGAAAGATTAGAAACGTATTTCTCTGGCGAATTAGAAAAAGGCTTAACGCGTTTTGAGGATAAAATAACCCGCATCGAAGTACATTTCGGAGATGAGAACGGTGAGAAATTCAGCTTAAACGATAAAAAATGCGTAATCGAAGTCCGTACTGCAAAACTTCAGCCTCTAACGGTTACAGAACACGCCGATACGCTTGAAAAAGCTTTTCAGGGTGCTTTGGCAAAAATCAAAAAATCATTGACCACGACTTTCGAAAAAATGAAAGCGCACTAAAAATACAGGTTACTTTTTTAAACCATATAAGTTATATAAGTTCATATTAAGTATTGCGCTAAACGGCGAGACTTAAATTCCTTACATAACTTATATGGTTTATTTTTTTGGCTTGTTTCTAACTTCTATGATTTTGGCAACGGCGCTCCCACTGCAATATCGCAGCGATGTCCCGGTTTTCCGTGTGCAGGATTCATACCTTCGGCTGTGGTTACGGTTTTTCCATTAGCACTTTCGGTACTTAATAATGCCGGAACAGCAGTATTGTCTGCAGGAGGTGACACGGTAAACGTTTTTTCGACAGTTCCTCCTTGTGGAGCGGCAGCAACTGGTTTCGCAACAGGAGAATTCAGAGGTGCCCCTACCGGAATGTCACATCTGTGACCCGGCTGCCCGTGCGAAGGATTCATTCCTTTTGCTACTTTCACCGGAGCTGCAGTAGTTGTTGTTACTACATTTTTCTGATTCGGATTTACCTGAACTGTTTGTACAGGCTGCGCAGTTGTAGTCTGCCCTTTTGTTGCAGCAGAATTTAACGGCGCGCCAACCGCAATATCGCAACGATGTCCCGGCTGCCCGTGTGCAGGATTAATTCCTCCATTGGAACTTAAAACTGTACTGGAATTTATAGGCGGGTTTTGCACTGCCGGAGCAGTAGTTTTAGAAGTATCTTTCGCAAGTCCTAATCTAACCAATTCAGAAGTTGGCGTACTTTCCTGAGGCTCGAGTTCTTTTTTGCAGGAAGTAAAAAGTAAGGAAATAATCGCTATTGAAGTTATGTAGATTTTTGCATTCATGATTGGGAATTTTAAAACACTCAAATATACTGGTTTTTTAAAATTAAACCATATAAGTGATCTAAGATAATTTAAGTTTTGCTTTGATTTACTTTGTCATTTAGTCTCGAAAAGGCGCGGAGTCGCAAATAAAATTAAAATCTTTGCGTCTTCGCTCCTTTGTGAGAAACTACAATTAGCTTACATTTTCTTATATTTCTTATACAGTTTAAAAAATTAAACCATAGCAACTACTGGAAGATAATTTAAGTTTTACATTCACACAAAATCGTTATTTTTTTCACGCAGATTTGGCAGATTATACAGATTTTTTTTAATGGTAATCTAAAATTTTATCTGCTGAATCTGCGAAATCTGCGTGAAACTTTCTATCGTTAAAAATCATTCTTTATCTTTAAACTCAAATATTATTACTCATGAAAAAATCAATCTTACTGCTTTTATTTATTACTGTTTTTGCAAACGCCCAAAATACCGAAAAAGAAAAAATCAGCCAAACGCTTGATGCCTGGCACAAAGCTGCCGCTGATGCAAACTTTAATACTTATTTTGATTTAATGGCTGATGATGGCATTTTCATCGGAACAGATGCAACGGAAAACTGGACAAAACCTGATTTTAAAGTCTGGGCGAAACCTTTTTTCGACAAAGGAAAGACATGGAATTTTACCGCTTTAGAACGTCACATCTTTTTTGACAAAACCGGAAAAACCGCCTGGTTTGATGAATTGCTGAATACACAGATGAAAATCTGCCGTGGTTCCGGCGTTCTGATAAAAGTTGGAAAGGAATGGAAAATCCAGCATTATGTTTTGTCCATGACCATTCCGAATGACGAAGTAGATGCAGTTATAAAAATAAAAGCACCTATTGAAGACGCCCTGATTGACAAACTTCAAAAAAAATAAACAAATTCTGACCTTCTTATTATAATTCTAACTTATAAAGCGCTTTCCCAAACCTAATGTTAATTTCATTATAATACATTTGACAATAATAGCTTTGATTTGGAAGTTCAAAATAGGATACTCTCAAAAAAACAGACTAAATTTTATAAAATCTACTAAAATTAAAATCCGGTCTCTATTTTGGCACCCCTAAAAATCAAAATCTTTATTTTTTTTTAACTTTGCCCCCAAAAAAAATAGGGTTCAATAAAGTATTTGAAAATGAAAATAGAAAAACGCTGGATCATTTCCTTTATTATTATAAGTATTATTTGTATTACCGGCGCATTCTGGCCAACTGTTACCGAAAACAGTTATGTCTTGTCAGAATTTGGCACAACGGAACATATTGTTCCTGCCGATGTTGCCTGGATGTTAACTTCCTGCTGTCTTGTGTTAATCATGACTCCCGGATTATCCTTTTTTTATGGTGGAATGGTAGGCCGAAAAAACGTAATTTCTACCATGCTGCAAAGTTTCATTTGTTTAGGTGTTGTCACACTTTTATGGGTAGTTGTTGGTTTTAGCCTGGCTTTCGGAGAGCCTGTTGGTTTTGGTTCCGGAGATCACTTTTATAGTTTCTTTGGTAATCCGGCTACTTTTGCTTTTATGGATTATGTGGGCGTCTTGCCGCATAAACAACTGGCCAATACGATTCCGTTTATGCTTTTTGCCTTATTTCAAATGAAATTTGCCATTATTGCTCCGGCTATCATTACGGGTTCATTTGCAGAAAGAGTCCGCTTTATATCTTATTTGCTTTTCATTAGCTTATTTACCATTTTTATATATGCTCCATTGTGTCATTCGGTTTGGTATCCAACCGGAATTTTAGGAAGTTATTTTGGTGTTAAAGATTTTGCCGGGGGGACTGTGGTCCATATGAGTTCAGGATTTGCGGCCTTGGCGGGTGTTCTGGTTTTAGGAAAAAGAAAAAACAGTCAGCATATTCCAACCAATATACCGTTTGTATTATTAGGAACCGGAATGTTATGGTTCGGCTGGTTCGGATTCAATGCCGGTTCAGCTCTTGCTGCGAACGGAACTGCTGCAATGGCTTTTGCCACGACTACAACATCATCGGCAGCAGCCATGCTAACCTGGATTTTCTTTGACAGAATGAACGGCAGAAAAGTTTCTGCTTTAGGAGCCTGCATAGGAGCTGTGGTTGGTTTAGTAGCCATAACACCGGCTGCAGGATATGTATCGGTTCCGGAAAGTATGTTCTTCGGGTTTATTACGGCCTTGGTTTCAAACTCTGCAGTAAACTCTCGTTTCTCAAAAAGATTTGACGATACTTTAGACGTTTTTGCCTGTCATGGTGTGGGCGGAATTATGGGAATGATCCTGACTGCTATTTTTGCTCATGGCGAAGATGCGAGTTTGTTACACGGAGGCTGGAACGTATTTGCACATCACATGATGGCTTTGGTATTGGTATCTCTTTTTACTTTCTTCGGAGCTTATTTTTTATTCAAGGTAACGAACTTCATTATTCCGTTACGTGTTTCAGAAGAAAACGAACACATCGGACTGGATTTATCACAACACGATGAAACACTCGACCCGAAATCAAAACCAATAACCGAAGCACATTACGGTTAAAAATCATCTTCTAAAAGTTTGCCACGAATTGCACTAATTTTTGCTAATTTATTTTTTGTGAAAACAAAAAACACAGAAATCCATAAAGTGAAATTACTTCGTGAAAATTTGCGACACGAGCGAAGCGAACTGACGAAGTAAATTCGTGGCAAAAAATTTAAACGTCATTGCACCCTATTCATTCGTTTATATTCCTTAATTTTGCGGAAAATTTTGTAAACGTGGGAAGTAAAAATAAACTAAAAAGATTCAGGGAAAACGAAACATTTCAAAACGTTTTTCAACCAACCAGAGAAGAAGTTGTGGGCAATTTATTTCCGCTTAAAGGAAAATGGAATGCTGATTTCTTTAAAAATGACAACCCATTAGTTTTAGAATTAGGCTGCGGAAAAGGGGAATATTCTGTTGGATTAGCTGAAAGATACCCCAATAAAAATTTTATCGGAATTGACATTAAAGGTGCCCGTTTCTGGAGAGGTGCCAAAACTGCTGTTGAAACCGGATTACGTAATGTTGCTTTTGTACGAACTCAAATCGAGTTAATCAATCATATTTTTGCCGAAAATGAAGTGGATGAAATCTGGATTACTTTTCCGGATCCACAAATCAAATACAAGAGGACAAAACACAGAATGACCAATTCTGAGTTTTTGAAATTATATAAAAAAATCCTCAAAAAAGACGGTGTTGTTAATCTAAAAACCGATAGCGAATTTATGCACGGATATACTTTAGGATTACTTCACGGTGAAGGCCACGAGGTTTTATATGCCAACCATAATGTATATAAAAACGAAGGAAGTCCTGAGGAAGTTACTGCTTTTCAAACCTTTTATGAAAAACAATATTTAGAAATTAATAAGGCAATTACGTATATTCGTTTTAAAATTAAAGACTAATTTAATTTTAAAAAAACATTATAAACCCATCAAATAACTGAATGGCATACTTTACTCCATTACTTTCAGGCTTTATTGCAGCTTTCATCGGAATTATACCTCCTGGTTTAATTAACATGACTGCGGCAAAAATAAATCTGAAAGAAGGAAAAAAAAATGCTTTATGGTTTGTTGCAGGAGCTGTTCTGGTTATTTTTTTTCAGGTTTATTTAGCCGTTTTATTTGCTCAGGTTATAGACAATCGTCCGGACGTTTTAACTTTATTACGTGAAGTTGGATTTGTCATCTTTTCTATTTTGACGATTTACTTTTTGTTTATCGCGAAAGAGCCAATAACGAAAAAGAAATCGAAAATTAAAAAGAGCAGCAAAAAAAGCCGTTTCTTTTTAGGTATGTTACTTTCGGGGTTAAACTTTTTTCCAATCCCGTTTTATGTGGTCGTGAGTGTTACATTAGCTTCATACCATCTTTTTGTATTTGAAAACAACATTATTTTTACTTTTGTATTAGGATCTGTTTTAGGCTCTTTTGCTGTTTTGTACAGTTATATTGCTTTCTTTGGAAGAATCGAAAAGAAAACGGATTACCTCATGCGTAACATGAATACGATTATTGGAAGCATCACAGGTCTGGTTGCTGTTGTGACACTTTTTAATATTTTGAATTACTATTTCAGGTAAAATATATGCCGCAGATTAGATAATTTTTAACTTTAACCTGTTGGTCTAATTCATAAAAATTTTATTCAACACATAGAAACATAGATTTTTATTTAAAAAAAGAATACAAAAAAGAAATACATTTCTTTCACATAGGCAGCTATGCGTATTTTAAATAAGTGAAACGCCTATTTTTTAGCTTGCAGAATCTATGTTTCTAGCCTGCACTGAGCGGAGTCGAAGTGTATTGAAAATAATTACACCCAACGGATTAACTATATAATTTTCACGCAGATTTTGCAGATTTAAGCAGATTAAAAAAAAATCATTTTAATCATTTAATCTGTGGCAAAAAAAATAAACTTATGGCTGAAGATAATTTTTTCGAAAAAGTTTACGCTATTGCCAGGCAAATTCCATACGGAAAAGTAACTTCTTATGGGGCTATTGCCAAAGCTTTAGGAACAGCACGCTCTGCCAGAATGGTGGGCTGGGCAATGAACGCTTCACATAATACAGAAGACATCCCTGCACACAGAGTTGTAAACCGTAAAGGTCTTCTAAGCGGAAAACATCATTTTGACGGAACCAATTTAATGCAGCAGCTTTTGGAAAGTGAAGGTATTAAAGTCGTTAACAATCAAATTGTTGATTTTGAAAAACACTTTTGGCAGCCTGAAATAAATCATGAATAACAAATAATTCCTGTTACTCCATCACCAGGTTAGAAGGATTGGATTTGTCTTTTTCATACACATCAGGGAAAAAACTAATCTCACCGGTATCTTCAACCCAAGCCGTAAAATAACCTATGTAGATCGGAATTTTATTCTTTAATATGCAAGTCGTTTCTTTTTCACCATTCATGGCATTATCTATTTTTTCCGCAGGCCAGTCAGGATCATCTTTTAAAATCACATGAGCAAGTGTTTTGGCCTCTTTTACATTGATACATCCATGACTAAAAGTACGGTTTTCAAATTGGAATAAACTTTTGGCAGGCGTATCATGCATATAAATATCATACGGATTTGGAAACATAAACTTGACCAGTCCCAAAGAATTTTTAGGTCCCGGTTTTTGTCTGACGCGACCACCGTTCCATTCCATGTTATGTTCTTCCAGATAATTTTTATCTGATGCCATGTTAAGTTTTAATTCATTATCAATAATACTTTGTGGGACATTCCAATACGGACTAAATACAATTTTATCCATCATCCCGCTAAAAATTTCAGTTTCTGCCCATTTGGCCCCTACAAAAACATCTGAAACAAGTTCATATTTATTATTCTTAGCATAAAACATCTTAAATGCGGGAATATTAACCATTATATATTCATTGGCGTCAGTGAAATTTGCAGGTATAAAACGGAGGCGCTCCATATTTAGCATTATGGTTTTTATACTATTGCTGACAGGTTCGTTCATTTGTTTAATATGCTCCAGCGTTAAAGTATAATTTAATTTAAGACCATATCTTTTTTTATAATTTAAAACACCTGCCATCAGCTCTTCATCGTACACATTTCTTTTAGAATCCCGTTTCAAATCTCCAACCACAAACAATCGCTCCCTAATTTGTCTTATCGCGTTAGCACTGTCAAAAGGTTTTAAATCTTTATAGGTCGCACTGTCTATATCTATTTTTTTCCACAAATTATTTCTTTCAATAATCTGATATTTTGTCAATGCTGCCTGAAGTTTGTTATATTGACCAAATAAAAGGTGTTCTTTTTTATTTAACCGTTCCGGAATCAGAATAAGAGAATCTAATATTTTTCCATAGGGAATATTTTTCGTTGTTAAATATAATTCCTCTTCGTCAGCTATTTGAGAATCGATATCCGGATTAATAACATTCGCATAAAACACAAACAAACTGGTTAACAATATATCCGTATCAGATTGTGAGGGCTTTTTGGATGCTGTTTCATCAAAAATTTTATTAATTACATTTTGATAAGGAATCGTTTTTTCAACTCCCTGCTCTTTTAGTAAACCTACTTTTTCGTGCAGTAAATATCCAAATTCATTAACTCCTTTATCATCAAACCAAATCGTATTGTATTCTCTTTTTTTATAGAGATTTGAAACCTCTTTTTGATATGATTTTAAATTAGAGTATTTTTTAAAAAACGCAACAATAGAGGCGCTGTCAATAGAAGTTACGGAAATTGTATTTTTCGAACGAATATTGTCTGCTGAATGCAAACCGGAAGTTATTTGTATTTTATTCCCAAAACTAAAAGAAGAGAATAAAAAGCCAGTTATGATTATAATTAAGAAGCTAAGATTTCGCATGATGATTAATTTTAGAAATTAATTTTATCTAAAAAAAACAGCAAAAACCTATAGATACCACAAAATAAGTTTTTCACATATTTTTTAAATAGTATTGAAAATCAAAGATTTAGGGTACTCAAAGTTAGGAACATTACCTATAAATTAATTTATAGAATATTGTAAACTTATATTAAAATTCACATCAGAACGGATTGTATAAACACTATTAAAGTTAGTGAAAATATCCTTTTTAAAGAAATTCTAAACGGTTTAAATCATCAAATCAGGCAAATTACAAAGTCTGTTTTATCATTTTGAGTCTGATAACTTAAATAACCGCCATGTGCTTCGATTATATTTTTGGAAAGTGTTAATCCAATTCCGGCACCATCTTTTCGAGTGGTAAAAAACGGAAGAAATACCTTCTCCCGAATTTCAGGATCAATTCCTTTTCCGTTATCAGAAATGATAATAAAAAAACGATTGTCTTCTGTGTAAGAAGACAAAAACATCCTTTTCTCTTCCCGGTCTTTTAAAGCATAAATACTATTGGTAATCAAATTGATAATCACCTGCTCCATTTGATTTTTATCAATTAAAATTGAACGCGAACTATTAATTTCATTTACTAATTCAATATTTTCCGCCCTTAAAATCGGATTCATAATTCTCAGGCAATCTTCAAAAAGCGTATTTATTGGCGTCATTTTTTTAGTTGGAGTGGGAAGCATTGCCAGTTTTCGGTAATTTTCTACAAATACCTGCAAATGATCACTCCTGTTGATAATCGTTGAAATACTGCTTTTTATATCATCAAAATCATCTTCTTCCAGCTTTTCCTGATCAACAATCTGAAGTAAATTCTGCGAAAGCGCGCGTATTGGTGTTAAGGAATTCATTAATTCGTGCGAAATAATTTTCATAAGATTAATCCAGGCTTCTTTTTCTTTTTTCTCAATCACACGCTGAATACTATCCAGTAAAATAATAAAATATTCTTTATCATAGGTTTTTGTAAGCGACGTTTGCAGCATAAAAGTCTGTAAATCCTTATCCTCAATTTTAATTGAAATCGCCGACTTCAATTCGGTAAAACCAATTTTCTCGATTTCATTGCAAAGTGATGGTAAATAGTTTTTGAGATAATTCCAGTGACTGATTTTTGGTACTTTAAACAAGCTTGAAAAACAATCGTTCATCAAAAAAACATTCCACTCTTCATTTTCTTTTTCTAAAATTAAGGCAGCGGTATCAATACTATTTAAAATCGACTGATAAATAAGTTCTTTTGATGTCAGTTCCTGCTGCTGCACTTTTAAAGTATCATATAGAAGATATAAGTTTTTGAAATTATCCTTTTTATTCTCTTCCGGAAAATTGGTCGTAAAGTCATTTTGAAGCATCGAAAGCAAAGTTCGGTCGTAAAACAACAATTGATTTTTAACGAAAAAGTACATTTCAATCAACATTACAACGGCGAAAACTCCAATCAAAAGTGCATTGTAATAAAACATTTTGTAAATCAGAATCACACAAAAGAAAAAAAGAATCATGACTAACAAGATTCTCACAAACAAGGCATTATAAAACTTCCAATTCTTCATATTTTATATTTTATTGTCACAGATTAAAGGATCAGAATGATTTCTTTTAACTTTATTATAGCTCTCACGCAGATTCTGCAGATTTGGCAGATTATTAAAATTGTAATCATTTTTATCTGCTAGATCTGCAGAATCTGCGTGAAACTTAAATTTAAAGATTTTAAAAATTATTATAATTCCTTATCTGATAGCTATGGTCGGGATTGGCAAAATTATTAAATCATATATTTTTTAAATCGTATTTTTCAATTCTTCTATACAAAGCTGCTCTTGACAGACCCAATTCTTCAGCCGTTTTACTGATATTGCCATGATTTTTAAACAACGCTTTTTCGATAGCATTTTTTTCCATTTCAGATAACGGGTGATCGTCATTTTCATGAATCTCTTCAAAATCAAGAATATCTAAATCATGAACAGAAATCGTATTATTATTGGCCAAAATCAAAGCGCGTTCGATTTTATTTTCCATTTCTCTGATATTTCCTTTCCATGGATATTTTTCTAAATAGGAAGCCACGTTTTCCTCAAAACGCCAATCACTTTGATTGTATTTTTCGGCAATCTGATCTAAAATAAAATGTGCCATCGGAACAATATCATCTTTCCGCTCGCGTAAAGACGGTAAATGAATTTCCATTGTATTGATGCGATAGAGCAAATCTTCCCGAAACATTTTGTTTTTTACCTCTGCTTTTATATCGCTGTTTGTTGCCGCAATAATCCGTACATTAAGAGGTCTGGCTTTACTTTCTCCCAAACGTGTTACGGTTTTAGTCTGTAAAACATGCAGCAATTTAGATTGTAAGTGCAGCGGAATATTTCCGATTTCATCCAGAAAAATAGTTCCGTTTGAAGCCATTTCGAATCTTCCCGGCGTATCCGTTTTCGCATCTGTAAAAGCGCCTCTGGCATAGCCAAAAAGTTCACTTTCGAATAGATTATCACTCAATGAACCTAAATCAACATGAACAAAAGGCTGGTTTTTCCTTTCTGAGTTTTGATGGATAAACTCCGCAAAAACATATTTCCCTGTTCCGTTTTCACCTAAAATCAAAACATTGGCATCTGTCTTAGCAACTTTTTCAGCAATAGAATAGGCTTGTTTTATTTTATGAGATGTGCCTGTAAAATAACGTTTATCTGTTTTTTTAATGGTAACTATTTTGCTGTTTTTTCGACTTTCAGCTACTGCCTTATCAATTGTTTCCAGTAGTTTTTCGTTGTGCCAGGGTTTCAAAACATAATCAAAAGCACCAATTTTTATTCCTTCAACTGCAGTATCAATTTTGCCAAAAGCGGTCATTAAAATTACAACAGTCTGTGGCGAAAGTGTTTTGATTTCTTTCAGCCAATGAATTCCTTCGCGTCCGTCTTCAAAACCAATTCGGTAATTCATGTCAAGCAAAACCACATTTATTTCATTTTCACTTAAAATCGAAATGATTTTTTTTGGACTGTTTGTTGTAAAAATAGTTTCAAAATGCTTTTTGAGAATCATTTTGGCCGAAAAAAGAATTTCTTCCTGGTCGTCAACGATTAATATTTGGGCTTGTTTTTTTCGCATAGCATTTATTTTTGTCCGATTCCGAACGGTCAACTGTTCGTTATCGAACACTCCTTTTTCTGATGGTTTTTAAAGCTTCTTTAAAATCAATACTTTACAAATAATAAATTTTATGGCACAGTATTTACCTATTGACTATCAGCAAATTATTAAAAATATGGACAAGGTAATTCCTCGTAAAAATAGAAAATTTAGGTATCTCACAATAGCAATTGGTATTTTTTTAGTTTTGGCTGTAATCATCTTTTTTTCTTTTAACACAAAAAGAAGTTTAAATGTAAAAGCAGATGAACTGACGGTTCAAAAAATCGAAAAGGCGTTTTTTGAAGATTTTGTTGTTTTTCAGGCTCAAGTTGAACCGCTGAACGTAATGCTTGTAAATGTTACTGAAGGAGGTTCCGTAAAAGAAATTTTTGTTGAAAATGGTGCCATGGTTACCAAAGGCCAATCACTGGCACGTTTGTACAACCCTAACACAGAATTGAATTATCTGACTCAGGAAACGGCAATTATTGAGCAGATAAATAATTTGAACACTGGAAAACTGAATATCAGAAATCAGGAATTGAATTTAAACAAAGATTTGGTTTTGATTGAGCACGATTATAATGATGCTAAAAGACTGTATGACATGAATTCGAAATTATTTGATAAGGATGTGATTTCGAAAAATGACTGGAATACTTTTAAAGAAAGCCTGCGTTTTCAGGAAGAACGAAAAAGAACGATTCAGCAGAGTATTCAAAAAGAAAAACAGACAAATCAGCTGCAGATTTCACAAATAAACCGCTCGATTCAAACCATGGAAAAAAGTCTGGATATTTTGAGAAACAACAAAAAGAACTTTTTAATCACGGCTCCTGAATCGGGACGATTAACATCTTTCGAACCGGTTTTAGGAAAAACATTTCAGGCGGGAGAAAGCATCGGCAAAATTGATTCCAAACAAGGCTACAAGCTGACTGCGGAAGTTGATGAATTTTATCTGGAAAAACTTCGGGAAGGTTTGAAAGGTCAGGTAGAATTTAAAGGAAAAACACTTGAAGTTTTGGTTACAAAAGTAATTCCGGAAGTAAAAAGCGGTCATTTTATAGTGGAACTGGCTTTTACATCAAAAGAAAATATCGCTTTACAAGACGGCTTAAGTTTTGGAGTGAAACTGATTTTATCAGAGAAAAACAAAACCTTAGTGGTTTCAAAAGGAAGCTTCAATCAGGAAACTGCCGGAAAATGGATTTTTGTGGTAAAAGGAAATAAAGCAGAAAGAAGAAACATAAAATTAGGCCGTGAGAATCCTTCGTATTATGAAATTTTGGAAGGCTTGAAAGAGGGCGAATCTGTAATTACCTCATCGTATTCAGATTATAAGGATGTTGAAGAATTATCGATTAGTTCACAGTAGCAGTTTTCAGTCGCAGTCACAGTTTACAAATCACATTTTACATTTTACATAAAATAAAAGTTTCAATCATCAATCAAAAAATCATTAATAACAACATTTAACATCTTAAAAAATATGATAACAATACAAAATTTAACCAAAGTTTTTAGAACAGAAGAAGTAGAAACATCAGCGTTAAGCGGTATTTCTTTAGAAATTAAAAAGGGTGATTTTTTAACTATCATGGGCCCTTCTGGGTGTGGAAAATCGACTTTATTAAACATCATCGGCCTTTTGGACAGTGGCTCTGATGGAAGTTATAAATTATTGGATCAGGAAATGATTGGTTTGAAAGAAAAAGGAAGAGCGGCTGTTCGTAAAGAGAATATTGGATTCATTTTTCAGAATTTCAACCTGATCGATGAACTTTCCGTTTATGACAATATCGAACTGCCTTTGCTTTACAACAACGTGAAAGTATCAGACAGAAAACAAAAAATTGAAGCTATTGCTGAGAAATTAAATATTTCACACCGTTTAAAACATTTTCCGCAACAGCTTTCGGGAGGACAACAACAAAGAGTTGCTGTGGCCAGAGCTTTGGTAAATGACCCGAAAATCATTTTGGCCGATGAGCCAACCGGAAATCTGGACAGTAAAAACGGTAACGAAGTGATGGAACTTTTAACCGATTTACACGCCAAAGGCGCCACAATTTTGATGGTAACACACTCTGATTATGATGCTTCGTTCTCACAAAGAACGATTCATATGAAAGATGGTGTAATATTCTCTGAAAAATTAAATCAGAGAAATGTAGATGTTTTCATGGACGTTAAATAATAAAAATATGATCAAATTTATTGTAACTGCAATCATAATCCTGGCAGAATTTGTTTGCAAAATATTGGCAATTATCTAAAGACCTAACAGGTTTTAAAAACCTGTTAGGTCTATTAAAAAAAATAACTAACTAAAAAAATACACCATGATTTTTAACTGGTTTAAAATATTTATTTATCATTTAAAGCAAAATAAATTGTTTTCGTTTTTAAATGTTTTAGGATTAAGCATCGGAGTTGCCGGTGTAATTTTCGCTATTTTATATTGGAATAATGAAAATGCTTACGATCAATGGAATCCTGAGAAAGAAAATGTATATCAGGTTACCAACAAAATAGGAATAACGGGAGATATCTGGGCATTAAATTCAATTCCTTTTGGGGAAACCTGCAAAGCAACTATTCCTGAAATTGAATCGATTTGTTTCCTTAATAGCGCTTATTATAACAATGCTCCGATAAAATATCAGGGACGTAAAGTGATGGATGAAAAAATCACAATTGCTGATAATGGCTTTTTTGATGTTTTTCCTTTTCCAATCGTAAAAGGGTCTAAAACTAATATCTTAAAAGAAATCAATAGTGTTGCCTTATCGGAAGAAGCAGCAAAATTACTTTTCAACAATGAAGATCCGATTGGCAAGTCAATCAATTATAGCAATAAGTTTTATACCGTAAAAGCAGTTTATCATTTAATACGACCATCATCACTGGAACCTAACTACGTTTTTGGCGGTATTCAACGTGATGGTGATAAAAACAGCTGGGAAAATTTTAATTATGGATTATTAATCAAAATCAAAAAAGGAGCCGATGCTGCCGTTGTTTTAAAGAAAATGCAAAATGTAAATTTTGTGAACAGAACTTTAAAAGATGCTAAAGAAAATGGTCAGACTGTGGCGCAGTATGTTAAAGAAAATGGGGAAATTACAGTAATACTGGATCAGTTAAAAACTTCCCGTCTGCACGGAACAAAAACTTCATCCGGCCACAATTTCGCTGAAGGCAGAGGGAATTTGCAATTGCTTTACATCATGGTTGGGCTCTCTATTTTGATTCTGACTTTGTCTTTGGTAAATTATATCAATTTAGCAACAGCTTCAGCCATCAAACGAGCAAAAGAAGTAGGTGTACGTAAAATTGTGGGTGCAACTAAAAATCAGATTATTGCTCAATTTATTTTTGAAACGGCCATGATTGTGACTTTGGCAATCATTTTTTCTTTGGCAATCGTTGAACTTACATTACCTCATTACAATACCTTTTTGAAGAAAAATTTGACTATCAATGGTGGTGAATTTTACCTGCAGCTTATTTTTATATTTGGATTAGTAATCATTCTTGCGGGTATTTTTCCTGCCATTTATATCTCCAATTTTGAGACTTTAAAAGTTTTAAAAGGTAATTTTTCAAGAAGCAAAAGTGGTATTTGGATTCGAAATTCGATGTTGATTTTTCAGTTTGGAATTGCTACCTTTTTTATCATTGGCGCCTTAATTGTGAACTCGCAAGTTAGTTATATGATGAACAAAGACCTTGGTTTTAGTGGAGATCAGATCATCAGAATTCCGTATAATTACCCGGATCCTCTTAAAAAAACAGATAAATACCTGACCGCAAAACAAGAAATCAGCAAAATACCCGGAGTTCAGGACGTTTCTACTTTTGCAGGATCTTTTGGAAACAGTTCTAATTCAAGTTCAAGTTTTACGCATAACGGGATTCATGTACAGCCAAGAAATATTGAAATGGATTTTGGTTTTCTTGAAATGATGAAAATCAAAATCGTTAAAGGCAGGAATTTACTACCACAGTTTGCTTCGGATACTGTAAGTAATATGTTAATGAATGAAACTCTTGTAAAAATCCTGAATCTTAAAAACCCTGTAAACACCATTATAACATCTGGCTTTGGAGAAGAACATAATTTAAAATTCAAAGTCGTAGGTGTTGTAAAAGATTTTAACATTACAGGACTACAGGATAAAGTACAGCCAATGGTTTTTATAAACCTTAAAACCTTAAAATGGAATAATTTTGGTAATATTTATGTAAAAGTTTCTCCTGATAATTTAACCGAAACTTTAGCCAAATTAAAAACCTATTGGGAGAAAAACGTAAACCCCGACTATCCTTTTGATTATGAATTTGTAAATAAAGGATTTGCCAAAACCTATCAGGAACAAGTGAAACAAAAAGATTTATTTTTCATCCTGAACCTTGTTGTAATTATTATTGCCGTTTTCGGATTGTTTGCTTTAGCTTCCTTCTCAATGGAAAGAAGATTAAAAGAAATTGCCATTAGAAAAACATTAGGTGCAGAAACCAATATTTTACTAAAAGAACTATCAAAACAATACATTATTTTTTGCTTGTTAGGATTTGGAATCGGAATTATTCCCGGCTATATCTTATTGCAAAAATGGCTTGAAAATTTTGCCTTCCGAATCGGGATTTCAGTAATTCCTTTCAGTATTGCGTTCGTTTCTTTATTAGTTTTAACTTTACTAATCGTTTTAACGAAAGCCTATCAGGTGACTAAAATAGATATCCTGAAATATTTGAAATACGAATAAGTTAATCAATCTCTTTCTTGAAACCCGGTAAAACAATTTACCGGGTTTGTCTTTTAAATACATTTCATCAATCCTGTCATCAATAAATACAATTTAAAAAGCTAAGAATCCGAACATAATCTGTTATCTTTGCAGTCTGAAATCAGTTTAAATAAATATAATTTCTAAATAGATTTCATTCAATAGAAAATACTACATTAAAAATGAAATTAGACAGAAAAGAAATTCTTAAAGCTCTGGAAACAATTACTATAGCCGGAGAAGGGAAAAATATGGTTGAAAGCGGAGCTGTTGCCAATGTTATTACTTTTGGTGATGAGGTTGTTGTAGATTTAATACTTCATACTCCTGCAATGCACATTAAAAAAAGAGCGGAGGATGATATTAAAAAAACGATTCATGAATTGATATCTCCGGAAGCAAAGATTAAAGTAAATATTAAGGTTGAAACTAAAGAAAACCCTAACGAAATAAAAGGAAAAGCTATTCCGGGAATCAAAAATATTATTGCTGTTGCATCAGGAAAAGGCGGAGTAGGAAAATCTACTGTTACAGCGAATCTTGCCGTAACATTAGCTAAAATGGGATTTGCCGTTGGCGTTTTGGATGCTGATATTTATGGTCCATCAATGCCAATCATGTTTGATGTCGAAAATGAAAAACCAATTTCGATTACCGTTGACGGAAAATCAAAGATGAAACCTGTAGAGAGTTATGAAATAAAAATACTTTCTATCGGCTTTTTTACTGCACCAAGTCAGGCCGTAATCTGGAGAGGGCCAATGGCTGCCAAAGCATTAAACCAAATGATTTTTGATGCTGATTGGGGTGAATTAGATTTTATGCTAATTGACTTGCCTCCGGGAACTGGAGATATTCACTTATCAATCATGCAGTCATTACCAATAACAGGAGCTGTTGTTGTAAGTACTCCTCAGGCAGTAGCATTAGCTGACGCGAAAAAAGGTGTGGCAATGTTTATGCAGGAGAATATTAATGTACCGGTTTTAGGTATTATCGAAAATATGGCGTATTTTACACCTGAAGAATTACCGGAAAACAAATATTATATCTTTGGCCAGGAAGGAGCAAAAAACCTGGCAGAAGATTTAAATGTTCCGTTTTTAGGTGAAGTTCCAATTGTACAATCTATTCGTGAAGCAGGAGATTATGGTCGTCCGGCAGCTTTGCAGACAGCATCGACAATTGAAACTGTTTTTGAAGAAATCACTAGAAATGTAGTACAGGAAGTAGTAAACAGAAATGATAGTCTGCCTGCTACCGAAGCCATTAAAATTACAACAATGGCAGGTTGTTCAGCAGTTAAAAAGAATTAGATAATTGAGATAAAAATTAGATACTGAGATAATTTGATAATTAGATAATGAGCACAGATAATTATCTAATTGACACATTTCCTAATTATCTAATTCTCTAATTGACACATTAAACATTATGACAACAGAAGAATTAACAAGTAACGTATTATTGGCCCTTGAAGAAATCAGACCTTTTTTAAATTCTGATGGTGGTGACATTACGCTAATTTCAATAGAAGACGACAAACACGTAAAAGTCCGTCTTGAAGGCGCATGCATTAGCTGCAGTGTAAATCAAATGACATTAAAGGCCGGTGTGGAAACAACTATAAAAAAATATGCCCCACAAATTGAAACTGTGGTAAACATCATGTAATCTGCTTATATTCCTTGTTTTTGAGTCGTAAATAATTAACAGGAATAATAACCATTTAGGCAAATTAGTTATAAATTTTCATGAAAATAAATAAAAATATCTATTTTTTTACGATATCAATAAAAAATAGTTTAAAGATTTAAGACTTTTACTGAAGAATATGTTCCATTTTTCATTTAAATTTGTAACATACTCCTAAAATCTTAAATTATGAAGAATTATTACACTCTGTTTTTTTTATTATTTTTCATTTCGGTAAATTATGCCCAACAAAGCATACAAACATTACAAGTTGATAAAGCATGGGTTAATGAATCTGAAGAGTGGTCAGATTTTACATATGACGGAAAAATTGTACTTTCGATTAATAGTAATAAAGAAGAAGGCAGCCTTAGAATTGGTAATTATGATTTTTTATATGATTTTTGTGCTGGTAAAGCAAAGTTTACAAATAAAGCAGCTTACAACACAGCAGAATTTTCACATCCAAGAAAAATATCTGTTACCACTGACAAACAAGGAATAGTAAATTCGACATATGAAGGGACTTTGATTTTCGAATTGGATAAAGATTATTATTCAGTAATTGTCATAGTTACATTATTAGAAAAAGGCGGAAATATATTAGGCGCAAAAATGCACCTTAAAGAAAATAACAGAAAAGAATACGCATTTAGCTTAAAACCAAGTAGTTAATAAATAATTTAAGAATTTGATCACGTTTATTAAATTCTAAATCAGTAAAATTCCAATAATTTAAAATGGATGTATTAATAAAGATTAAAGATCGAGAGGGAGTTATACACGAATTACAGGCTCCAACTGATATGGCAATGAACATAATGGAGTTATGCAAAGCATACGAACTTCCTGTTGAGGGAACCTGTGGCGGAATGGCCATGTGTGCTTCATGTCAGTGCTACGTTTTAAATGATGTTGCTCTGCCTGAAATGGGTGATGACGAAGAAGCTATGTTATCGGAAGCGTTTTACGTTAAATCTAACAGCCGTTTAGGTTGTCAGATTCCAATTACTACAGAATTAGAAGGTTTAGAGCTTGAACTGGCTCCAGAATATTAAATATAAAAAAGCGAAAACCTGGGTTTTCGCTTTTTTATTATAATATTTATTCATATTTCTTTATTAAATCTTCCAAAGAAAATTCCGTTAGAAGCTTATCTAAATACTTTCCTCTACTGCTTGTTTCACGCTGATATGGTGCAAAATTACTTGTATATTTATTAAATGCGTCATTCAGTTCCTTTAAATGATTTATTTTTTCCTGAGTTATAGCTAAACCTCTATTTTCAATAAAATCTAATATTCTTTTTATTGCAATCTCTTTCTCAATAATTGCCTCTTCATTACTCTGTAAAGTACAAATACCATAAATTCCTTTACAGAAATAATTCCATTCTTCTTCGAGTGCTTTATCTGCTTTCTCAAGATCTATTTCTCCACTTTCAACAAAAGTGTTGCCATACGCAAACGTTTTGTGCTTATGGTTCTTCAAATTAGACAATAGCGTTTCCTTAAACTCGCTTTTAAATTTTTCGGGATTATTATTCTCAATATTATCTTCAATAAGTTTCAGGATGCTTTTTGGAAAATATTTTTTAGATCTGACAATCTTATAATTATCATTTAAGGAAGAACTTATTGTTACTTCTGAGCTGACAACATATGAAGGTTCAGGAATAAGTTTTACTTCAATAAGTTGGTTTAATTTATGTGAAGTGAGATTCATTATCCTTATAATTTCTTCAAATTCCAGATAATTATCTTCAATGTATTTTAGGTTTACGTCTTTCATTTTTGAATAGGGATTACTAAACCAAATATACCATTAAAACACAAAAAGACCGTAATTGCATTGCTGTAATTACGGTCTTTTCTTTATAACAATTTTCTTTAATCTCTAATTTATACTAAACCGGCTGAAATTAAATACTCAGCGATTTGAATCGTGTTTGTAGCTGCACCTTTTCTTAAATTATCAGCAACAATCCACATGTTTACTGTATTAGGCTGGCTTTCGTCACGACGGATTCTTCCAACAAAAACATCATTTTTACCTTCTGCATACAGTGGCATCGGGTATGTAAATGTATCTAAATTATCCTGTACCACTACTCCATCAGTATTGTGTAAAATTTCACGAAGCTCATTTACTTCGAAATCATTTGTAAACTCAACATTTACAGCTTCGCTATGACCGCCAACAACAGGTACACGAACAGCTGTTGCTGTAACTCGAATGGTATTATCACCAAGAATTTTTTGAGTTTCACGAACTAATTTCATTTCTTCTTTAGTATATCCGTTTTCTTCAAAACTATCACAATGAGGAATAGCATTTCTGTGAATTGGATATTTGTAAGCCATGTCACCCTGTACTCCGGCATACTCATTTTCTAATTGTCTAACCGCTTTTACGCCTGTTCCTGTAATAGATTGGTAAGTAGAAACTATAATTCTTTTGATATTGTATTTTTTGTGCAAAGGAGCCAAAGCCAATACCATCTGAATAGTAGAACAGTTTGGATTTGCAATAATTTTATCTTCTTTAGTCAAAGATTCAGCGTTGATTTCAGGAACCACTAATTTTTTTGTCGGATCCATTCTCCAGGCAGATGAATTATCAATAACTGTAGTTCCGGCAGCTGCAAATTTTGGTGCCCACTCTAATGAAGTATCTCCTCCGGCAGAGAAAAGAGCAATATCTGCTTTCATATCAACAGCAGTCTGCAAACCTACAACTTTATATTTTTGACCTTTATATTCTATTTCTTTACCTACTGATTTTTCAGAAGCAACAGGAATTAATTCTGTAACCGGAAAATTTCTTTCTGCTAAAACTTTTAACATTATTTCGCCAACCATACCGGTGGCGCCTACAACCGCTATTCTCATTTTTATATTTTTATTTATGAATATTCTAACTTTAGACTGCAAAAGTAAGTATAATAAAAACGATAGCAATTCGATTCACAAAAAATAACAAAATGTTACAAATCAAACAAAATAAAAAAACCGCACCAATTAAAGAGCGGTTAAGTTAGACTTAGTGTAGCGGTATATTATTTATTTTTTTAATAAATCTCTAATTTGTATCAATAATTCTTCCTGAGTTGGTCCTGCAGGCGGTGGTGGTGGAACATCTTTCTTTTTTGCAGAATTTATTCCTTTTATGATTAAGAACAAAACAAAAGCAACAATTACAAAGTTAATTACGGCCGAAAGAAACAACCCGTATTTTACACCTCCAAAAGCCGTCAGTTCTTCTATGGTAGATAAATGAGCTGCATCCAAAGCCGGTTTTAATAACAAAGGTGTAATTACATTATCAATTAATGAGCTCACAATTTTACCAAAAGCTGCTCCAATGATAACACCGACAGCCAAATCGACCACGTTGCCTTTCATTGCAAATTCCTTAAATTCAGAAAAAATTCCCATAATTGTACATTTTTGTAATTAATAGAGTATCGAAATTACATAATTTTCTCTAAACTTGTTTTAAATTATCTGAAAAACACTCTTTTTACGCGTTGGGAAATACTGGTTAAAATTTCATACGGAATGGTTTTCAATGCATTTGCCATTTCAATAACATTTGGGCTTTCTCCAAAAATAATAACCGAATCTCCTTCTTTGCAATCTATCGAACTTACATCTACCATTAACATATCCATGCAAACACTTCCCACAATAGATGCTTTTTGATTTTTAATGGTTACATAACCAACCTGATTACCCCATAATCTTGAAATCCCGTCTGCGTAACCAATTGGAATAGTTGCAATTTTAGTTTCTTTTTCGGCCATAAACCTGCGTCCGTAACCTACGCTGTCACCTGCAGGAATTGTACGAACCTGTGAAATAATTGATTTTAAAGTCCCAACATTTTCTAAGTATTTTTGTTCTGAAGGATCATTGGAAACACCATAAAGACCAATTCCTAAGCGCACCATATTATATTGTGCATCCGGAAAATTACTGATTCCGGAAGTATTCAGAATATGACGAATTGGATTTGCACCCAATTCACTCATCAGTTTTGAAGACAATTTCTCGAACAATCGAATCTGCGAAAGAGCAAATTCATAATGTTTCATGTCATCGCTGGTCGCCATATGCGATAAAATACTTTGAATACGAACCGTTGAATTTCCTTTTAAAGTGGCAATCAATTCGTCTATTGTATTTTCTTCAAAACCCAGGCGGTGCATTCCGGTATCCAGCTTGATATGAATTGGGAAGTCTTTTAAATTCTTTTCACGGGCAATTTTCAAAAAAGCATTTAATCCTTTTATACTATAAATTTCCGGCTCTAACTGATACTGAATAATAGACGAAAAACTTGTCGATTCAGGATTTAAAACCATAATTGGCAATTTAATTCCACCATTTTTCAGGGAAATTCCTTCATCGGCAAAAGCCACACCTAAATAATCGACTTTATGGTGCTCAAGCAATTTTGCAATTTCCAATCCTCCGTTTCCATAACCAAAAGCTTTCACCATAACCATGATTTTGACATCATTAGCTAATTTAGATTTAAAGAAATTTAAATTATGGCTGATCGAATTCAGATTGATTTCGAGAATAGTTTCATGGGTCTTCTCTTCCAGTAAAGACACAATTTCTTCAAACTGAAACGATCTTGCGCCTTTTATTAAAATGGTTTCATTGGCAAAATTCAGATTTTCAAAATCATTGATAAATTCGGCAGTATTCTGATAAGTAATACAATTTGAAAATTTGTTTTTAAATGAAGAAATGGTTGCCCCAATTCCAATAACACGATTGACTTTATTATCGGCAATTAGCTGTGAAACTTTAGAATATAACTCTTCGTTTGAAAATCCGCTTTGAAAAATATCCGATAAAATAACGGTTTTGGATGCATTCTTTTTTTGGCTTTCCAGAAAATCCAAAGCTATTTTAAGAGACTGAAAATCTGAACTGTAACTATCATCAATAATACTGCAATTATGAATCCCATTTTTGACTTCTAGCCTCATTTCGACCGGATACAATCCCTGCATGCGGCTTTGAATCACTACAGAATCAAAGTCAAAATAAAGCAGGACCAACAAACACGATATAGCATTTTCTATAGAAGCAGAATCGCTAAAAGGTATTTTTAAATCGAATTTTTGTTTTTGATATCGATATTGAATGGCTGTCGTTTCATTTTTATTTTCTTTTTTCAGAATAAAAACATCCGCGGATTTATCTGTATAACTCCATGAAAAAAGTTTTCGGGGATGCAGCATATATTCAGCTGCAAATTGGGATAAGCAGGAATCGACAATTTCATTTTTCTGATAAATAATTACCGGAGATTCTTTAAATAAAAGTAGTTTTTCATCAATCTTCTGCACTAAATTTAAAAACCCTTCATCGTGTGCTGTACCAATATTAGTAAGCACTCCTATTGTTGGTCTTATAATTTTTTCGAGTTTGTCCATTTCATTAGCTGTCGAAATTCCGGCTTCAAAAATGCCTAAATTATGTTTTTCATTAATCGCAATAACCGAAAGCGGCACCCCAACCTGTGAATTATAACTTTTGGGACTTCGGATAATATTGTAATCGGGGCTCAACAAAAAGTTTAGCCATTCTTTTACGATCGTTTTACCATTGCTTCCCGTTAATCCAATAATAGGAAAATCAAAAAGATTTCGATGATAAGCTGCAAATTTCTGAAGGGCTTCTAAAGTTGATTTTACAATTAAAAAGTTAGCCTTTCCATGACAATTTTCAGGAATGTATTCGACCACAAAGTTCTGAACCCCTTTTTCTATTAACTCTGAAATATACAAATGCGCATCATTGTTAACACCCGACAATGCAAAAAACAAAGTTTGCGAACCATTTTGCAGCGAACGGCTGTCTATCGAAATATGCTCAATAAAAATATCTGTTTCAGGACCTGTTCTTTCGGCATTAAGAACCGAAACAAGGCTTTTTAAATTTATGCTCATTTAGTAAGTTTCTTTTTTCAAATTTAAAACATTAAAGATAGTAAAGAGTTGTGATTTTCTTAAAAAATAAATCGTTTACAGCATCGTATTTATATTTCAATTATATTTGTTGGAGACCCCAAATCACATCGTTTTGAAAAAGATACTCCCTTTATTCTCCTATATACTGCACCCGGTTTTTATATCGATGTATGCCACTTTATTTTATCTTTTTTATAAAGAAGATACCTTTACAATTCAGGAAAAATACTATGTCTTATTTCAAATTTTGATTATTACGGTTATAGTTCCAATATTGTTTTTTTTATTGCTTCGGTCAACGGGAAATGTAAAATCGGTAATGATACATGAAACATCCCAACGTAGAATCCCGCTAATTTTACAATGTTTTTTATTTATTTTATTAGTAAAAAGAAGCATCATAATTACACGTTATCCTGAACTGCATTTCTTTTTCCTTGGCGGATTATTCAGCACCATTTTAGCCTTAATCTGTTCACTTTTTAAGATAAAAGCAAGCTTGCATATGATGGCTATTAGTGGTTTTGCTGTTTTTGTAATCGGACTAAATACACACTTACAAATGCATAATATTTATTGGTCTGCTTTTTTAATATTAATGACCGGGGTTGTGGCTTCGTCCCGTTTAGAAATGAATGCGCACACCAATAAAGAGTTACTGATTGGATTGACAATCGGAATATTTCCGCAAATTTTATTTCTGTATTTGTGGTTATAAAATATAGAAAATCAAACCAATGTTCATTGTTCTCATATCTATATTTTCACCATTTACAGTCTGAGCCGATTTAAATAAGGGTTTCAAGCCATAATACGCATATACATTCCAGGTATTATACCCTGTCGAGAGATAAACACCATACTGAAATTTATTAACATCCGGATTGTTTCTTACTACATAAGTATTTTCCCCATCTCTAAAAATCGATTTATCCGAAAAGACATAGCTGAACTTTATTCCGCCATAAATTCTCCAAAACTTATAACTTTCATAAGTCGAATTTCTCCATCTGAATTCTATTGGCAAATCAACTAAATACTGCCTGAATTTATTAGAATTAAATGCATCATACGAATTCACATCATAAACTAAATTTCCCTCAACATTTTGAATCGTCAAATTTTGGTAATAATTTTTATAACTTAATCCCAAACCTGTAGCGATAGCTACTGTTCTGTCTTTGTTAATAGGCATGTCACGCAAAAAACCCAATGAAATTCCAGCTGAAAATTTATCTTGTTTTAACCCGGCAGGAGCCTGAACCAAAAGATTATAAGTTACCGCAAAATAAAACTGATCTTCACGATATAAAGAATCAACTTTTACCTGTGGCAAAAGTTCCGTTTTTGCTTCCTGTGAAAAAACGTTCAGAAAAGAGACTAGAAATAAACAACTAAAAAATAATCGCATACTGTGTTTTGGTTTTAAAAGGGATTTCAGATAAACGCTTTTTTGGGTCGATTTATTAGACTTACAAATATAATATAATGATAGTTTACGATGTGAATATTATGTAATTATTCTGTTTCTGTGCCTTCTGAAATATTTTATTGCACTATTTTCAATAAAAAGCAGTAAAATCAGGTATTTTTATATCCTCTTTTATACCTTTGCAATAGTTATGAAAAAAAAGCAGCTCATAATAAGTGTTTCTTTGGCTCTGACGGTATTGTTATCGATACTGTTCCAGTCTGTACACAGCTATGAGCATATTGCCAAACAACTTTCTGAAAAAAAATGTCATCACGATTATAATGACAAAAACGGTGAAATCACTCATCAGCACCATAATTACGATTCTTGTTTTGTTTGCCAATTTTCATTTGAAAGTTATATTACTCCTGAAAAAATTTCTTTTCAGTTTTATAAATACCACAAAGAAATCCCTTACTTCCTTAGCTTTTCAAAAAATGTTATTTCATTTTCAGGGAGCTTATACTCACTTCGAGGGCCTCCTTCAGCTATAGTTTCTTAAATTTCGATATACTCGAAATCAAAAAAACAAACTCTTTTTTAAAAAAATTGATTATAAAAATCAGTTCAATTTCCCAGTCTTAACTATTTATTGAGATCGGAAAATTTTACTATTATTTCAATTTTATCTTAAAAAGAAAAATCAATTAACTATAGCATCATTTTCAAATGAAAAAAATAATAATAGCCCTTATTTTAGGGTTTTCGGGCATTCTTTCTGCTCAAAATTCAATTTCAGGAACCGTTATCAATTCTCAGAACAATCCAATGCCGGGAGTATCCGTTTATTTGCAGGAATTGCATAAAGGAACTACAACTGACGAAAACGGTAAATACCAATTTACAAATCTTCCAAATGGAAGCTTAAGGCTTAGTTATACTTTTGTTGGATACACAACACAAAATAAAACAATCCCGAAATTACTTAAAGAAAATACTTTAGACATTACACTTGCTGAATCTGTTTTTGAAATGGATGAAGTAATTGTTTCAACTCCTTTCAACAAACTGCAATCGCAAAACGTAATGAAAGTAGAACATGAAAGCATCAAAACATTACAGCAAAAAGGGACTTCAACTTTGATAGAAGGTTTGGCTACGATTCCCGGAGTTTCGCAGATTTCAACAGGAACTTCAATCGGAAAACCAGTAATCAGAGGTCTTAGCGGCAATCGTGTTTTAGTATATTCTCAAGGTGTCCGTGTTGAAAATCAACAATTTGGAGATGAACATGGCTTAGGTTTAAATGATGCCGGAATCGAAAGTGTTGAAGTTATTAAAGGCCCTGCTTCTTTATTATACGGATCTGATGCTTTAGGCGGTGTTTTATATTTTAATCCTGAAAAATTTGCTGATGCGAATACTTTTAAGGCTAATTTCAGTCAAAAGTATTTTAGCAACACACAAGGAAGTAATTCATCAATTGGATTAAAAACTTCTACAGATAATTGGAAATTTCTGGCTCGCGGAAGTTTCAACACACATTCTGATTACAAAATTGGCGATAACGGCGATCGTGTAACGAATACCCGCTATAATGAAACCGATTTTAAAACCGGAATTGGTTACAGCAATTCGAGTTTTTCCAGTGTTTTAAGATATAACTACAACAAACTTGATCTTGGAATGCCTGATAATGGAATTGGGGAACAATCTACAAGCAAAAACACGGAGTTTCCCAGACAAGGAATTTTTAATCATTTATTGAGTTTAAACAATGTAATTTTCTTTGAAAACTCAAAATTAGATGTTGATTTGGGTTATATCTCTAATGATCGAAGTGAATTTGAAGACAGTAATGAGGCTGTTTTGCATATGAAACTTAAAACTTTCAACTATAATGCAAAATATCACTTGCCAAAATTGGGTAAAATCGAAACTATTGTTGGTGTTCAGGGAATGCATCAGACCAATGCTAATTCAGGTGAAGAATATTTGATTCCGGATGCTACTACAAATGATTTTGGAGCTTTTGGAACAGCAAATTATGAATGGAACAATAGTGTTCTGCAAGCAGGATTACGTTTCGACAACCGAAATGTTACCTCTGAAGCACACGGAACTGAAGGTGAAGAAGGTTATTTTCAGGCTATAGACCGATCTTTTGACAGTTTTAATGCTTCATTGGGATATAAAACCCAATTGGCAGAGCCATTAACGCTGCGTTTGAATGTAGCTACAGGGTTTAGAGCTCCAAATTTAGCTGAATTAACTTCAAACGGTGTGCACGAAGGAACGAACCGATATGAAATTGGAAACAATGATTTAAAAACCGAACAAAACGTTCAGACAGATTTAAATCTGGAATATAAAAATTCGCATTTTGAGTTTTTTGTAAACGGATTTTACAATCATATAAACAATTATATCTATACGTCGCCAACGGGAGAAGTTCGTGATGACAATAATGTTTTTGCTTATATTCAGGATAATGCGAAATTATACGGTGGTGAAGTTGGATTGCATTTTCATCCACATCCATTGGATTGGTTACATTTTGAAACCAGTTTTGAAACGGTAACCGGCCAAAAAGACAACAAAGATTATTTGCCTTTTATCCCGGCAAATAACTGGAACAATACGCTTAGAACCGAATTCAAAATCAAAAACTGGTTCGAGGAAGGATATGCTTCTTTGAATGTTTCATCAACTCTTAAGCAGGATAATGTAAGTGGTTTCGAAACGGCTTCAAAAGGATATACCTTGGTTAATTTAGGCTTTGGAGGAACAGTAAAACTAGGCAAAACAGCTTTTGATGTAAATCTGAACGGAAACAATTTATTCGATAAAAGCTATATCGCACATCTTTCAAGATTAAAAACAGATGGTATTCCAAACATCGGAAGAAATATTGTTTTGGGAGTAAATTTCAACTTATAATTTTTTAAAACCATATAAGTCATATAAATAAATTAAGCTATGTCTTTATCCTTTTGAAAATCATTGTCATCCGGAGCGGAGTCGAAGGTTTTTTATCTGGAAAGAGCTTTCCTGAGCAAAGCCTGACATCAATTTTTAATTACATCCAATGGATAATAAACTTATATGACTTATATGGTTTAAATTAAATTTCACAACAAAAAATGCTATTTTTGTTACAACTCATAAATGTTAACTATGAAAAAAACAATTCTAATAATGACCATTACTACTGCAGGAATTTCATTTGCCCAGAATAAAATTCAATATCCGGAAACTAAAAAAGGCGAAACTGTTGATATTTATTTCGATACCAAAGTAAATGACCCGTATCGTTGGCTTGAAGACGATAAATCTGCCGAAACAGGTGCCTGGGTAAAGGCTCAAAACGAAGTTACTTATGGTTATTTAGATAAAATTCCATTTCGTGATGCTTTAAAAAAACGAATGGAGAAGCTCTGGAATTATGAAAAAATAGGAGCTCCATTTATAGAAGGAAAATTTACTTATTTTTCTAAAAACAACGGACTTCAAAACCAGTCGGTTGTTTACAGAAAAGATGAAAATGGCAAGGAAGAAGTTTTTTTAGATCCAAATACATTTTCCAAAGACGGAACCACTTCACTTGGTGGTTTAGATTTTTCCAAAGACGGATCTAAAGCCGCATATTCAATTTCTGAAGGCGGAAGCGACTGGAGAAAAGTCATTATTATTGATGCTTT